>JABWBM010000185.1 GCA_013360495.1 Planctomycetaceae bacterium
CACCGTCCCCGGAAGTCACTCGACTACCGCACGCCGCACGAAGTATTCTATAGAACGAGAAGCCTCTTGACCGTTGCACTTACGAGTTGAATCAGCGATGACTTATCAAGTTCGGATAACGATGTTATGGAGATCCGCAAGCTTCCTGTTGAAACAGTGTCGGCGTTTTTCTCAATGAGCGCCGCACAAAATGAATTCTATGTTTTTATAGGAGCCGATGGGAATGTCATAGGATGGTATAGACCCCACTACATGCGTGGAGAGCGGGATAATCCGTAACACGCGTTCGTCTCCCCCGCTGTCATTGCAAAGTCCCCCGAAATTTGGAAGCGCCAAAGCGACGTTCTGGCGCTAAAATGACACCAACGTTCCATGAGTGCATAGGAGTTACTATGAAAACCGTCCCTTTGTTGATGCTCGCGATGTTCGTGTTTCCGGCCGCGCTCATGGCGGAAACGCACGTTATGCAGTCCGTGGATCTCGTGCTGCCCCTGAGCCTCACGGGTATCGGTATCTTCCTCTTGGTGATCGAGCTTATGGTGCTGCCGGGCTTCGGGCTTGCGGGCATCCTTGGCATCGTGCTCTTGGGCGGCGGGCTCTTCCTGATCTCCCGTGACCTCGCGGCTCAAGCGTTTGAATTGTCAACGACCGATCTTTCCGCGATCATGGCGGGTATCGTCGGCGCCACTGCAGGCTGCACCGCAGTCTGTCTCTCGATCTTCAAGCTGCTGCCGGTAATTCCCGGCGTGCGCAAGATGATCCACAAGGAAGCGCTTGGCCAGCATAACTCGCAGACCGAAACCCTGCAGGAACACCTCGTCGGTCAGAGCGGCGTCGCCAGCACCGACCTGCGCCCCGCCGGCAAAGTTCGCATCGACGGTCGCGTGTACGACGTCACGACCACCGACGGATACATATCCAGCGGCGCTCAGGTATATGTCGAAAAAATTCACGAAGGACACGTCGTCGTGCGAAAACTTGCGTAGTTCCGATCCGGCTCATGGCTGCCGCGGCGCGACTCTGTGCCGCGTTTTCCCGAATCTTTCCACACGCTATCGAAATTCCCGCCAAAGCTTGTTCATCTGTTCTGCCCGCCCTAACTTGCCGTCTTCACTTTTTCCGGAACGATCAACGTCATGTCCACGCCCGAAACACGCGACAAGATTCCGCCGCACTCCATCGAGGCCGAGCAGGCTCTGCTCGGCGCGATTTTTCTCGATAACGCCGTGATGAACGAAGTCGCCTCGGTGGTCCGCCGGCCCGAAGAGTTCTACCGCACGCGTCATCAATTGATCTACGCCGTGATGCAAAAGCTGAGCGAGACCGGAACGGAGATCGACTGGATCACCGTCAAGGAAGCGCTCACGCGTCGCGGCGAGCTTGAGGAAGCGGGCGGTGTCGAATACCTGCAGGAAATCACCGAGATCGCGCCAACGTCGCTCGGCGCGCGCCACTACGCCGAGGTCGTGCGCGACAAGGCGATCCTGCGCGCCATCATCCTATCCGCCAGTGAGGTGCGCGAACAAGCCTACGACCCGACCCATACCGCCGAAGAACTGATCGAGAAGTTCGAGGAGAAGGTCTTTCACCTCGGCGCCGCGCGCTTTCAGTCGGAAACGCAGTCGGTGCCGAAGCTGTTGGAGAAAGTGCGCGAGCAGATCGAGCTCTTCCGCAAGCTGCGCCTCGGCAGTGGCGAAGTTCCCGGCCTGCCATCGGGGTTCAAGGACCTCGACCGTTTGCTTACCGGCTTCAAAGGCGGCGAATTACTCGTGCTCGCTGCCCGTCCCGGCCATGGAAAAACCTCGATCGCGCTCAATATCGCCGAGCATGCAGCGCTCACAGCGGCCGAGAGGCGCGAGGACGGGCGCGGCGGCGTGCTCTTCTTCAGCCTTGAAATGACCGGCGTCGAACTTGTGAGCCGCATGTTGTGCTCGATGTCGGGCGTAAGCCTGCGCGAAGTGCGCCTCGGCAGCCTGACGCCCGAGCAGTTGCATGCTATTGAAGAAGCCCAGCGCGGCACGCGCGGCCGCCCGGGTCTGGCGCACGCGCCGCTCTACATCGATGACAGCTTTTTGCTTTCGATGACCGAGATCCGCGCGAAGGCGAGGCGTCTTGCGGAGAAGTCGGGGATTGAGTTGATTGTTGTCGACTACCTTCAGTTGATCAACGGCGATATGCGCC
Organism: Planctomycetaceae bacterium; assembly: GCA_013360495.1. Lineage (GTDB taxonomy): Bacteria > Planctomycetota > UBA8742 > UBA2392 > JABWBM01 > JABWBM01. Next base: position 2,182 of record JABWBM010000185.1, read on the forward strand.
TCGATCGTCACGAACAGATCGGCATCGTCTCGCGAGGTTTGAAGTCCCTCGCCCGTGAACTCGATGTCCCAATCATCGCGCTCGCCCAGCTCAACCGTTCGATCGAACAGCGCCGTGGCGTGCAGCAGCGTCCCATGCTCTCCGATCTGCGCGAATCGGGATCGATCGAACAGGACGCCGACGTGGTGATGTTCATCCAGCGCGAGCGCTTGCTCGACGCCGCCAAGCGCGACGAGGCGGAGAAGAGCGCCGATGCCTATGCGGGCGAGGAGCGAGAAGAGCAACTCGATATCGAACCGGCGAGCCTGATCGTTGCCAAGAACCGCGCGGGTCCAACCGGTGACGTGGAACTGGTCTTCCGCAAAAGCTGCACGCGCTTCGAAACCCCTGACAAGCGCTACGCGCGGGAGTTGGGGTAGGTGCACGACTTTTGTCATTCCGACGTAAGTCGGAATCCAGTCTTATTGGAAGTCTCTGGATACCGGCTTGCGCCGGTATGACGTTCTATGTTGGCCTCGTTCGGGCACGTCTTCTCATCCCTGATCGTTGCGCGTTTTCGCCCTAAAGATTACACTTCCTCAAGGTAACGAACGCTCCATCCATGGAAAACGTGGAAACGACGCTTATGAACAAGCGCATTCTCACATTCATCGTCAATGGCAAAAAGTGCGAGGTCGCCGTCGCCCCCAACAGCACACTGGCCCAAGTGATCCGCGAGGACTTGAACCTCACCGGCACCAAGGTCGGCTGCGACATGGGCACGTGCGGCTGTTGCACCGTGATCGCCGACGGTCGTCCGCGCCTTGCCTGCCTCACGCTCGCTCATGAATTCGAAGGCTCGCGCATCGAAACCGTCGAATCCCTCAATGATAAAACCATGCACCCGATCCAGCGCGCATGGGCCGAGTGCGGCGGCTCCCAGTGCGGCTACTGCACACCGGGCTTCATCATGACGACCAAACATCTGCTCGATCACAACCCGAACCCGAGCCGTGAAGAGATGAAGGAAGCGCTGGCGGGCAATCTGTGCCGCTGCACCGGCTTCGTGAAGATTTACGACGCGGTAGAACGCGCGGCGAAGGAACTACGGACCGGCGCGCCGGTCGTGGTCAGCCCCGCGCCCGACGAGGTGAGGGTGTAAAGAACTCACCACAGAGGCACAGAGAACACGGAGGAAGATTTTTAGCCGCAGATAAACGCTAATGAACGCAGATACAAAAGAGAATCGCGAAAACACGAAAGAGTGAAAGTACGAAAAACATGAATCTCACTGCCCAATTTTATGCTTTCGTGATCAGATTTATCCGCGTTTATTTGCGTCCGTCCGCGGCTAATTCTCCTCTGTGAACTCTGTGCCTCTGTGGTGAATCTTTGAGGAAATTCCATGCTGCTACGAACCAACGGCAAGAACACCAACCCGCACCAGAAGAACCGCTATACCGGCGAGTCGATCGTCGGCAAGCCTGTGCCGCTGGTGGATGCGCACAAGAAGTCCACGGGCGAGGCGATTTACACCGACGACATCAAAATTCCCGACATGCTCCACGCGCGTCTGCTCCGCGCCACGATAGCCCACGGGAACATCAAAAATATCGACACATCAAAGGCTCGCGCCATCCCCGGCGTGCGCGCTGTTCTCACCGGCCACGACTGGCCCGTCACCTTCGGCGTATTGCCCGTCTCGCAGGATGAACAGGCTATCGCGTCCGACAAGTCACGCTTCATCGGCGATATCGTGGCCATCGTCGCCGCCGACAGCGAGGAGATCGCGGCGCAAGCAGTGTGGGCCATCAACGTCGAGTATGAGGAGCTGACCAACCACCAGGTCGCCCGCCTTGGCACCAAGCCGGTCAAAGATCAGGTGCAGGAGAAAGTCGACAAGGGCCACCCCGGCACCAACGTCCACAAACACGTCGCCCAGGAATACGGTGAGGTGGACTCCGGCTTTAAAAACGCAGGCGCCGTCGCCGAGGGCGATTTCAAAAACCTCGCGTGTAGCCACGGGTTTACTGAGCCGCACTCGACCGTGTGCCACTGGACAGCCGACGACCGACTCACGTGCTACTCGGCCCAGCAGGTGCCGCACTATCTCCACCGCGCCATGGCCAAAGTCTTCGGCTTGCCCATGCACCAGATCCGCATTGTCAAACCCATGGTGGGCGGCGGCTTCGGCGGCAAGTCTGACCCCTTCCCCCACGAGATCGCCTGCGCGCTGATCAGCAAGTTCACGCGCAAACCCGTCAAGCTGACCTTCGACCGCGAGGAAGTTTTTCTCACCAATCGCGGCAGGCACCCCAGCGAAATGAAGATGAAAATCGCCGCCGACAAGAAGGGCAAGATTTCGGCCTTCGAGTCCGACGTGGTGCTCGATGGCGGCGCGTTCGGCAGCTTCGGCGTGGTGACCACCTATTACAACGGCGTGCTTTCAAACGGGCCCTATTATCTGCCCGCCTTCCGCTACAAGGGCCGCCGCGTTTATTCCAATCACCCGGCCAGCGGCGCCATGCGCGGCCACGGCAGCGTCAACCCGCGCTTTGCCATGGAAACCCTCATGGACATGGCGGCCGTCGAGCTGGGCGTCGACCCCTGTGAGCTTCGCCTGCGCAACTTCTTGCCCGAGATGTGTTTTACGCCCTACCACAAGTTCCGCATCACGAGCAACGGCATCCGCGAAGGCCTGGCCGAAGTCATGCGCCTTTCCGACTGGAAGAATAAGTGGGGCAAACTGCCCTACGGGCGCGGCATCGGCGTTGGGTGCGCGTTTTATATTTCAGGCAGCGCGCTGCCGATTCACTGGAACAAGCTGCCGCAGAGCACGGTGCACCTGAAAATCGACATGGACGGCGGCATCACCGTGCATTCGCTCGCCGCTGAAATCGGCCAGGGCTCTGACACCGTGCTGGCGCAGATGGTCGCCGAAGTGCTGGGCGTGAACATGGATCGCATCCATGTGCGCTCGCAGGAGACGGATCTCGCGCCCATTGACCTTGGCAGCTACAGCTCGCGCGTCACGTTCATGGCGGGCAACGCCGCGCGCGACGCGGCTGAGAAAATCCGCCACGACCTGGCGCAGGCCGCGGCCAAGCTCACGGGCCAGCCCGCGCAGTATTTTGATTTCAAGGACGAGAGGCTCGTCTGCCGCAGCAAGCCCAGCGTGGCGGTCACTTTCATGGAGGCCCTGCACGAGGCCCAGGCCGACCGGGGCGCGCTGATTGCCAGCGGCTGCTACCAGAGCCCGCCCTTAGGCACGGAGTTCAAGGGCAGCAACGCCGGCCTTTCGCCTTCGTACAGCTTCAGCGCCTACATCTGCGAAGTGGACGTGGACCCGGAAACGGGCTTTGTGCAGCCGCGCCACATCTGGGCGGCGCACGACTGCGGCCGCGCGCTGAACCCCATGGCCGTCGAAGGCCAGCTCGAGGGCAGCATCCACATGGGACTCGGCCAGGCGCTCACGGAACAAATGCGCTATCGCGGCGGGCAATTGCTCAACGGCAACTTCCTCGACTACAAGATTCCAACGCCCTACGAAACGCCCGAGATGGACATCGTGATCGTCGAAAGCATCGACCCCGAAGGCCCGTTTGGCGCCAAAGAATGCGGCGAAGGCGGCCTCGCGCCGATCATCCCGGCGGTCGGCAACGCCATCTACGACGCGGTCGGCGTGCGCCTATTCGAAGTGCCCATGACCCCAGACCGAGTCCTGCGCGCGATTGAAGAGAAGAAGCGGGCGGGGAAGTAAGCTCGCGTACTAACCCGCCGCTCAGCGAAAGGGTGTTCCAAGTGAAAGCAACGGAAACAAAGCTCCAGCGTCTGATTGAAGGTACTAATCAGTATTTGGTTCCCTTGTTTCAGCGACCTTACACTTGGACTTCTAAAGAGTGGGACCAACTTTGGACCGATATTGCGGAGCTCATGGAGGGGCCGGTTGTTGAGCACTTCATCGGCCCGATCGTAACTGCCCCGGCTCGTTCAGTACCGGAAGGGGTGGCAAAGTATCTGCTAATAGACGGGCAGCAGCGCATTACGACGCTGTTTGTTTTGCTCGCTGCGATGCGAGACCAC
>JABWBM010000186.1 GCA_013360495.1 Planctomycetaceae bacterium
ACTGGCGGCACCAGCCTCGTCGACCGCGCGCACCATGAACGTCACCTTGTCGTCGTCGGTCAGGTCTGTCCAGTCATAGGAGGTTGTGCCGGCGGCAAGTTCGATTTCGGTGTAGTCGTAGGGACCGTCGCTGTCGATGGAGTAGCGGATCACGTAGGTCAGGTTGCCCTGCGCCGTGTTGTCGTCGGTCGAGGCGGCCCAGGTCGAATGGGGGGAGACGAGATTGAGAATGTTCGTCCCCTCGGCGGGCGTCGAGAGCACAGGAGCCTCGGGTGGCTCGTTGTTGCTGCAGTAAACGCGGACGTTGCCGTCGGTGTCGCACACCACGAGCATGCCGTTGGCGTACACCGGCGATGAGTAGACAAAACCTGGCATCTCGATTTCGAAAATCGGCGTGTTCCCAGCGCTGGCGTCGAAGACGGCGATGTTGCGGCCGATAGGGGCAAGGAGGTAGGCGCCGTTCGGGTCGTTGACATTGGGCACAAGGAGCGGAGCTGCCGCCGCGAGCGTTGAGGCGTTCGCGACGGAGTCTGTGGAGTACATCCAGCGCAGTTCGCCTTTCGCGTTCGGATTGAGGCTGAACTGGATCACGCGCATCTCAACCGACAGACCGGGAATTTCGTTCATGCGCATGGCGAAATATTTCTGCGTGCCGCGCGAAAGGTAGGAAAGGCCGCCGGAACGAACCGATTCAGAAGTTGGCCAATTGGCGTCGAAGCTTGAACCGGGGAGACTAGCAGCATGCCCTTCCGAGCGGCCCGACTTCCGGGATTCGGTGAAACGCTCGAGCTTGTCGAGATGATCAGACACGATTTGCTTGAGCTTTGCGATTTCGTCCGGGTCAAGCCCGTACATTTCGCCGTAGTAATCGATGGTTTTGAGCATCGAGTCTTTATCACTCAAGCGTTGCAGCATTTCTACGAGCTCTGTCGGGAGGTCTGAGAGGCCCGGCTTTCCGCCGTCGCCCCCGTTGCCGTCACCACCACGTTGCATCGCAGCATACGTGGAATTGTTGCCGGGAATGATGCCGTTGAACACGCCGGTGTCGAGGTCGCCATACCACAGGCGGTAGCCTTCGTAGCCGGCGATCGTCGAACTTCCGGTTGTGTCGCGGTCGCCAGCGCCCGGGAAGGCGAAGATTTTGTCTGCGCCGGCAACGTCGACAATTGCCGCCGGGACGCCGAAGAAGTTGCCCTGGGTCGTCACCGAGGAACCCCACGCGGCTGTGCCGTCCGCGAGGTTGTAGCAGCTGATGACGCCATCAGGTTGTACCACGACGATCTTGCCGTCACGTATGGCCGGCGAGGCCTGCGCATCACGCGAGAGTGGAATGGTCAGGCGCAGGTCGCCATCATCAGCGTCGTACACCAAGAGGTTGGAATTACCGAAGCCGGGAGCGACAACGACGCTGTTTGCGGACACGACCGGAGCGCCAATCTGGTAGCCGCCGTGATCTTCCTGCCAGAGAATTGCGCCGTCGGTGAACTTCAAGGCATAAAGCGTTCCGCCTTGCGTCCCCACGAAAAGGCGTCCGCTGTCGTAGGCTGGCGTCGCGGAAATCCCCGCGTCAAGCGTGCGGGTCCAGACAACCGTACCCGTTTCCGCCTCATACACGCCAACCCTGCCGTCGAGGCTTGCAATCACGATCATGTCTTCGATAACGAGCGGATCTGCGAGCAAGTCGCCCAAAGGAGCAAAGTCAAGGCAAAGGTCAAGCACGCCCAGGCCCGAGAGATCAGCGGCTTCTTCGTCCGGCGACGTGCCGGGATGGTTCGCGCCGCCGCGGTATTGTGCGGCGTCACCGGCGGTAACCCCGGCTGCGAACGCAACGGCAAAAATCCCCACCATCCATGGTTTCATGTTTCGCATGGTCGAACCTTGCTTCTAAAAAGAGAACGTGCGTTGTAAAAAATGATCTTCACACCATAGACGACGCACGTCGCCCCCCAAATGAAGATACCACAAACCGCCAATGTGCAGTTTGTTCAACTATGTGTAAGATAGTAAATCATTTGGATGGCCCAGTCAAGGTCTGAAGCGTGTTTACCGTCACACGGTAGCAAAAACAGTTGACTCAAATACCATGAAATTCCCTTGTTTTTTGGCGGTTTGCTCCCAACGCCTACCGAAAACATCGTATATGACTATTCGTACAAAACTTTGATGTTTTTGGTGAGTTTTGAAGATGAGTTGTTGATTGTCGGGAGCCCAACTTGAAAGTGTGAGTTCGCCTTCGGAGCCTCTCAGTCCAATCCCCCAATTGGAAACGAGTGAGGCGGAGCGAGCGTTGCCTGTCCTTTTCAGAGGTTCCGGACTCATGGAGAAGTCTCGAAGGGCAATCGTATCGTTTTGTTGCTCGATGTTGGCGAGGGCTTTGGGGGACGAACGCAGGAGGCTCGCATCGTGCATGAGCGCAAATCTTGCGCCTTCCACGAGGAGTCTATGGCGTGCGATGCTCACGCCGAGCAGTGATCGTTCGAACACGACCCAATTCCGGCGAAGCTTCTCCGCCGCGATTGCGGTTGTTCCTGAACCGGCGAAGAGATCGACGACTACGTCACCTTCGTTTGATGCAACAGCGATGATGCGCTCAAGCAGGCGCAGGGGCTTTTGCGTTGGGTAGCATGTGCGTTCGCCCGCCATGGGGTTCACCATAGGTATGTCCCACACGTCATCGGCCGGTGTCCCATCAGGATGGGGGACGTACCGTTTGCCCGCGCGCGAGACGATGCCGCTTTTGGCGTAGCCACTCGTGGGCTTGTACGGTTCCCGTATGGCGTCGATACGAAAGATGTTCCGCGGCCCCTTCGCATACCAGAAGATCGTGTCGTGCTTGTTCGAAAACACGTTACGGCTTCGTCCTCCGCCGGTGTAATGCCAAATGATTTCATTGAGGAAGCGTTTCGGGCCGAACACGTCGTCAAGCAGTCCGCGAATCATCGGGCTTGTGTGATCATTGCAGTGGACGAAGATGCTGCCATCGGATGTCAGCATCTCGCGCGCGAGGATCAAGCGCTGCCAGAGCATGTGCGCGAAACTCTCCTCGCCCGGCCCCCATGTGTCAGAATAGGCCGGAATATCGCGAGTCGCGTAGCCATCGACCTCAATGCGTGCCTGGAAGTCCCGCCCAAGGTTGAACGGCGGGTCGATGTAGATAAGCCTGACTTTCCCGCGTAATTCACCAAGCAGCGCGGAGCCAGCGCCAAGATTGTCGCCGAGCACGAGCCGGTTTGGTGACGGCCCGCCTGTTCGTTCAACGCTTCGAAGACGTACGGGTTGCTGTGGAACGGGTCTGCGCCTGCGGCACTTGCCGTCATACTTCCCTTCCCAGATCACCTCAAAAGGAGCTTCCCTGTTGCGTCTCGCCATAAAAATCCGTATAGCGCATGGCCGCGCGCGCCACAATGGGATTGCCCCGGTATGCCAGTTTCGGGTACTCTAGTGCGTTCGCGCAAGCCGCGTGGGTCGCGGGTCAAGGCGGATTGTTGGTATGAAGAAGACCATACTCCTTCTCGACGACAACAAGTCAGTAGTGGAGATCGTCCGCTCGCTGCTGGCGCGCAATGGTTACACGGTTCATAGTTCATACAGTGCGCGCGAAGCGCTCGACAAGCTTGCAAAGAACGAAATCGATATCGTCGTCACGGATGTGATGATGCCCGAGATTGACGGTTATCAGTTCGTGCGCAAAGTGCGCGAAATCGAGAAATACAAAAGCGTCCCGGTTATCTACCTCACGGCGCTTGATTCGCTCGAGGACGAATTTGAAGGGTTTATGGCCGGCGCTGACGCCTACCTGCGCAAGCCCTTCAAGGCGCGCGAACTGCTCGGAAAGATCGAGGAGATTCTCTCCGGCAAGCCATCGTCCGGCTCGCAGCGACGTTCGGCGGTAGGGAGCGAATCCCGGCGCGTGCTGGTGATCGCCAATGACGAAGCGCGGCGCGGCCAGATTCTTGAACTGCTTGCCTACATAGGTTTCGAAGGCGAGGCGGCAGAAGCCACGCCGGCATCATTGTCGAAATTGGATTCAGGGTTCTTCGATCTTCTGATCGCGCAGTGTAACGCAACGTTCAAGGATATTGACGTCGTTCGCTTCCTGAAAAGCTTTGGCATGGTGATCCCGCTGATCTTGATTCATGAGAAGGGGATTGCCGTCGGCGAAGAGGCGCGCTCGAGAGCATTCTCCGTAGTCGAACTGCCTGTGGACGCCGACGTGCTCGGCGACCTGTGTCAGCGTGCGGCCGCCACGCCTTATTCCGGTAGCAATTAGTCCTCCATGTCGCGCCGCGTCGTCATAACCCGCGCCGTACTTGAAGCGACGCTCAGCCTGTTGCGCTCCGGCCTTCCCGGCGTGGATATTGTTACCAATCCGCATGAGCGTAATCTCTCGCGCGACGAGCTGCTCGCTATGGTGGGGGAGCGTTGCGACGGACTGCTCTGCACGCTAGCCGACCCGCTCGACGCGCAAACGATCGCGAAATTCCCAGCGAAACTTAAAGTGATCGCAACCTACGCCGTAGGCACCAACAACATTGACCTGAAGGTGGCGAAGGCGCGCGGCATCATCGTTGCCAACACGCCAGACGTGCTCACCAATGCCAGCGCGGAGATTGCGGTGGGGTTGATGCTCGCCTGCGCGCGGCGCTTTATCGAGGGTGACCGTACGACGCGCGCGGGTGAATTCACGGGGTGGGCGCCGTTGATGTTGCTCGGGCGCGATCTTTATGGCGCGACTGTGGGGATTGTGGGTGCAGGCCGCATAGGTCAGCGCGTAGCGAAGACGTTGGCGCGCGGGTTCGATTGCCGCGTTTTGTATACGGCGCGCTCGGCGAAGCCGGAGTTCGAGCGGGAATGTGGCGCTCGACGTGTCGAGCTTGAGCCGCTTCTTCGCGAGTCGGATTTCGTCAGTCTCCATTGCCCGCTCACGCCAGAGACGCGTCATTTGATCGACGCGAAGCGCATCGCGCTAATGAAGCAGACGGCGTATCTGATTAATACCGCGCGCGGTCCGGTAGTTGACGAGGAGGCGCTGATCGATGCGCTGGAGAAGCGAGCGATTGCTGGCGCGGGCTTCGATGTCTACGAGAATGAACCGCGCTTCTCGCCCAGATTGGCAGGGCTCGATAATGTGGTGTTGCTCCCGCATATCGGCAGCGCGACGATCTCGACTCGCGAGGCCATGGGGCAGCTGTGCGCTCAAGCGATTGTCGATGCGTTAAACGGGCGAACACCGATTAACGTCATTCAAATATGATTCATCGGGGTTGCGAAGGGTGGATTGTCCCGAGGATCGTTGATCCCCCTTTGACGTGGTCGCCGGGTTTGACGAGCCATTCGACGCGGGCGTCCACGGTGCCGATCCAGATTTCCGTGCGCGAGCCGAACTTAATCATGCCGAAGCGCTCGCCTCGCTTGAGCCGGCTGCCGGGTTTGAGGTCGCAGACAATGCGCCGTGCGATCAACCCGGCGATCTGACGAACCAAAACACGAGCGCCGCCGGCCGCGTTCGCCTCAAACCCGATCGCCTGTTGCTCATTGAGGCGCGGACAATCGGGATGGCGGACGTCGAGAAATTTCCCGGCTTTGTACCGCAAATAGCGGACATCGCCGTCGAGGGGCGCGCGATTGATGTGAACATCGAAGACGCTCAGAAAGATGCCGAGCATGGCGGCGCCGCCACCGATATATTCAGCGCATGTCGCGGAGTCTTTCACATCGGTGACTGTCCCGTCGGCGGGTGAAACGATATCGGTGGGGAGGCCAGCGATTTCGCGCTCCGGATCGCGAAAGAACCAGAAGACAAACCCGGCGGCGGTGAAGAAGATGATTGCGAGGGGAATGCCGATCCACGGTGAAAGCCATGCCGAGAGCCCGAAGGCGCTGAGCGCCGCGAGCGCCAGTGACAAAGTCACATACAGGCTTAATTCATAACGGCCATATTGGGCAAAGCGGATCATATGGCGCGCGATATTGATGTGTGACAAGCCTGTGCGCAACGATTAATGAGGAGGGGCTTTCTACGCCGTTCTTCTGACGAGTGTGACTTCGCCGCGTTCGTTCTTGACGGCGAGGTAGAACTTGGTCAGTCCAGCGCCGAAGCCCAACGCAGCGTTGATGGTGTTGTCCGTGCAGCGCATGAAGTCGAGGTAGGCGATGGGAGCGCCAAACTGCTTGGGGAACCCCGTTTTCAACGCGCCTTTGTCG
>JABWBM010000187.1 GCA_013360495.1 Planctomycetaceae bacterium
GGCGTATCGGTCGAATTCCGGCATGAGATGTCTCCATCAGAGTCCAAGGGCGCAATGGAACGATTGTAGACCAATCAACACTCCCGGTCTACAAATGGTACATAAATATGCCACGCATATTTTCCAATATGGACTACATCAGGTACATTGTTCTTGTGAACGATGCGCCGGGATTCAACAGGTGAATACGGCGCGAATGTTCAGGGGTTCGTAAGGGAGACATGACAGATGCAGAAACTGAATGCGAAAGAACTCAAGACGATCATCGGCGGCGCGGGTTGGGGTTTCACCGCCACCAAAACCGGCAACCGTGGCAGCGCGAGTGGCTGCTCATACGGCACCGTCTGCTAGGTCGCATGGGGTAAGCGAATCGGGGGCCGCTCATCGCGGCCCCCGATTCCCCAGCGTTCGAAACACTGTGACAAAGGAACGACAAATGAAGCCCCTGAATATGATCACCATGCAGTCCATCTCCGGCGGCGGCGACAACCCCACAGGCTTTCCCTGCGACAAGCCAAAGTTTCGCATCGTCGGCGACAAAAAAATCAAACACTGCGCTCATTAGCGCCCGCAACTCGATTCACGGTCATTCTCTTGCAGCACTTGAGATGGAGGCGACAATGACATCGAAAGCCATCTTCAACTTTTCGATCAGTATCGCATCGCTTGTGTTCCTTGCGTCCCCTCTCTGCGCCGTGGACATCACTTCGCCAGGGAATGGCGGCTTCGGAATTATTGCGGTAGGCGGTCTCGGAGCGATCGAAGGCGGCGAGTACGTCATGCGCGCGAAGCTCGGATCGGCAACAATGGTCGCCGTCAACGATGTGTATTACGTCAAGCTCGAGGCCACCGGAGGCATGGAACCCTACGCATGGGAAGTCGACGGACTTCCGGAGGGAATGAAGCTGAGCACCGGCGCCGAGGTGCTCGCGCGTTATGCCACGCTTACCACGACCGAGATGCAGCCGGGCGACATCATCATCGATGGCACACCCGCCCCCGGCGCCGCGGCCGGAGGGTATGAAGGCAAATACGGCCTCAACTTCACGGTGACCGATGCCAATGGAGACGTCGATCACATGGCCGCGACGCTCGAGGTCGCGCCGCCGATCGTCTTCCAGACAACGACTTTGCCGAGAGCGACGCTCAAACAACCATACGGATACCCCAAGGGGTATGTGACGGTGGAATTTTCCGGCGGAACCCTGCCCGGCGCGGCTTCCAACGAAAAGGCGCCTTATGGCTGGGATATTCTCCATTCCAATATTGCCAGCACCATTCCCGGGCTTGACGTGAATCTCTACACCTTCCAGGTAGGATACTTCAAGAACGGCAATCCCAAGTACCAGCATGACTATGCAATTGAGGGAACGCCGCTGGTATCGCCCGGTACGTACACGGTGACACTCGCCGTTACACCGAAGCATCTCTGGGTCGCCAATTACTTTGCAAGCGGAGAGGTCGAACTGGAAGTCATCGCGCCGATCGAGACGACCGTGCTTCCCGACGCGACGGCGGGAATACAATACGGTCCAGAAGCGCTCCCTATCAGCGAGTATCAGCCCTATGCCGTCCTCGACATCACGGGGCTTCCCTCCGGTCTTAAAACCGTAACTCTGCCGACAGGCGAGGCGGCAATCTCCGGAAAGCCGCTGGTGTCATCCGCGGCTAACGATCCCTACAAGCTTCACGTGATTGTTGACGCGAATTCGGGAGGGAAGTTCCCAGTCGTTTTCGAATTCGATCTGGAACTGACCGTTTTGCCCGATGAGCTTGCGATTCTTACCGCCAAACTCCCTGCGGCATCGACCGGTCAAAGTTACACCGCCTCGCTGGTCGCGAGCGGTGGCGTCCTTCCCGTACTTTGGACGGTGACGGGGCTTCCGCCGGGACTTACGCTCGAACAAAATATTTCAAGTTCCATAGCGACATTATCGGGGGTGCCGGAAGCATCAGCCGAAGCGGCATACACGATCACTGCAAGCGTTACGGACTCGGCGGAGAACCCTGAAACTGCCGTCTTCAAGTACTTCCTCTCGGTTTCAGCGTCCCCCTCCCCGATCTTTTCCATGACGACAACGTATCTTCCGTCCGCGACTGAAAACGAGCCCTACGGCCCCATAACCCTCGGTGCCGCTAACGGCACAGCGCCCTATTCATGGAACGCGGTTGGCTTGCCCGATGGGCTGACGCTTGGCGTTGATGAACTGGAACAGCCCGCGATCGAGGGTAGCGTGCCGTCAGGTTCCGCCGGCACCTTCTATGTGCAACTCTCGGTGGCTGACGCTCAGGGTCAGACGGACAGCGCGATCTTCCCTTTGGTTGTCAAGGCATCCGGACAGGAGCCGAACACCTTTACTACCACGGGCGATGTACCTCCCACTGACATGACCGCGAGTGTACTCGGTGGTGCCGCTGCCGCTGGCGCATGCGCGATTACAAGCTCAAGCAACACCGGCATCATCCTCCCTGTCGTCTTCGTCCTTGCTATAGCGCTTGCCTTCCGGCGCGTAACTCGCGGGTAAAAGACCGTTGAGCTATCATCGCCCCATGGCCTCGTGCGGCGACACATTGCTGTATATTCGAAAACGCCTCATAGCCGCCGGGTGTGACGCGCCGGAGATGGAAGCGGACATTCTCCTGGCCCTTACCCTGGGCGTGTCACGTTCGCGCCTTCTAGCGATGCGCTCCACTTCAATGCCCAATGATCAACTCGCCAAGCTGGAAGCCCTGCTTGCGCGCCGCGTTACCCACGAGCCGTTGGCATACGTCACCGGGTCGATGGAGTTCTATGGCCGCTCCTTCGATGTCGAACCGGGCGTTCTAATCCCTCGCGTCGATACGGAAGTCATTGTCGATGCAACCCTCGAAGTCGCTCGTGCGCATCCTAATCCTGTTTTACGCATTCTCGACCTTGGCGTCGGGTCGGGGTGCATCCTGCTCACACTCCTCGCAGAACTCCCTAAAGCGACGGGGGTTGGAGTCGATTTGTCGCCGCTCTGCCTCAAGGTCTGCTCCCGCAATGCCGAAAAGCTTGTGGTGCAAAGCCGGGTGGCTTTGCGTGAAGGAAATTGGTTCGAACCGCTGACCGGAGACGAGGCTTTCGATCTGATCGTTTCTAACCCGCCCTACGTGGCGGAGAAAGATCGGGAAAGTTTGCAACCGGAAGTCAGAGATCACGAACCACCGACCGCGCTTTTTGCAAATGACGACGGGCTCGAACATTACCGCCCCATTTTGAGTGGCGCGAAGGCGCGGCTCCAAGCGAACGGCGCGGTGATTCTTGAAGTGGGCTTTGACCAGTCGAAGGCCGTGAGCGACACCGCGCGGCATCTCGGCTTTGAGGTCGAAACCCGGCGGGATACCGCAGGAATCGAACGAGTCGTGATCGCGCGCATGCGCGGCTGAAATACAACAAGGAACGAACGTGCCGTACAAACTGGTTGTTCAAGGGGGCGCCGAACTGAACGGGCGCGTCACCATTTCCGGAGCCAAGAACGCTGCGCTGCCCATGATGGCAGCCGCTATCCTCGCGAAGGGCCGCACCGTATTGCGCAACGTCCCCGACCTCTCGGACGTTCGCCTGATGTGCGAAATTCTCGACGGCCTTGGCTGCGAAACCTCCTTTGAAAACGGTGTAGTAATTATCGACGTGGTGGATGAAACTCCCGTCGCGGCCCCGTACGAACTGGTGAGCGAGATGCGCGCGTCGTTCTGCGTGCTCGGCTCCCTCCTTGGCCGGCGCAAGCGCGCCGAAGTGGCCATGCCCGGCGGCTGCGTCCTTGGCGTTCGTCCCGTCGATCTTCATATTAAAGGGTTCAAGGCGCTTGGCGCCGAAGTCGAGGTTGACGCCGGCAATGTTCGCGCGTCCGGCGACAAGATGCGTGGCGCGCACATCTTCCTCGGCGGCTCCATGGGCCCGAGTGTCACCGGAACCTGCAACGTCCTGACAGCCGCGACGCTTACGCCCGGCGTAACGATTATTGAAGAAGCCGCTTGTGAACCCGAAGTGCAACATCTCGTCGATATGCTCATCGCCATGGGCGCCAAGATTCAAGGTGGCGGCACACCGCGCCTTGTCGTCGAAGGCGTCAAAGCCCTCAAGGCCGTTGACTGCGATGTACCGCCGGATCGCATTGAGGCCGGAACATTCATTGTCGCCGCAGCCATGACGCGAGGCGATGTCGTGCTCGACAACGTCTGCGTCGAGCATCTTGGTTGCGTGATCGACCGATTCTCGAAGATCGGCATTGAATTCGAACGCGAGGGGCAAACCTCGCTGCGCGTTCGTGGGCCGGAGCAACTCGAAGCCATGGACCTGACCACGCTTCCCTATCCGGGCTTCCCGACCGATATGCAGGCCCAGAGCATGGCGATGCTCTCTATGGCTAAAGGCATCAGCTTTGTTTGCGATAAAGTTTATCCCGACCGCTTCATGCACATTCCTGAGTTCAATCGCATGGGCGCCAACATCCGCAAGGAAGGCAACATCGCCATCATCCACGGCGCTGATTACCTCAGCGGCTGCCCTGTGAAGGCCACCGACCTGCGCGCCGGGGCGGGTTTAGTGCTCGCGGGCCTCGTCGCTCGCGGCAAAACCGAAGTGCTCGCCGTCAACTATATCGACCGCGGCTATGACCGCATCGAAGAGAAGCTCAAGGGCCTTGGCGCGAATATCGAGCGGGTAGAACTCATCCCGCGCCGTCGTCGCACCGACTTCACACCATCAGGCCGTCTGAAAGCGGCGTAGAGAAATCACCCCGCGCGATCGCCTTTTGTTCCGTCGGTCAACGTATAATGATCCGATGCGGCTGCTGCTTCCAATCGTTCTATTGGTCTATTCCGTGGGATGCAATTCCCGCCCGAAACTCCATCCCGTCGTTGATACGGAAACACGGAAGCCCCAACCTCCCAATCAGAAATCAACTGATCTCGACGCCGATATTCGCTTGATGTGGGAAACGGCGAACCAAAGGTCTACGGATAACGCGATCTACGCCGCGAAACGAGTTTTTAACACTGTTACTTTGGTGGGCATGAAAGGCAAAGACGTGCTCGCCTTGCTTGGTTCGACCAACAAGAGTAATGACAGTATTTACAGCTTCCCGTTCTACCCTATCAAGGCTCGGGCTTTGGTTTACCGTTTCGACAACGGCGCCTGGGGCGTGCAATACAATGTTTACGTTGAAGGTGACGAAGCCGTCGTAACCGAAGTCGAAGCTCTGCCGATCGAATAAGACTACTTTTCTGCCTCTTGCTGGTCGAAATCCGCGATCGGCCCGTGGTCGCTGACGAAGCGATACTTCAAGAGCACCCCCACCGCTTCGAACCAGTGCCAGGCGCGGATCTTCTTGCCCTCCGCAATGGAGCGCGGGAAATAGCGGATCGGCACGTTGTAGATCGGAATCTTCCGGCGCAACACCTTGGCCGTCAACTCCGGGCAAAACTCAAACCCCGTACAACGCATCGGTATCGTGCGCAGCAGGTCAGTCCTGATGGCCTTGTACCCCACCGGCTCGTCTGTCACCGCACAACCCGGGAAAAGGATGTTGGTGATCACCGTCAGCGAGCGCCCGCCGTACCAGTAGGGGTTCGTCCAGCGCCGGTCCACGCGGCAATGTTCGTTGATTGTCCGGCTTCCATAGACCACCTGCGCCCGTCCGTCCAGCAGCGGCTCGATTAACGCCGGGATGTCCCGAGGGTCGTACTCTTCATCGGCATCCTGCACGATGATGAAATCGCCCGTGGCCGCTGCAAAGCCCGTACGCAGCGCCGTCCCCTTGCCTTTGCAACCGTTCTCATGGCGCAGCAGGCGAACCTCGCCTCGTTTGAGGTAGGGTTCAAGCTCGCGCACCGTGCCGTCGGTGCTGCCGTCGTCAACCACGATAATCTCGCGCTTGCACGGAAGCTCGACGTCCAAGAGCCGCGTCAGGAGCGGCGCGATGGAGCGTTCCTCGTTATGGGCGGGTATGACGATGGTCAAGAGCGAATCCACGGGGCAGCACTGTAGCTTTTCTCCCTTATTATGGAACTATTCTTGCCCATATCCCCCATCTTCGTCAGACTGGACGCTTATGCATATTTCCGAGTTCCAGAAGATGATTGAGAAGGTCTACGGCGCAAAGGACCGTCAACGCGGCCAAGGCGCCACATTCCAGTGGTTCGCCGAGGAAGTCGGAGAACTGGCCAAG
>JABWBM010000024.1 GCA_013360495.1 Planctomycetaceae bacterium
CCCGGACTGCACCCGCAGCACATACCACAGTTTCGACATACCGCTTCGTCCTTTTGTCTGTGTCACGGGACTAACCCTTGGTTCCGGTGAAGAACTCGATAATCCCGGCAACGATCTTGCCGATGCCGACTTCGTCCCACGACTGGCCGAGCAACATGCCGATCACCGTATTCATCACGAGGTCGATCAAGAGAATGATCACTGCGAGCCAGAAAACGTAGTACACCACGATCGAGCCCGCGCGCGCGACTTCGGCCTTTCCGGGCCACTTGACGCGTCGCATCTCAAGCTCGGTGCCGATCAGATGGTCGGCGACTTTGGGCCGGTTGAGCAAACGGTATCCCCACGCCATCATCACGATGAAAAGTCCGATCGCGACAGCGAAGCTCAACGTCAGCCAACCAGTCATGCCCGATACCTCGTCTCCCGATGCACCGAGCAATGTTTGCACCGGCTGGGCGAAGATTGGGGTGTCGTATCCGAAGATGCTGCCGAGCAAGCGATCGAGGCGGCTATTGCCGTACTCCATGAAGGCGTAACACATCCAGGCGGTAACAAAGACGTACACCAGCGCCGCGAAGGTTCGCGCCTGTTTGCCCTGTCCCGGTTTGTAAGTCTCCATGAACGCCATGTTTCGTATCCGTTTCCCGCCGATGCTCCAAAGTCTGTTTGGCACGAGCGGAGGGAATCGAACCCCCAACCTGCTGATTTGGAATCAGCTGCTCTGCCTAATTGAGCTACGCTCGTGCATAGAATAGTCCGGAGTCCGAAGTCCTGAGTCGAGAGTCGCAGAGCAAGAATCCTGGTCGTATACCGCGTCTTTGACTTCCGACTGTTAAAACCTACTTCTTCTTCTCTACGTGCAACGTGTGCTTGCGAAGCTTCGGGTTGTACTTCTTCAACTCGAGCTTCTTTTGCTGTCCCTTCATCTTCTTCTCGGTGCGGTACAGCCTCATGCCTGTTTCCGAGCATTCCATAAATACGTACTGCCTGTTGTCCTTCGCCATATCGGCTCCTCTTTCTCGTCGCCAGCCGGACATCTCCAAGCTGAACCTGCGCTTCTGAGCGTCTTTCCTTCAACAGCTGCGCTGAGGGACGATATTGAAACCGTCCCTCAGCTGCTATGTGACAATCATATTCAGCCGTCAGCGGCCTACTTCAAAATCTTCGTCACGCGTCCGGCGCCGACGGTACGACCGCCTTCGCGGATGGCGAACTTCAAGCCTTCTTCCATGGCGATCGGCTGGATCAACTCGACTTCGAGTTCGACGTTGTCGCCGGGGATCACCATCTCGACGCCGCCGCCAAGCTTCACAGCGCCCGTCACGTCCGTGGTACGGAAGTAGAACTGCGGGCGATAATTGTTGATGAAGGGCGTGTGGCGTCCGCCTTCGTCCTTGGTCAGGATATATACCTGACACTTGAAGTGGGTGTGCGGCGTCACGGAACCGGGCTTGCAGATGACCATGCCGCGTTCCACCTGATTCTTTTCAATGCCGCGCAGCAAGGCTCCGACGTTCTCACCGGCCTCGGCGTATTCCAGCGTTTTCTGGAACATTTCGAGCCCCGTCGCCACCGTCTGGCGGTTTTCCTTGGCGATGCCGACGATTTCGAGGGCGTCGTTGACGTTGATGCGTCCACGCTCGACGCGGCCGGTCACCACGGTGCCACGGCCCTTGATCGAGAACACTTCTTCAACCGGCATGAGGAAGGGCTTGTCCACGTCGCGAACGGGCGTCGGGATGAAGTCATCAACGGCCTTCATCAACTCGTCGATGCACTTGGTGTCGTCGCCGAGCTTGCCGGCGCCAGCGGCTTCCATCGCCTTGAGGGCGGAGCCGCGGATGATCGGCGTCTTGTCGCCGGGGTATTCGTACTTTGTGAGAAGGTCGCGGATTTCAACTTCCACCAACTCGATCAACTCGGGGTCGTCGACCGCGTCGCACTTGTTAAGGAAGACGACGATCGCGGGCACACCCACCTGACGGGCGAGCAGGATGTGCTCACGCGTCTGGGGCATGGGGCCGTCGGTGGCTGCGACCACGAGGATCGCGCCGTCCATCTGGGCCGCGCCGGTGATCATGTTCTTCACATAGTCGGCGTGACCGGGACAGTCGACGTGCGCGTAGTGGCGCTTCTCGGTCTCGTATTCCTGGTGCGAGGTATTGATGGTGATGCCGCGCTCTTTCTCTTCCGGCGCGTTGTCAATATCTTCATACTTGCGCGCCTTCGCCTTGCCCTGCAGCGAGAGCGCGGTCGTGATCGCGGCGGTCAACGTGGTCTTGCCATGGTCGACGTGGCCGATGGTGCCGACGTTGACGTGGGGTTTGGAGCGTACGAATACTTCCCGAGCCATACTTAATCCTCCGTCCTTTCGGAAACCTTTGTTCTCTTTCTCTTCTACTTATACCGGTTATACCGGCGGGTTTCGAAGCCCGTCATGCCGCGTTCCCGTGAACAGCGGACTCTTTCCATTCCAAAACCCGATGCGGTCTTTCGCGAGGGTGGAGCTGCTATCGGGATTTGAACCCGAGACCTCGTCCTTACCAAGGACGCGCTCTACCACTGAGCTATAGCAGCGCTGCCTGCTCATGGAGCGCGACCCGAGCACACCTCGCGTATCGTGTGGAGCGGGTGATGGGATTCGAACCCACAACCTTCTGCTTGGAAGGCAGAAGCTCTAGCCATTGAGCTACACCCGCGGCACGAAGCCGCATCGCTGTCAAACAACACATCAGTCATCCGGCGCC
This sequence comes from Planctomycetaceae bacterium, assembly GCA_013360495.1. Classification (GTDB taxonomy): domain Bacteria; phylum Planctomycetota; class UBA8742; order UBA2392; family JABWBM01; genus JABWBM01. The sequence continues at coordinate 2,751 of JABWBM010000024.1, forward strand.
AGCTTTCTGGAGCTGGCGGCGAGATTCGAACTCGCAACCATCCGCTTACAAAGCGGGAGCTCTACCGTTGAGCTACGCCAGCCCATAAACGCTTGTCGCGCCGGAGCTTGGCTCACTCGCCTGATGCTACCCTTGGGGCAGATATGAGCGAATGGGGAAGTGGGATGGTAGCAACGCTCGGATGCGCCGCAAGACCCTAGCGCCAAGTTATTGACCTGCTCTCGACGAAAGCAAAGCTCCACGAATCGCACAGAACGATGCTATACCCCGGCCGTCGCTTTCAAGCGCGCCTTGACCGTTTCGACAGCCTGCTTCAAACCGTCGGCGAGGTCGCCGGCGACATCCTTGGCGCCGCGGATGGATTCGAGAAGCGCCTTCTTCTGGGTCTTGAGGTATTCAATGAACTGCTTCTCGAACTCGCGAACGTCAGCCACGTCCACGTCGTCGAGCAGTCCGTTGGACACCGCCCAGACGATCGCCACCTGCTCGGTCACGTCCATCGGGTGATAGATGTTCTGCTTGAGCACTTCGACGGTGCGCGCGCCGCGGGCGAGCTGGCGCTGGGTTTCCTTATCGAGGTCGGAGCCGAACTGGGCGAAGGCTTCCAACTCACGGAACTGGGCGAGCTGCAAGCGCAGCGGGCCGGCAACCTTCTTCATCGTTGAAATCTGCGCGCTGCCACCCACGCGCGACACCGAGGTGCCAACGTTCATGGCAGGACGCACGCCGGAGTAGAACAGTTCCGTCGAAAGGAATATCTGCCCATCGGTAATCGAAATCACGTTGGTCGGAATGTAGGCCGAAATGTCGCCGGCCTGCGTCTCGATCACGGGCAGCGCGGTCAGTGATCCGCCGCCGTTGTCGTCGTTGAGCTTCGCCGCGCGTTCAAGCAGACGGCTATGGCAATAGAAGATGTCGCCCGGGTACGCCTCGCGGCCCGGCGGGCGGCGCAGCAACAGAGCAAGCTGACGATACGCAGTAGCCTGCTTGGTCAAGTCGTCGTAAATGCAGACGGTGTGACCGCCGCGGCCGTCAGCCTGTTTGACGAACTTGCCCTCGCCGTTGAGACGCGGGTAGCCGTCGGCGTCTGGCTTCCAGCGGCTATACATGAAGTATTCGGCCATCGCGGTCCCGGCATAGGGAGCGATGTACTGAAGGGGCGCCGGGTCGTCGGCGCTCGCCACAACGACGATGGTGTAATCCATCGCGCCGTATTCCTTGAGACGCTCGACCAAGGTGCGGATGGTCGATGCTTTCTGGCCAATGGCGACGTAGACGCACACGACGCCCTTGCCCTTTTGATTGATGATGGTGTCAACAGCGACAGCCGTCTTGCCGGTTTCGCGGTCGCCGATGATCAGTTCGCGCTGGCCGCGCCCGATGGGCGTCATGCCGTCGATGCACTTGAGACCGGTCTGCAGCGGTTCATGCACCGGCCGGCGCGCCGCGATGCCGGGGGCATTGGATTCGATCGGACGGTAGCCGTCGTTCTCGATGGGCCCAAGGCCGTCGATGGGCTGGCCGAGCGGGTTGACGACGCGGCCAAGGAACCCTTGTCCAACCGGGACGGAGAGAATGCGCTTGGTGCGCTTGACCGTTCCACCTTCCTTGATGTCTGCGAAGTCGCCCATGATGATGGCGCCGACGGAGTCTTCTTCGAGGTTGAACGCGAGACCATAGGCGCCGTTTTCGAACTCCACCATCTCGTTGGCCATGACGTTCTCGAGGCCGTATATGCGGGCGATGCCGTCGCCGGCTTCGATTACCGTGCCGGTTTCCTCCATTTCGAGGTCGAGGTGGAAGGTTTCGATTTGCTTCTTAATAACGGATGCGATTTCGTCGGAACGAGTGGCCATGGGTCGTTATGCTCCATCAGTAGAATGAGTTGAAGTTCAGGCGTGCTTATACGGACAAACGGACAACGCGCAAGTGGCGCAAAATTCATCAGATGGATCGAAAAAATATCTATCATTAATCTACAGTTGCAATCCAACAGTTACGATATGTAAACTACGACGAGGTGGGGTGATAACCTGCCTTATGCCGCCTCCCTAGTGTCGGGAGGGCCAGTATCCCTGGGGGCGGTTTGACAACTTTCCTTAATTCCGCCCGGGCAACGCGTGAGCGTTTCCTGTGCGAGGGACCGGAGCTTTCCAGTGGCTTTTCTCCTTTGCGGGAGGGCGGCCACGACAAAGCTCGCTGCAGTCCTCTCGCCATCTTGAAGAACCGGCCTTTGCCGGGACCTTCCGTTTGAAACATCTTCGCGCCCGTCGAACTGGCCTTCGACGGGCGTCACTTCTTTAGGAAAATTTTTCTGCCCGGATTCCATTCCCGCCCCACACCATCGAAACCGTATCATCCCGTCCCATGAGCGGACGCGTGGTTGCCATTTATGTCAGGCCCAATACGGGCGAGGCGGTGAAGAACGTCAGCCGATGCTCCGCTACCGCCGGCGGTGGACTCGATGGCGACTATCTCTCCCGCTCCGAAACCCCGCTCAAGAAGAATGAGCGCCAGCGCGGCATCACCCTGATCGAACAGGAAACCCTCGATGCGATTCGCGAAGATGGCTTCAAGCTTAAGCCAGGTGCGAGCCGCCGTAACGTCGTCACACAAGGCGTGCGGCTCAACGATCTGGTGGGCGTCGAGTTTCATGTCGGCGGCGCAAGGCTGCGCGGCACAGCGCTCTGCCATCCCTGCTCGTCGCTTGAGCAGACGAACGCCATGCCGGGACTAATGAAAGCTTTGCTGGAACGCGGCGGCCTATGCGCCGAGGTCATCGCCGGCGGCGAGATCAAAGAAGGCGATGAGATTGCCGTAGTTGCCTAACCGGCGTTTGTTTCGAAACCACCATGCGAGCATTGCTGCAGCGAGTATCACGGGCGAAGGTCACGGTCGAGGGCGAGACGGTGGGGGAGACCGGCCACGGTCTGCTCATCTTCCTCGGCGTCGAAGTCTCGGACTCTGACAAAGAACTTGAAGCACTCGTTGCCAAAATTCAGGGATTGCGCATCTTCACCGACGATCAGGGCAAGATGAACCGCTCTTGCGAGGATGTGGGCGGGAGCTACCTCGCCGTCTCGCAGTTTACGCTCTGCGCCGACACCAAAAGTGGGAAACGCCCGGGCTACGAACGCGCCATGAAGCCGCCGGAATCGGAGCGCATGTACGAACGATTCTGCGAGCGACTCGCAGTATTAACCGGCAGGCCCGTGGCCCGTGGTCGATTTGGCGCGCATATGGATGTGGAACTGGTCAACGACGGCCCGGTCACCATCTGGCTCGACTATCCGGCGGGATAACACTACGTTCCCGGTTTTTTGTGGAGGTTCTTGAGCTTGGCGAGGTTGGCAAGGACGGACTTGCCATCGCTGGAGCGCCGTTGTTTGGCGTCGGCGCCGCTGCCTGAGCCGTCGATGCCGTCGGCGAAGGTCTTTTCGATCACCGCGCCCGCGATCCGTTCGCCCACTTCGTTCTCGGCGCCGGTTTCGACACGGATCAGGCCGGAACGCTCGAATTGACGCAGCATGAAATCGACGTTGCTCTTGACGATCTTGTCGAGCCGCTTCGTATCGCTGCTCTTGGGCTGGTTCGCGGCCTCGGAGGCGGTCTTCTGCAAGCCCGAGATCACGTCGTGCAATTCGTTCTCGCGGATGCGCGACTCCATCTGCTGGCGCTCGAGCATTTCCTTGAGGCCGCTGATCTGCGAAACGAAGTCCTCGCGTTGGCGGTCAAGCTGCGAGGCGAGCATACTTTCGCGCTCGCTCTTGCCCTGCGCGTCGGCCTCGCGGTGGCGGCTGAAGGTGCTCTTGAGCTCATCGAGCTGCGAGAGCATGCTTTCGCGCTGGTTGCGTAATTCGTCGCCGATGAGCTTATCCCGCTCGTTCTTGCTGTGCGTGTCGGATTGCTGCTGGCGTTCGAGCAGCTTCTTCAGGTCGTCGATTTGCCCCACGAACATCTCACGCTGGCGTGCGAGTTCCGCTTCGAGTTTCTTTTCACGCTCGCTCTTGCTCTGTGTCTCCGCCTGCTGCTGACGCTCAAGCGTCTGCTGGAGCCGGTCGATCTGTGTAACAAACTCGCCGCGTTGGCGCCGCAGTTCCTCTTCGAGAAATTGCTCGCGCACCGAGCGGCTCTGGGCGTCGTCCTGCTGGCGTTCGAGCAGGTCGCGCAGTTCCGACGTTTGCTTGAGGAAATCCTCACGCTGGCGTCGCATTTCCTCTTCGAGGAACTTTTCGCGCTCGCCCTTGCCTTGCGCGTCCGCTTGTTCGCGGCGTTCGAGCACGTTTTTGAGGTCGGCTATTTGCGCCGCGAACATGTCGCGCTGGCGGCCAAGCTCGTTTTCGAGGAATTTCTCGCGCTCGCTCTTGCTCAGCGCCCCCGCTTCGCTCTGACGCGCGAGAAGCTGCTTCAACTCCTCAGTCTGCGCAGCCGATGCCTCGCGCTGGCGGCGTAACTCTTCTTCAAGGAAGTGCTCGCGTTCGCTCGAACTCTTCTCAGCGGCGTCCTGGCGCTGCTCGAGCATTTCTTTGAGTTGGCCGATCTGCGTGCCGAATTCCTCTTTCTGGCGGCGCAATTCTTCTTCGAGGAATTTTTCGCGCTCGCTTTTGCCCTGCGCCTCGAGTTGCTGCTGCTGGCGCTCGAGCAGGCGCTTCATTTCCTCGGCTTGGGCGAGAGCTTCTTCGCGTTGCTTGCGGATCTCGTCTTCGAGGGCTTTTTCGCGGTCGGTCTTGCTCTCGTCGGCGTTCTGGCGTTCGGCCATCAGCTTCTTGAACTCGTTCATCGAGTCGAGAATGATCTGGGCCTTGTCGTCTTTGAGTGTCTGGATGTCGGCGTCTTCAAGCTTCTTGATCGCCTCGCCGACCACCTGCGCGATCATATCGTTGATCTCGCGGGCCTTGATGACGTTGACTTTCTTGAGCCCGCGTTGCTTAAACGAATCCACGTCAACCCGCCGGGCGCGCTCCCGTATCAGGCTGGAATAATCGGCTCCGGACTTTTCCGTTTCGTCAGCTATTGCCGCCGCCCTCCGCCAGCGCCGCCAGCAGGCAGCCCTTGGCCGTGGAATTCAGGGGTTCCGCCGCCATTTTGATGTCGGTGATTTCAATCGGGAACTGGGAAGCGAGCTTGTCGAATTCGATGCCGAAGATTTCCTGAAAGCCGCCGACGAGCGTGGTGCCGCCGCTGATGGCGATCTTGACGCCGCCCGGGAACTTCGGAATTTCGGTGACCGACTGGAACTTGTCGATGATCTTGCTCAGGGAGTAGTGGATCAGATGGCGCGCATAGATGGAGATCGCCTCCTGCTCAGGCGACTTCGGATCGCTGATGTTGATGCCGCCTTCCTTGACGGCCGTCATGCGCGCGGAACTTCCGACGCCCATCACCTTCGCCGCTTCCATATCGATCCAGTCGCCGCCGCGCGAAGTCGCGAAGCTGAGCACCGGAACCGAGCGGTAAGCGACGCAGACGTTCACCATGCCGCCGCCGAAGGACATGCCGATGCCGGTGAATTCGTCATCGCCGAGCTCCGAGAAGATCACGGCGTGGCCTTCATTCAGCGCGTGCGGCGTGTAGCCGAGCTTTTCGAGCAGGCCGGAAAATACATTGCGGTGGTAGAGGATGTTCATCTCGCTGTCGATCGGGTCGGCGGGGACAGAGAAGTAGCAGGTCTCGCCTTTCTCGCGCGGCTCGCCGAGCACGAGCTTGACCAGCTCGACTTCCATCGGCATGGCGTCGGCGTCCGACGGTTTGATCATGCCGCGCTGCATGGGGCGGCGCATTTCGCGGTTGAAGACGTTGGCGAGCGCGAAGGCGTCGTCGCCGACGACGTAGAGCGAGCGGCCGCGCTTGACGAAGGGAATGCGCTGCTGCTCGAGCATCTTGCGCGTGAACTGATCCTCGGGGATGTCGATGAACGCGTTGCGTACGGGTGTGAGTTTGATGTTGCCTTCGGCGTCGAATTCAGCGCCGACGAGATTCGCCGTGCCGACGTCGAGCCCGCGTCCGAGGGGTGCCTTGTCCTGTGCCACATGTTCTCCTTGGTGTCTTCATGCTCTTCCATAGTGTAAGAGCGGCTCCATTAAGCCTGCAAATGGCTGTGACACAAGGCCTTGCTTGCCTTGTCTGACCGGGGCGTGACAAGAAAAAAGTGCGGGGATGAGACGGAGGTAAAAAGAGGTCTTCGCAGGCGGTAGGAAAGTCGCGAATGTTCAGCGACTATTGGGGTGCTCTTTTATTGCAAGTCAGAGGGCGAGCATCCCGGATGTCACGCTGTCAGATGGTTGGATCAGACTCGTCACACCCGGGATGCATCGCAAAGCCAAAGTTTGGCCCTTACATCGGCATTGGCGGAGGATTGCGGCGAAAACTGAAGCCACGTCCAGAAGCCGTGACGGTAGTCCCGCCAACGATATTTCCGAGCTGCTACAGACAGTGCTCTTTCGCAATCCGTGAAAAGAATCCTCCGACGCATGTGCCGAAAAAGCACTTAATCCTTGAATACATCGTGCCAAAAGGCGTCGCGTCCGTGGTAGAGATTGTAGAGCGTCGGATTGGTGATGACAGTTGCGCCACCACAACCACTCGCAAGAACCATTTCATTGCTTGTCAGAATCTTCATGTTTCTCTTTCGTTATTCCTCAAAACCATAAAACGCGCACGTAAACCATTCACGCGCGCGTAGAGTTCTGTTCACTTGACCGACGCTTCACCCCAATCGCCATGACCATGAGCATCGCCATGAGCACGGCGGCTCCCGGCGTCCATACCGCTGATGTCATCGCGCATGCGCCCGCTGCGGCTGCGCCGGTGAGCGCCGCGAGATTGGAATCCGAAGGCGCTACTGTGTCGTCCGTGGATGCGGAATGAATCGCCGGAAAGATGAACAAATCGAAAGCGACGTTTGTCGTTGCGCCCGCCGCGTCCGTGACGCCAACGATAACGACATACTTCTTTGCAACGCCGCTGCCTGCGGTCCCGATTTCAGGCGTGCCACCGATCCATGACGTTTGGGCGCCGGATACAAGCTCAAGCCCCGCAGGAAGGCCGCTGACAGTGAATCGATAGGGCGCTTCGCCGCCGCTCGCGCGGAGTGTGGTCATCAAGTACGTTTCGTCCTCGACACCCTGGGGGAGCAAGGTATTGAGGATGCGTGGAATGGTTGAATCAGAAGGCGCAGCAATATTGAGCGCGAATGGAACGCTAACGGTGTGCGAACCAAAAGCGTCCGACTCCTCCAGCGTTATGGTAACGGTATAGCCGCCCGAAGAACCGAGGACCGGAACGCCGAAGAGCTGCCACACCCCACCCAGCCGCGCCACCGACATGCCCTGCGGCAGCCCTTCTGCGCTCCAGTGCAGATCGCCGATATCCCCGGAAGCATTCAAGGGAACGCTATAGTCAACACCCTCTTCCCCCGGCGCGAGCGCGTTGTTTTCGATGTTCAAGAGATTCCCGTCGACGCCGAGCGAGAGCGCGCCAGTCGTGTTGACGGTCAATGGCGGATTCGTCGAATCGGTAATCCGCAGCGCGATGTTCCACAGGCCAATTTCAGTCGCGCCGCAGAAAGGGGTCCCACTGATGATGCCGTCGCTGTCGATCGACAGGCCCGGCGGGAGGCCGGACAGGTACTCGACCGTGTAAGGCGAAGTTCCGCCGGAGACCTCGATCTGCGTCGAATATGCTTCGTGTTCCTCGGCAACCGGAAGATCCGTTGTGACGAGCGTGAGCGAAGGCAGGACCTCGAGCTCGAAGACTTTCGTGAGGCTGAAGGCAGGCACGCTCGAATCCTGCACGGTGATAGAAAGCGAGTACGGCGAGCCTTCGGCGGCATCGGCGGATGGTGTGCCGGAAATGGCGCCCGACGCGTCGAGTTGCAAACCCGGGGGAAGCCCCGTCACCGTTTGGAAGGAATAGGGCGCTGTGCCGCCGCTGATCGTCAGAGTGGGCAGAAGCTGCACATTATATGGCATGCCTTCGACAAGCACGCCGTGAGACGCGACGGTCACGACAATGGCTTCCACGACCTTCAGCGTGTGGAAGGTATCGTTTCCAAAGGGGAACCCGTGAAAGTTTGCCTGGGCGAAGATGTCGAGAAAGTAGTCATCGCCGATTCCGAAAGGTCCGCCGGCGCTCCCCACTGCAGGAATTCCCATAATTTTCCAGGAGCCGTTGTCAAGCCGCAGTGACAATCCGTTTGGAAGCGAGTTACCGCCGTTGGTGTCGAGCGAAAGAAGATGGGGCGCGTTGCCACCGGCCCAATCGACTGTGAAGGTCTGGCTGTAGACCCTTCCCTCCATCGCCATGGGAAGGGGAGCGAAGGACGCGGGCGAGGTCACTTGGGGCAACTCGGCGGGGGCGACTTGCGCTCGCAGATGTGAAGCACAGGCCACCATGACGGCGATAAATGCGACAACGTACCGCGCGTTTGTCATCGTTCGTCTCCGCTGCCACGGCCAATACCGTCTCCGATCACACACATGAATTAAATCCGAATACGTTGCACATGTATTCTATGTCGGTGTAACATATGCCTCGCTTTCGGTGCATACGATCGACAACAGCCGAACGCGAGGCGGGGCGGATGGCCGGAAAGAAAACATCTCCGAATGAAGGCGAAGAACCCGCCAAGGAAGACGCGCTCAGGCGCCGCATCGCTCAACTCGTCGAGCAACATGGCCTGCGCGGTCTTTCCCGTAAGATCGACGTTCCCAACCAAAACATCAGCCGTTACTTGCGGGGGGCCCAGCCCTCGGCGTCGTTCTGCCGCAAGCTCGTCGAGAAGCTCGGAGTCAATCCGGCGTGGCTGCTCACGGGCGAAGGAAGCCCAATGCTTTCTGATGTTCCCAAGATCGCCACAGCCACGGCTTCCGGCGTGCTCGAACTGGTCGAGGCGATGAATGCCGTCTCGCGCATGCGGCTCGGGGCGTTGGCCGGAAAGGAGCACGCCAAGGTTCTGCGGGAGCTCAACGACGCGCTCGCCCGCTATGAGGATCTACGGGTCAAGCTCAATACCCGGAGCGCGCCGATGTTCAGCCAGATGCTTGACATGCTCGACACGGTGCTCGCAAAGGAGCGCGACCCCGACAAAGCCCGGCCTCTCATCAAGACCTGTGAACAGCTTGCCCGTCTCTGCGCCGACCCGGAGCTTGAACGACGACACCACCGCCTACGCGCGGCATATGCGGCCGAGTGCGGCAACACCGACGAAGCCGTCGAGCTTGCGCGGCAACTGACACTCGCCGATTTTCTGCGCTGTGAGGAACTGGATCAGGACGCTTGCGTGCAAGCGTCAAGTCTCGTGGCAGCGTTGCGACAGCAATTGCGCTTTCGCATGGCGCGCTGGGTGGCGGAGGCAGCTCTCGAACTGACGCCGAAAGGCGGACCGGCGGGGCTGCTTGCGGCTGCCGGCATTTGCGACATCGACCTTGGCGAACTCAAGCGCGGACGGGACCGCTTGAGCGAAGCCCTTGCGAACGGGGATCCAGAGCGAAAATTGTGGCGGCTTGCCATGCGCTCGGAACTCGCTATGGCGAGTTTTCTTGCGGGAACCGCCGATTATCGCGAGGCGCGGGCGCAATGCGAGCCGCCGCTCCCGCAGTTCATGGCGCTGTTGGCGCTTTGGACCGAGGACGTCGCAGACGTGGAAGACGCCGTTCGACTCGCGGACACATGGAAGGGGCAGCCCAACATTCGCATCGACCTTATGGATGTCTTCGCGCGCGCGGCGCTTTCCGTGTTACAAGGCGGATCGGCGACGAAGGCGCTCAAGCTGCTTGAAGATGGGTTCGTCAACCTGTCAGATCAGAATTCTCTTGGCGCTTACAGAACCTATGTGCTTCCTGTTGTGCGAACACAAATAGCCCTGCTTGGCCGCGACAAGCGTCTCGCCACAAAACATTTTCAGCAAGTTGACGAGCATTTGCAGGCGGTCGCTCCGCGAACGTCGTTGCCCATCATCTTCGCGGCAATTCATCACCGCAATGCACTGCGGCTATCGGAAGGCAGCCGCTCGCTTGCTGTCGCGCGCCAACGTGCTACTGCATTCTTTGAGCGGAACATAGTCGCGGGCTACGCGGCGTTCAGGCAATGTTTACTTTGATCACTTCACCGGTTCGGCTGTGATTTCCTTGCCGGATTCGTCGAACTGCTTCCACACGCCGATGGGTGTACCCTTGTGGAACTCGCCTTGGGCGCGGATGTTTCCGTTCTCGTACCAGTAGGTCCAAAGGCCGCTAAGCTGGCCGAGTTGGTAAAGTCCTTCGACGCTTTGCTTGCCGTTGGGATAGAAGTGCGCGACCGGTCCGTGTAATTCGCCCTCGACGTACCATTCCGACGTGTGGGGCTTTCCGTTCTCATACATCGTCTGCCATTGACCGGTTTTGACGTTGGCCTTGTAATCGCCGATGGTCTTGAGCTGCGCGGTGTCGTACCACTCCATGTATTGGCCGTTGAGCGCACCGTCAACATACACGGCTTTGTCCAAGGTCATGCCGCTCGAGTGCCACGAGGTGCGCTCGCCCTGCCGCTTGCCGTTGACGAAGGTTTCTTCGTAAGCTTTGCGGCCGTTCTGATGCCAGCCCATCCAGAGTCCGGTTTGCTTGTCCTCTTCGTAATTGCCTTCGATGTATTTTTGACCGCTGGAATAAAACGCTTCGTATTTCCCATGGCGGACGAAGGCGTCGTCAGCCAATTTCTTAACGCGCCACCGCGCCTCGACCTTGCCGTTGTCGTGGTACGCGATGCGCTCGCCGGAATCCCCGGGCAACGCTAGCGCGTGCACCGGCTTGGACGCAGGCACGTTCGCGCCGCCCGGCGCAGGGCTTACCCCTTCGCCGCACCCGGCGAGGAACGACGCGATGCACGCGCAAATCCCGGCGATTATCCGCATAGACATTTCCCGTCAATCGTCGCCGGAGCGCATACGTCCGTTATTGGCACAGTTCGCGAAGCTTCGCCTCGCCCTGGGCCTGTGCTTCAGCGGATGTCGCCGCATTGCCAGAGAAGGTCAACGAAGCGTCCTTGTAATTGCTCAATATCCATTCCCATCGATTACCGGAGGGCTTGACCTTGAGCCCGAAGTCGCTCTTCTTGTACGTCTGCTTTTCCGTCTGATTTTGAGTGTTCATTTTTACCTCCCGAACATCCTTCTCGTCAGCAAGAGACCATACAACAAAACGTTCGCGGCAGTTTAACGCGCGCGTTCAACGGTGAAAAGACTCCACCCCTCCGGACTACAGAGGGGTGGATGCCATGAGTGTGCTACTTAATCTTCACCTTGCGCGGCTTGCTTTCCTCGGACTTCGGCACCGTAATCGTGAGCACGCCATCCTTCATCTCCGCGTCGACCGCGTTGCCGCTGACGCCTCCGGGAAGCTGGATCTGGCGGCTCAGGGATCGCGCGCGACGCTCTTTGATGTGGAACTTCTCGTCCTTCTCCTCGCTTACCTCTTCCCACTGCGCGTTGATCGAGAGCACGTCGTTCACGACCTCAATGTCGATCTTGTCGCGCGAGAAGCCCGGCAGCGACGCGCGCACGACGTAGGCCTTGTCGGTTTCCGATACGTCCACGGGCAGCAGCGCCACGTTCGCCTCGGTCTCCGGCCAGTCCCGAAGCAGCGAGCGAAACCCGCCCGAAAAGAAACGGTCCAGCGCGTTGTCGAAAGTTTGCCCATTGTTGACACGGCTCAAGGTATACATGGCTCCTTCTCCTTATGACTGTAAGCCTTCGATTGCCATGAACGAGCCGCCCTGTGCGGCTGCTCCTTTTCATCGGCGGACTTAAAGCAGAGAGCGTGCCAAACGCGGTGAGAGCCGCTAACCCGGTCACTTTGGCAGGAGTTACGGGTTTATTGAGGGTAGGGGGCTGTCAGCATGACGCCGGGAAGAGATCGTTGAAATGGGCGGGGCCAGCGATTCAAACATGACGCACAAGAATCGTCCGGTTCACGGAGCCGTCTCGAGTGGATCTCCGTTCTCGCTTGCCCGGATCAGATACCTCAGAATGGCGTGCAAGTCCTGGTGGCTGGCTTCTGTTCGAGGGCCGTATTTGCGCATGGCGACGTGCCATTCGTTGTAGGTGAAATCGGCGGGTTCGTACAAATCGTGACAGGTCTCGCAGTGAAGTTCGTAAAGAGTCTTGCCTTCCGCCAGTTGTTCGCCGGATGCTTGAAGCGCCTCGTCCCGTTCCACCCGGACCGCCATGCGGCAACCGGCCAGAGACACGAGCAGGAAAATCACAGGCAGTACCCGGCCGCAGCGCGAGGGCCGTACGTTTTCCTCCGGATGCTTCATCGATGCATTCATCGCTGACCCTCGTCCATGCAAAACGCCGCATGTTCAAAAGAAAAGCCCTCGCCCCGATGGGAGAGGGCTTTTTACCGCCGCAAAGAATCAGAACATATAGCCGATGCCGAGATTCCACTGGTCTGGAGGATCGATTGTGCCGCTGCGGTCATCGATCCATTCGTAGTCCATCTTGAAGACCACTCTCGGGTGAGGCCTGAAAGCCGCGCCGAAGACGATCTTCTCCCGGTTCTTCGTCGGATCGGCGACAACGCCGTTCATGTCGGACTGGTTACGGAGATACTCAAAGCGCGCGAAGAGAAAGAGCGCGTTCTTCTCCTTCATTCCGGGATCGCCGTAAATCTGGTAGGCGTCCTCGATGTAGAAACCCCAGAAGCGCCCAGGAATCGACGCGCCGAGCGCCGTCGAAATATCCTCGTTGCCGTCGATGGTGAACATCGCGGCTTCGATGCGAACCTCGTTTTCCGGCAGTCCATACGCCTGACCGAATGAAACCAATTCTCCCGAAACGCCCGTCACGCGGGCCGAGCCGAAAGAAGCGTCGGTCTGGTTCGAGTTGCCGATGTAGAAGGCGCCGGCCAGATGCAGGTCCTGAAATCCGAGGTATTCAAGGCGTCCTGAGTATGCCGGTTCGTTGACCTTCGTTTCGAAGGCCTTTTGGCGGCCGCTGCGGACGCCGTCGCCAGCTTTGAACTTTGTGGCGTCAAGCGGGCCGAAGACGCCGGCCTCGAGCCGGACATCCGGCGTCGGAGTCCAGCCAAAGCTGATGCCGGACTCGAACCACGTCGTCGGAACGATGTTCTTCGAGAATTCCGGGCGCTCGACCGAGTAGAAGGTCGGGGGTTCGTGATAACGGTTCACGTAGCCCATCGGCAGAAGCAGAACGCCCGCCCGGACATCGAGGTTGTCGAGGAGCCGGTAGGTAAGGTGGGCTTGTTCCAGTTCGAGTTCGCCATTGCCGCCCTTCACGAACGCATGCTCGAGTTCGATCTCGGATGCGAAGGACAAGCGTTCGTCGAAGCGGTGTGTGATGTGAAAGATGAAACGGTGGAAGTCGAGTGTGTCGACCGCCCCTTGGGGCGAATTGTAGTGCAGTTCGCCATAGCCGCCCACGGTTGTCTCGCCGGCCTTGTCGGAAAGCAGTCGATCAACTCCCTTATCCGGAGCATCCTCGCTGCTTTGCGCTCCCCCCTGCCTCAACTCAGCGATTTCTTTTCGTAATTCATCAAGCTCCCGGCGTACATCTTGATCGCCTCCTTGGGCGAAAAGCCCCGGCGCGGCGATGAGCGCCATCGCGATTAACCGAATCTTCATCGTATCTCTCCCTCACTCTTGTTCGGCGGAGCACAACGTCCGCCTCTTATGATATTGAGAACTACTCTCAATAACGTTGGCGTGAATATATGAGGACGAGACGCTATGTCAACATCGAAAGATGGATCGACCGTAAATATATATACAATAGCATGTTGCAGCGCTTCGGAATGACGAGCGGCGCTCTTCGATACTGATTCTCAAGATACTTTTCATCCAATCCGGCTTCACCACTCGCGCGTTTACAATACCGCCGTATACTCGCCCGCCATGACGCAATCCATCGTCATCATCGGCAACGGGGGCTGGGGAACCGCCATCGCCATCGCTCTCGCAGGCAAGGACCTCGCCGTCACCATCTGGGGCCACGACGCCACCCACCTCGCGGAATGCGAACGCGAGCGAGAGAACCGCCGCTTCCTGCCCGATGTGAAAATTCCCAAGGACGTTCGTTTCGAGCACGATCCGATCAAACCTGTGAAAGACGCCACGCTGATCGTCAGCGCCATCCCTACGCGATATTTGCGTTCAACCATCAAACGCTTCAAAGGCGCATTCGATCCGAACACGCCCATCGTCAGCGTTACCAAAGGCATTGAAAACGATACCCTCGAACTGCCGAGCGCCATCATCGCGTACGAGACTGACGCGAGGACCGTCGCCGTGCTCTCCGGCCCCACCATGGCCGAGGAAGTCGCGCGAGGCCTCCCCTCCAGCGCCACCATCGCCTGCGAGAACATCGACGTCGCCCGCGCGATTCAGGAGACCATGAGCACCGATTCGTTCCGCATTTACGCCAGCGATGACCGTGTCGGCGTCGAGCTTGGCGGCGCCGCCAAAAACGTCATTGCCATCGCTGCCGGATTGTGCGACGGCATGAAGCTCGGCGATAACGCGAAAGCTGCGCTGCTCGCACGCGGACTGGCTGAGCTTCGCCGCCTCGGCGCAGCCAAGGGCGCTCGCGACGAAACCTTCGCGGGGCTTTCCGGCGTCGGCGATCTCTACACCTCGTGCGCCTCCCCCTATGGCCGCAATCGCGGCTTTGGCGAGCGCGTGGGCAAGGGCATGACACCCGCAAAGGCCATCGAAGCCAGCGGCGGCATGATCGTCGAGGGCGTGGACACCGCGAAGTCGATCCACCAGCTCGCGCAACGTCAGGGCGTGGAGATGCCGATCTGCGAAGCTGTCTACCGGATCGTATACGAGAATCTCCTGCCCGCGGAAGCCCTGCGCCGCCTGCTCGAACGCGGCCTGCGCACGGAATGGTAGAGCGCATGGCGCTACCAATAAATCAATCTTGGAAATGCTGCTAGACACTCAGGTGCCCAAGGGCTTAGTTCATTGGCGTATTTCGACCTCTTGTTCTGACCGGCACTCAATGCGAGACTCCGGGATTCGTTAGTGCCTCCGGACGTGACAGGGGGTTGTAGCGCCATAAGGATGCGCTCGCGCGGGTAAAGATGGATTCCCGCTTGCGCGGGAATGACGGATGTCCAGTGAGGGCGCGATTTTCGGACGGCAAAGACGCCACAATGAATTGTGGCGCTACGAAGACAGAATCACACCATGGCGCTCACCCACATCACCATTCGCGGCGCGCGCGAGCACAACCTCAAGGGCGTCAACCTCGACATCCCGCGCGACAAGCTCGTGGTCTTCACCGGCCTTTCGGGCAGCGGGAAATCCTCCCTTGCCTTCGACACCATCTATGCCGAGGGCCAGCGCCGTTATGTGGAGTCATTGTCGGCGTATGCCCGCCAATTCCTCGGCCAGATGGAAAAACCCAACGTCGAACTGATCGAGGGCTTGCCGCCCACCATCGCCATCGAACAACGTCAGGCGGGCCACAACCCGCGCTCGACCGTCGCGACGACCACCGAAATCTACGACCACCTGCGCCTGCTCTTCGCCCGCGTTGGCCGCGCCCACTGCCCGGAGTGCGGTAAACCCGTGCGCGCGCAGTCGGCGCAGTCCATGGTGGAGACGATGCTCTCATGGCCCACCGATACGAAGCTGATGGTGCTTGCGCCCGTGATCCGTGGGAAGAAGGGAGAGCATCGCGAACTGATCGCCCGCTACATGCGCGACGGATTTGTTCGGGCGAGGGTGGACGACGTGCTCTATGAACTGCCACAGGTTCCCGAACTCGACAAGCAAAAGAAGCACACTATCGAGATCGTCGTCGATCGCGTGGTGCTGCGCGAAGGCATCCAGTCGCGGCTGACGGATTCCGTCGAGACGGCCCTACGCGAGAGCGGCGGCGTATTGACGGTGCTGCATGATAAGAGTCCGGAGTCCGGAGTCCGGAGTGCGGAGTCGAAGAAAGGCGAAGAAAGACGGGATGCGGGAGAAAAAGAGAAGGGGCAAAAGACCGCCGATGGGGAGTGGTTCATCACGAACTTCTCGCAGTTCGCGTCCTGCCCCGATCACCCCAGCGCCGACATGGCGGAATTAGAGCCGCGCACCTTTTCCTTCAACTCGCCCTACGGCGCATGTCCCAAGTGCCACGGCCTCGGCACGGAGATGGACTTCGATTTGAAGCTTGTCGTTCAGGATCAAAGTCTCTCGCTCAATAACGGCGCCATCACGCCCTGGGCCAAGGCCTTCGGTCCCTTCCGCAAGTGGTACCGCAGGAGACTTGCCAAGGCCTGCTCGGCGCTCGATATCGACATGAACGTCCCTTGGCGTGATCTGCCAGAAGCCGACCGCAATGTCCTGCTTCACGGCACGACGGCGCATCCCCGTGGCCGCGCGAAGTTCGAGGGCGTGCTGCCCGGCATGATGTCGCATTTCCAGAACACCGAATCCGACGCCATGAAGGCGCGCATCATGCACTACATGAGCGAGCACGACTGCCAGGGTTGCCATGGCGGGCGGCTGCGCCCTTTCTCCATGGCCGTGACGGTGGGGGGCAAACGCATCCACGAAGTTTCGACGTTGACGATCAGCGCGGCTCGCGCGTGGATCGAGGCTCTGAAATTAAACAAAGAAGAAACGCGTATCGCCGAAGCCGTGGTGCGTGAGATCAAGTCGCGCCTCGGGTTCATGGAAGACGTCGGCATCGGTTACCTCACCCTCGACCGTAAGGCCGGAACCCTCTCGGGTGGCGAGGCGCAGCGCATCAAGCTTGCGACGCAGGTGGGCAGCGGGCTGGTGGGGGTCTGCTACGTGCTCGATGAGCCGAGCATCGGCCTGCACCAGCGCGACAACGATATGCTTTTGAAAACCCTGCGCCACCTGCGCGACATCGGCAACACCGTGATCGTCGTTGAGCACGACGAGGACACGATCCACGCCGCAGACTTCATCGTCGACATCGGCCCGCGCGCGGGCGATGCGGGCGGCGAAATCGTCTACGCAGGCGACGTGGAGACGCTCAAAAAGTCCGACTCGCTCACCGCCGAATACATCTCTGCCCGGCGTATCATCCCGATCCCCGAAAAGCGTCGCGACCTCGACATCGATCGCGCCGTGACGATCAAGGGCGCCAAGCAAAACAACCTGAAGAAGATCGATGTCGCGTTTCCCTTGGGCGGGCTGATCTGCGTCACGGGCGTTTCCGGTTCGGGCAAGTCGACACTGGTAAGCGATATCCTCGCACCCGCCCTCGCCAATCGCCTCAACAACGCCGCGCTCAAAGCCGGAGACTTCGCGGAAATCACCGGCTGGGACCAGCTCGACAAGGTGATCGAGATCGACCAAAGCCCCATCGGAAGGACGCCGCGCTCGAACCCCGCGACCTATACCGACATCTTCGGGCCGATCCGCGATCTTTTCGTGCAGACCCGCGAAGCCAAGCTGCGTGGCTACCAGCCCGGGCGCTTTTCCTTCAACGTCCCCGGCGGGCGCTGCGAGGCTTGCGAGGGACAGGGCGTGAAACTGATCGAGATGCATTTTTTGCCCGACGTGCATGTGATCTGCGAAGAATGCAAAGGCACACGCTACAATAAAGAGACGCTCGAGGTGCGCTGGAATGACAAGACGATCGCCGAGGTGCTCGACATGCGTGTGGCGCAGGCGCTCGGTTTCTTTGAAAACCACACGAAGATTCACCGCACGTTGCAGACGCTCGCCGACGTCGGCCTTGACTACATCAAGCTTGGCCAGCCTTCGACGACGCTCTCGGGCGGGGAGGCGCAGCGCATAAAGCTCGCGTCCGAGCTTGGCCGTCCGGACACGGGCCATACCTTCTATATATTGGACGAGCCGACTACGGGTCTGCATTTTCACGACGTCGAGAAATTGCTCGAAGTGCTTTACCGCTTGGTGGAGAAGGGCAACACCGTGCTGGTGATCGAGCACAACCTCGACGTGATCAAATGCGCGGATTGGATCATCGACCTCGGCCCCGGTGGGGGAGAAGCCGGTGGCCGCATCGTCGCGTCCGGCTCGCCGGAGGTTGTGGCGGCGACGAAGGACAGTTTCACGGGGCAATATTTGCAGCGTTACTTCAAGCCCGGCAAGGGCAAGCGCTCCACGCGCGCAGCCGCAAAGGCCGAACATGCGCCGGACAACAAGGCGACGCGCGCGAAGGCTCGCGCCAAACGCGCGGCTGCAATGGAGGAGAAGAAGAAACGCACGCCGGGATTGAAGATCGGGTCTGGGGGAAGGTAGGCGGCCGTAGCGTCGCGCGCCCTCGCGCAATACGGTGTGATTAAGGAAAACCGTAGTCTCGAGTAGAGCGCGACCTTGCTCCGCCGAAGCGCTTCGCGAAGGCGAGAGCGCTCGTATCGAGAGACGGCTTTTGCCAAACTCGCATCTCGATACGGCCCTTCGGGCCTACTCGATGCTACGGGATTACTCTACACTTCAATCGTATGGAATTGTGCCTACGCGGGAATGACGTTCGGTTGACAGAAATCGCTTGTTATGCTTCGGCGTATTGTTCCGCATCGCCTGCTCTTTCCGCCTCTGTGTATGCGGTTTCTTGTGACGCCTCGGCAATTTGATTGAGCGTGCTCTGCGCGATAACCCACCAGACGATTTGCAGTACAAGCGAAGCGATAAATGCGATAAACTTAAAAAGGGGAATTGGCTGCGCGACAATGAGGTCGCAGGCCAACCACCATGACGCGATCCCACTATTCACTTTTGGGTGTCCTTTCCCGAACCTTTCCAGAGAAATCATGGTGATTCGCGTCGATAACCTCGGATATACGTAGAATTGGCAAATTACGCCGCCCATTGTTACTAAGATGTACACGATAATAAGCATGATTGATGGGTCATATTCTCCCCCGGGATTTGTCTTCATCTGCGAAAACGCGTCATATACAAATAAAGAAAGGGTAGTCCATCCCGCGAGCTTCGGAATCATGACAAGCATGAGTGCGGTGCCAGCAGATACATCTCTCCCGCGCCGTCTCGGGAGTTCGTTATGGATTTTGTAAGTCCAAACCCACTGGTAGATTGAGAGTGTAACGATATAAAGCAAGATGCAGATTCCAATACTGCGGGCTTGTAGTGCATCCTGCGGCGCTTTCCATGTACTTTCATCGCCATATGGACGTTCTGGGTCAATTCCGGGATTTCTCCTTGTTGATGGCCGGCGAGGTCCAGCGCCTGCGCGCCGTTGTGTGGTCTGGCGTTGCGCTGGAGCTTGCATCCCCGATTGCGTCGCGCTCGCCGTTGGTCTCCGCGTGCGCTGCACATTCGGTGCGGGCGGTTGTTGCTGCGGCGTTCCCGTAGGACGGCGTGTTGCCCCTTGCTGTGGCGTTCCGGTGGGTCGGCGCACGCCGGAGGATTGTTGCGTGGGCTGGCGCGTTGTTGTCTGCTTACTCGTGGGCCGGCGCGTCGGCTGGCGCATTGGCATTTGAGCGCCGCTTTGATACTGCTGTGGAATCTGCTGCGGCGCGGGCTGAACGTATTGTGGCGGCTGTTGCACGTACTGCGGTGGTTGCTGCACATATTGGGGCGGTTGCTGGACGTATTGCGGCTGCTGCCCATATTGCGGCTGTTGCGCGTATTGCGGGGGAAGACCTGGATTTTGCTGCGGATAATATTGCCCGTTCGGTTGTTGCGAATACTGCTGCGGGTAGTAGGGAGCCGCCGGCGGCTGTTCGATTGGAGCCGCCTGGCTCGTCGGCCGCTTACCGGGAAGCGGACGGCGTGCCGGTTGACCGGGACGTCTGGGCCGGTTGGCTCCAGCCATACGTAAGCTCCCACCACGAAGACCCGAGCTCAAAAGTGTCCGGATGTTATCTTAATCGCAGTTGAAAGGGGCGGCAGAATTTATGATTTACATGTGACGCGGCCTCCCCCAGGACTGCTGCAAAGTCATGAAAATTAGCAACCCTGAATTTTCGAGCATTAACAATCTCAAGAGCCAAACAATGTCCGGGGTAAGTTCTGGATTCCCGCCTTCGCGGGAATGACGGAAAAGAGGACTTCGCAGCAGTCCTGCTTCCTCCCCGCACGCAATTGCGGGTCATTCGAAAATCAAGTACAACAGGCGCCGTGGAGCGCATTTCCTACACATGGCGTGACTTCGGCATCTGCTTTTCCGTGGCGCTTGGTTTGCGCCGCGTGTTCGCGGGAAGCATGCTGATTGCCCACACGTTGGTGCTCTGGTGGCTGGCCAGCGCGACGTCCCTTCTCCCCTTACCTGCCGGGATCTCTCGTCCGGCATTCGGCCCGCTTGGTGTCTGGTGGCTCGTGCTTGTGGCGCTTGGCTGGTGGTGGATCGTGAGCCGCATCTGGGTTGCGCTCGCGCGCTCGGCGGCCATCGAGCTCTGCGCCGATCGCTCGATCAGCATCCGTTCCATGCGCGTTTACGCTTTTGCGTTCGGAAAATTTCACTTCCGCGCGCCATTCGTGGTTCTGCTGCTGGCGCTGCCACTCTGGCTCCCGGTCCTTGGTTGGGCAGCGCTTGCAGGAGGCAGTGAGATCGCTGCGACCATCGCTTCCCCATTCGCGCTGGTCTTCGCCCTGATGGCGGGGTTGGTGATCGCGGTCGGCATACTCACGTTGCCCTTGCAGGCAGCGAGCCTCGCCGTCCACGGCGGCGACTCCGAGGCCATGGTGGACCGGATTGCCCGCCGCCTCGAAGCGGGCGCACACGAGCACTCCGGCGATGAAGAGAGCCATCATCGCCGACCACACCGCCCATCCGTGGGCCTGGTTCTTCACCATCCGGCCGAGATACCAGGTGAGCCCGCTCCCGATCGCGAAGATGGAAAGCATCTGCACGAAATTCGACAAAGGCGTGGGATTCTCGAAGGGATGCGCCGCGTTCGCGTTGACGAAACCGCCGCCGTTCGTGCCCAGCATCTTGATCGCCACCTGCGAGGCCATCGGCCCCTGCGCGATGACCTGCTCCGCCCCCTCGAGCGTTATCGCTTTGGTGTAAGGGTCGAAATTCTGGATCATCCCCTGGGTGACGAGGAAGATCGCGAGGACCAGACAGATCGGGAGGAGCAGGTAGCCGGTGATCCGGACGAGATCGGTCCAGAAATTCCCCAGCGTCTTCGTCGAACTCCTCGCGATCGCACGGACGAAGGCGGCGGCGATGCCGATACCTACGGCAGCCGAGACGAAATTGTGGTAGGCCAGTCCGACCACCTGCGAGAAATAGGACATCGTCCCCTCGCCTCCATAACTCTGCCAGTTCGTGTTGGTCGTGAAGCTAACCGCCGTGTTGAAGGCGAGATGATGGCTCAGTCCCGGGAGACTCTGGCGATTCAGCGGGAGGATCCCCTGCAGTCGCAGGATCGCGTAAGTGAAGACGACTCCCGCGAAGCTGAAGGCAAGCATCGAAAAGGTGTATTCCTTCCACCCCTGTTCGCGGCGCGGATCGATCTTGAGGAAGCGGTAGACGAACCGCTCGACCGGTCCCACGACCTGATCGAGCCAGGTCCGTCCGTCCGGATCGAGGACGCGGACGAGATAGAGGCCCACCGGTTTCGTGATGACCGCGAGGCAGCCGAGAAAAAGGGCGAATTGCAGCCAGTCGTTGGTCTTCATGTCAGGACAATCAGAATCGTTCGGGACGAAGCATCGCCACCGCGAGGTAGCCGAGCAGGGCGAGGGCGATGAGCGCGGTGAGGATGGTTTCCATGTCAGTAGGTTCGGGTGGTGCGGTCACAAGCCCTCGCAGCGGACCGCGTAGAGTCCGCAGAGGAGGAAGAAGGCCGCGAGCAAGGCGAGGTAGGCGAGGTCGATCATGGTTTCGGTTGAAGAAGCTTCGCTTGGGCCCGCTGGATGCGGAATCAAAGTAGGCGGAGGGGGCGTTAAAAATCCGTTAATGGAGGGCGCAAGACGCGCTCGCGTGCTTGTCGGCGGCGCGGAAACCTGATTGCCTTCTCGGAATGAAGTCCCCGCTCGCCAGCCTTTCCGTCCTTCTCATCGCGTGTGCCGCCCCGGCCGAGGATGCGAAGAAGACCCTCCCCTACCTGCAAGACGGCCACGCCCGCCACGTCCTCGACATCTACGCGCCGGCCGGAGCGAAGAACCTGCCCGTCGTCTTCTGGATCCACGGCGGCGGCTGGCAGACGGGCGACAAGGCGAATGTGCAGGAAAAGCCGCGTTATTTCCTGGAAAAGGGTTTTGTCTTCGTTTCGATCAATCACCGCCTCCTCCCCGAGGTCGCGATGGAGGATCTCGTCGGCGATGTCGCGAAGGCCTTTGCGTGGGCGCAGAAGCACATCGCCGAATCCGGAGGCGATCCCTCGCGGGTGCTCGTCGGCGGCCATTCCTCCGGAGCCCAACTCGCGGCGCTGCTCTGCACGGACGATCGCTGGCTGAAGAAGGAAGGCGTTTCCTTCGACGTCCTCATCGGGTGCGTGCCCGTCGATGGCGACACCTACGACATCCCCGCGATCATCGAGGTCGCCGAGACGCGGCGGCGCGTCCATCACGAGCCGCAGGCCTCCTTCGGCCACCGGCAGAAGTTCGGCAACGATCCCGCGAAACATGTCGATTTCTCCGCGGTCACCCATGTCGCGAAGGACAAGGGCATTCCGCCGTTCCTCATCCTCCACGTCGCCGACCACCCTGACAACGCCGCGCAAGCCCGGCGGTTCGGCGCGGTCCTGAAGGAGGCCGGCGTTCCGGTGACGGCGCATGGCCAGAAGGAGACCAATCACACCCGCATCAACGCCGAGATCGGCGCCGAGGGCGATCCGGTGACGGCGGCGCTGTCCGCGTTTTTGGAGAAGCGCCTCAAGCCCTGACTGGATGAAGCCCACCGGCTTTCTCCTGCCCATCCCCTCTCTCCTCGCCTCGATCGAGGCGGCCGGAATCGCCGCGCTCGACGAATGGCTGTCGCTCGCCTACGGCCCCGTCTGGGAGGGCGAATACCGGGCGCCCTGACCGGAGGACGCTTCGCCCTTGCAATCCGGTTCAAAACCGCTCTCTTGCCCGGGCCGGATGAAGACGCTCCTCCTCACCAACGAATACCCTCCCCATGTCTACGGCGGCGCGGGCATCCACGTCCAATACCTCGCCCGCGAACTCGCCAGGCTCTGCGAGGTCGAGGTTCGGTGTTTCGGCGACCAGTCGGGGGCCGGCCTGAATCCCTCCGTCACCGGCTTCGGCGTCGAGACCTCGGCCTACACCGCGCCGAAGCCCCTCCACTCCGTCTTCGGCGCGCTGCAACGCTGCCTCGATTTCAACACCCGCGCGATCGACGCGGACGTGGTCCACCTGCACACCTGGTACTCGCACTTCGGCGGCATCCTCGCGAAACTCAACTACGGGCGGCCCCTCGTCCTCACGGTCCACTCGCTCGAGCCGCTCCGTCCCTGGAAGCGCGAACAGCTCGGAGGCGGCTACGACTTCACCGTCTGGCTCGAGAAGACCGCGATCGAGATGGCCGACGCGGTCGTGGCGGTGTCGCACGAGACGCGCTCGGACATCCTCCGCCTCTTCGACGTCCCCGCGGATCGAGTCCACGTGGTCCACAACGGCATCGATCCCGACGAATACACCCCGACCTTCGACGAGGCGGTCCTGGCCAAGCACGGCGTCGATCCCGCGATCCCGTTCCTCCTCTTCGTGGGCCGCATCACCCGCCAGAAGGGCATCGTCCACCTCGTCAACGCGATCCGCCATCTCGACGCCGGCACCCAGGTCGTCCTCTGCGCGGGGGCGCCGGACACCCCCGAGATCAAAGTCGAGATGGAGAACGCCGTCGCCGCGGCCCGCGCCGGCCACGACGGTCCCGTCGTCTGGATCCAGGAGATGATCCCCGCACACGAGAAGATCGTCCTCTACAGCCACGCCCGCGTCTTCTGCACCCCGTCGATCTACGAACCCTTCGGGATCATCAATCTCGAGGCGATGGCGTGCGAGACGCCCGTGGTCGGATCCGCCGTCGGCGGGATGAAGGAGATCATCCTTCCCGGCGAAACGGGCCTGCTCATCCCGCTCGCCCAACAGCACGAATCCCCCTTCGAGGCGATCCATCCCGAGGTCTACGCGCACGACCTCGCCACCGGGATCAACACCCTCATGCGCGACCCCGCCCGCTGCGTTGAAATGGGCAAGGCGGGCCGGGCGCGGGTGCTGGAGTGTTTCAGCTGGGCCGAGATCGCCCGCGAGACCCTCGCCCTCTACGGAAAAATCGCGCGGTGACCGGTTCGCGGGACTTGCCGCGCCACCCGGGGAAACGCTACCTTCGCGCGCGATGAAGCGCCTTCTTCCCACCCTCGCCCTGTCCCTCCTTCTCCCCCTCCCCTCCGCCCGGGCGGAGGCATGGAGCTCCCCGATCGAGCAACTCCGCAAGGTCGGGCGCGAGGGTGCCGGCAACGTCGAAGCCGCCACCGCCTGGAGCGCCCTCACCGCCCTCGGTCCGGAGATGCTCGTCCCGGTGCTGGCTGCGATGGACGGCTCGAGCCCCCTCGCCCGCAACTGGATGCGAACCGCCGTCGAGACCGTCTTCGAACGGGAACTGGCCGCCGGAAAGCCCCTGCCCGGCGACGCGATCAAGGCCTTCGTCCTCGACCGGAGCAACGAGCCGAACGCGCGCCGCCTCGCCTTCGACCTCTATGGGAAACTCGCGCCCGACGACGCCGCGACCCTCGTGCCGGGGTTCGCGGACGATCCGAGCACGCCCTTGCGCCGCGACGCGGTCGCCAAGCTGCTGGCCGAGGGCAGGGCGCAGCTCGAGGCGGG
>JABWBM010000188.1 GCA_013360495.1 Planctomycetaceae bacterium
ATCAAGTCGGGCAAGCTGCGCGCCCTGGGCATGGCGGGGCTCAAGCGCTCGGAGGAGCGAATCAACTTCCTCGGGCCCCTGCTCCAAGGCGCGGCACGGAAGATCCAGGATCTCCTCGGCACAGAGGCAGTCGCGACCCTCCGACTGGTAACTCGACAGTACGTCGACGACAATCTGCAGCACCTCGTTGAGCAGTACGCGCGCGAAGGGACGATCGACTGGGGAGATGCTGGAATTGTCATTGCTGGCGCTATCATCCCAGGCTCGCTGCCCGGGGGCGGCGGCAAACCCTTCAAGGGAAAGTCCAAGACCACGGCGCTCCCCGGCAAGCCGAAGAAGCCGCCCGGCGGAAGTGGAGGAGGCGGTGGCGGAGGCGGGAGCGACGGAGGCGGAGGAGGTTGCGCGCTCGACCCCGCGAGCCAGCCCGCGTCGGACATCGGCTATATCGTGCTGATGCTCGGGTTGTTGGCCATTGCCGCGATCTTTATGGAATCCCGCAGGGCCGCGCGCTAGCTTATTACCATGCCTCGACCGCGCGCAGTGGTGCTTACCAGTGGGGGACTCGATTCGTCGACGTGTCTCGCCCTCGCCCGGCGCGACGGGTTTGAAATCTACGCCCTCTCGTTCGACTATGGCCAGCGTCACAAACTCGAGCTCGACGCTGCAAGCCGGCAAGCCAAGCTTGCGGGCGCAAAGAAGCATGTCGTTGCGCGCATCGACTTGCGCGCGTTTGGCGGCTCGGCGTTGACGGACGACATCGCGGTGCCCAAAGCGGAGGCAAGCGCCCCGGTAGCTCCGGGCATTCCTGTCACCTACGTTCCCGCGCGCAACACGATTTTTTTGAGCTATGCGCTGGCTTGGGCGGAAGTGCTCGGCGCGAGCGACATTTTTATCGGCGTCAACGCGGTCGATTACTCGGGCTACCCCGATTGCCGTCCTGAATTTATCAAGGCGTTCGAGCATCTTGCCAACCGTGCCACCAAAGCGGGCGTCGAAGGTCAAATGAAACTCAACGTGCATACGCCACTGATCGAACTGAGCAAGGCGGATATTGTGAAACTTGGCGCGAGCCTCGGGGTGGATTTCGCCGCCACATGGTCGTGTTACGATCCGCTCCCCTCCGGAAAGCCCTGCGGCCAGTGCGATTCCTGCCGTCTGCGGGCGAAGGGATTCAAGGAAGCTGGCGTTACCGATCCTCTATCATGAGCGTGCCGACAAGTCCCGCACCAGATATTCCGGCAGCAGCGACAAGACCTCGCGCGTGAAGCGGAGTTGCGCGTCGTAGGCCGGAACCTTCAGCTTGCCCGACTCGCCATTGGTCACGCAGATGGCATGGTGCTCGATCTCAACATGGTAGCCGCGGTGCGCGAGCAGGTATTCCATCATCCGGGCGTGAATCACGTCATAGGCGAGCTTTCGGTCCTTCGACTTGACGTGGAAAGCTTTGGAGAATTCGCTGGACTCGAAGTCGATATCGTCGAAGCCGACGACGGCCGCGAGCTTATCGAGGAAATTTTCGGGTCTGATCTTGATCTGCGTCGGGAAGGACAGGCCGGTTTCAAAGATCGTCGCGGTGAAATGGTGATGGTGGGTCTGCCGGCGGCCCTTGTTATCTGTTGAGTAGGTCTCGTAGTGGTAATCGAACATCAGGAAGGGAAGGTTTTCAACCTCTCCTTCTATAATGTTGTAAGCGTAGCGGTTGTCCCCCTGGCAGAGCGGATCGAAAAACGCGAAGCGGCTTGGGATTCCATAGTCCTTTTCGGCCCGGAAGCGAAATCCCGCTGCCCGAACCCATGCAAGCAGTTCCTCCTTGTGCTTTTTCTCGGCGTAGTAGGCGTAGATGAGCGCTGCGATGATGAGCGCAACGATCGCAACAACGAGGAATGGGCCCAAAGTGTTCTCCTGAAAAGCGTCTCACAAACCCATAAACTATGGGGAAGTCTACGCTTCCGTGTCACGCCGTCCGTTACAATTTTCACTTTTTCATGGAACCACCCCGAAAATTTCGATTGGTTACACAAGAGCGTTGCCCAATCTCGTCAATCGTAACTTACGGTAACTATTGCACTTATGCCAGCTTCATCAACGTTCAATCAGTGGTATGTCAGATTTTCACAAATTTTTGTTGCCCCGTTTTGCGCCGCCACTAGGATACCCGCCTGCCAATTCGGGGAGAGTAGCCCCGAGCGGATCGGCTTCGCTGAAAGGCGAGCCTACGTGCATACAGTGAGAAAAGTGAGAAGGAGGATTGTTTATGGATTTCGCGCGAATTCGCCGCTCGATCCCTGGCCTGCTGTCCGCGACGCTGTTCAGCGCCGCTGCTGTCGGCGGGATTTCGGGCTGCAGTGGTAACGGTAGTGACGATGAAGCCGCTGGCGCAGCTGTTGCGGCGTTCCTGATGGACGATCGCGATAACGACGCCGACGAGGGCTTTGTCGTGGTGAGCGACACCGGTGAGATCACCGCAGTCGTTGACACCAACAACAACATTGTGGACGTCTACAATACGGCGAACGCCCCCGCAGGCGCGAACCTGCTGGTGTCCATCGACCTTAATGAGATCAAAGTTCTTTCCACGGACGCCAATCCGGTGTTCAAGGACCTAGACCCTGATGGAACGGATGACGACGCGACCGACATTTATGATGCCGATGGCGACGACGTTATCTCGGTGACGGCCGCAGCGATTCACCCCTCGGACGAATTCATGGTGATCGGCATCAATGACGCCGACGATAACGACGACGGCGATATTACCCGTAGCCCGAGCCGCTTGCTTTGGATCACGCTTGTCGATCTCGCCGCTGATGTCGACGATGACACCGGCGCAGCCCTTCCCGCCCGCGAAGCCGGCGACTATCTCGGAGTCACTGATCTCCGCGTGACCGATGACGATGACGACGCCGAGGATGGCGAAATCAACTTCTTCAATATCACCGGTGTCGCATTCACGCCGAATGGTGAAGGCATGGGTGTGATCGGTAACTATCCGGACGCAATCGACCTCGGTAGTGGCGCGAACACCGGTCCCGATGGCGACACCAACGACGAGGATGACATTGGCACGAACGCAGCCAACGAGTTCCGCGTCGAAGACTCGACGATCGCTTTCCTCGGACAGGATGGCTTTGATTACGGCGGCGACGACGCTCTGCCCCTGACGGCTGAGGCTCTCCGTGCTGCCAACTTTGCCGGCGACCCTGACCGCAATGTGACACTTGACAACTTCGGCGTTGACCTCTCCGACGACCACGCGTTCCCGGACGCGGCGGCTCAGGACGAATTCATCGCTGTTCTCGCTCCGGACCGCGTTGGTCAGAACTCTGCCAGCATCGAGCCGGAATTCGAAGATGCTCGCGATAGCGTTGATGACCACGACATCTCCGATGGAGATACCGGTATCGCTGTCACCGGGATTGTCGTCGCTGGGACAAACGACGAGAACGAGGTTCTAGCCATTCAGAACGCGACCGGACTTGACGCGGTTGCGATTCCTCAGGCTTTGAGCTTCTCTGCCGGTTCGGATGTATCCGATGGCGCCGGTGCAATCCATGGCGGCGCAGGTGACGGCTTGGCCGACGACTTGCCGACGGATTCACTCTTCACCTTTGTTGCTGACGTTGACGCCGACGCCGACCACAGCGCGGTGTTTATCACTGGCTTTGGTCTCCGTGGCGACTTCCAGGCTCGCGCCGCTTCCGGTGGTTCGAGCTTCGGCAGTTCGAGCTTCATCTCGGACGGCAACGACAAGCTTGCTGTTGCGGTTACGGTGCCTTCCACCGGCGGCATCGTGGTTTGCCCGGTCAATACGGTTGTCACCTCAGAAAACTTCCTCTACGGTGAACTGTTGAACGGCACCACGCTCCTCCAGTCGAGCTTCGGCGCTGAGGCCGGACTTGGCTTAGCGGCGATTGATGGTTACAGCGCTGGAGGCGATCTCTTCTTCGCGGTGGCTAACTCGGACACGGATGACAGCGTCATCGGTATCTACGAAATCGACTACACGATCGCGACCACGACGAATGACGACGGTGACGTCGTTGTGCTCCAGACTGGTGCGGTTTCTGTGGTTGATTCGAGCTACAAGTCCTCGGCTTCCGAGAATACCGGCGCTGCCGGCCCCGGTGCCATGAGCATCGGCCACGGCAATCCGGGATTCTTTGCCGTCTTCAACGGCAACGACCAAAGCCTGGCTTTCATCAACGACTAAGTTGATGTAGCTTGTTTTGGAGATTGTTCTAGGAATCAATCCATGGCGGCGGGGGAACTCGCCGCCATGTTGCTTTTAGCGGCACGTCCTTCAAAGAGCATGACCCACCCGTTTGACCCTGCCAACCATTTCTGTGTGTTGTGTGTGTGTCGAGCATCGCATCAAATATTGGACTATTCCGTCCATCTCGCTATAAAATATGTCCAGAATATGGGACTAGCGTCGAGTCCAACCATAGGCCGAAACGTTCAAGGGGCTGAAGATGGCGACTGTTTCCACGGAAGACGCCTTCTACGAGCAGCTCTCTGCTCGCGTTCTGGAGATCGCCAGGGAGCATTCGCAGCAGCTTATCGCGAGCCGCACGGCAACGCCGAAGCAGACCGTGAGCCGTTATGTCGCGGGTGGTCGTCCATCGCCATGGTTCCTGCACAGTCTTGTGCGCGGCTTCGCCATCAACCCCTCGTGGCTGCTGACTGGTGAGGGGACGAAACTGTTAACCGACGTCACGGCCGATACCTCGCGCATGGCGGGCAACCTGCTCGATCTGGTGAAGGCCATGGGGGCTGTGACTGAGCGCAAGCTCGGCTCGCTCGTTGGGAAGCAGCACCTGATGGTGCTTCGGGAATTGAACGACGCACTCATTTCGCTGGAGTCCATCCAGGAGCGTGTGAGCCAAGAGAGCGAGGAGACGTTTCGCAAGATCATCGGCGATCTCGCGCAAGCGCTCAACGAGGGCCAGCTTGATCGCATGGAATCGCTGATCCGCACGGGCAGCCAGATCAGCCGCCTGTCGTTCAACCGCGAGTTACAGCGGGAATTTAAGGCGCTTGTGGCCAGCGCGACGTCGATCTTGCGCGATTTTGAAACGTCGATTCCGCTATTTCGCGAGGCGCTCTTCGAGCATATCGCGACGGGCAAGCTTGTGGACGCGGTGGTGATCGAGCGCGTCAATCGCTTCGCGCTTACCTTGCGTGTGATGCTTCGTCTCAGGGAAGCGCGCAACGTCTGCGATGCCTTTCTCGCGCTGCTACGTGACAAGGCCGAACATATTCCCACCTACCATCACCTCGTATCGCTGGCTGCCTATCTCCACGTGGAATGCGGCGACCTTCCGGAGGCGCTGCCGAAGCTGACGCAATCCCGTTCGCTGGCGAACGAAAAGAACCGGGCATTTTCATCGGGCTTCAATCTGGCTCATGCACTGTTTTATACCGGCTCGATGCGCTTTCATGAGTTGGGAAGCCTCGAGTTGCGCGAGGACATGGCGGTGCAGATACCCAACGCTTTCGCGCTCTGGACCGCCAACAAGGAACATCTTGAATCCGTGTTAAAGCGTAACGAGAGGTCCCCAAACCTTGCCCATCCCTTGCTGCATGCTTATGCCCGCGTTACCTTCGACGCCATCTCCGGTAAAGGCGCGAAAGCGCTCACAGATGCCGACGCACTGACGGCGGAGAAGATAGAGAAGGATCCGAGTCATACGCTTCGCATGTTTTCCGTCCACATCATCAAGGCGCAGGCAGCAAGGCTTGCTGGGAATGCGAAGGTGGCGAAAGAGGAAACGAAGTTGGCAGAGGATGTTTTGCGTTCCGGAGAACCTGACGTCATGCCGGTACTGCTCTTCCGTGCGATGCACTGGCGCAACGTGCTGCTGCTCTTCGAGCAGCCTACGGGCGCCAAGGAAAAGCGCATGGCCGAGTGCGCCCGTAGCGCCGTCAAAATCCATCTCGAGCGCGGCTATGGCATGTTGCGCGAACTGGCGGACAAGATCGGCGAGTAGGGTTATGGATGCCCACAAATGCAAAAGGCCCGCGCATTCCGCACGGGCCTTGTTGAAGGGTACCACCCCCTCCCCGTCTATGCCGATAACTCGTCAAAACTAGCACATGCCTGCGGCGCTCATGCGAGCCGTACACATGGTCCAACCATTGCCTTGGTACTGCGCGCCGCCGCTGCTGCCGCTG
>JABWBM010000189.1 GCA_013360495.1 Planctomycetaceae bacterium
TTTCTCCGTGTCCTCTGTGTCTCTGTGGTGAATCTTTCTTCAAGGCACAATCTGCGACAACGACGACACGACGATGTCGCTTCCGCCTGCCTGCTTGATTTTGCCGATCAGTATAGGCAAGCCCTCGCTCGGCACCGCCGACTTCACAGCATAGCCCGCATCGCCGTGCAGCTTCGCCACCGTCGGCTCGCGCATACAGGGCAGGATCGCGACGACGGCTTCGAGCTTGTTTGCCGGTACGTTCAACTCGAGCATCACTCTTGCCCGCGCTTCGAGTACGGAGCGCAGCAGCAGCACGAAATGCTCGATGGTGTCGCGGCGCTGGCGGTCATCGAGGGCGCGCTTGCTGGCAAAAAGCCGCGTGGAGGATTCCATCACGGTGTCGATGATCTCAAGGTTGTTGGCGCGCAGCGTCGAGCCGGTCGCCGTGTTGTCCACGATGCAGTCAGCGTCGTCGGGCGGGAAGACTTCTGTGGCGCCGTAGGAGCGCACGAAGGTGGCGTCAATCGCGTTGTCCTTGATCCATTTCTTGGCGAGGCGTTCATACTCGGATGCAAAAACTAGTTTGCGTTTGGGTAGCTTGCCTCTCTCAAGAATGCTCGTGGGCGCGGCGACAACGATCTTCACCGGGTCGAGGCGAGTATCAAGCAGGTCGACGAGGTCGGCCTCAAGCTCAGCCACCCAGTCCGCGCCGGCAAAGCCGATATCGCGTGTGCCGAGGTCCAGCATCTCGACAATGTTCTGGGGTTTCAAGACTTTCGCCTCAAAGCCCGGCACCGACAGCGTCGGGCGGTATCCGCGGCTATCGAGGCGGACGTTGATGCCCGCATCGGCCAGCAGTTTGAAAATGTTGTCCTGCATGCGCCCCTTGGGCAGCGCGATCTGCACGTTGGTTGTCGTTCTATCCGGCGCCATAGTCATGTCCTTGATTTGAAAAGATTCACCACAGAGGCACAGAGGACACGGAGAAAGCAAAAAACGAATCATCGGCCTACAACGCGAGAGCGATATATTCGATTCTTGTTCTGGTCATTTCTCATCATCTTGCCTTCATCTTCCTCTGCGTTCTCTGTGCCTCTGTGGTGAAAATTCTTCCACCAAACAAAAAACCGGCCTTCGGGCCGGTTCTGGAAGCTGTTTCGTCGTTCGGAGTGAACCGTCAAAACATCACCAGCCGCGCCCGAGGGCAACGTGATGGTGGTGATGATGCACGGCGTTCTTTCGCATAACGGGACGAAGTATTGCTTGGGATGAGCGGAGAGTCAAGAAGAATACGGCTTTAGCAGTAGGTTGGACAATTTGACGAGTTAGTACGCATCAAGCTCAATGCTCTTGCCAAATCTCTCGATAGCTTTAGCACTGAACGATTCTTGATTTATTCTCGCCCATTGGAGCTTTGTCAATCCCGATAGATTTCCAAGGGCCGCATCGGTCATTTTATCGCAACCTGCAAACAATAGAGAATGCAGGTTCGTAAGCTTATTGATGGACAGCATCGCTCTATCACTGAGATTCGTACAATACTCGATGTTCAACTGTTCGAGATAGATGAGACCTTCGAGAGAGCCAATACCATCGTCCGTGACGTTGGGGTTGAATTCGATGGACAGGCCCTTCAAGTTGGTCAGGCGTCCAATGACTTCAAGATCGGCATCGACGAGTTCGTTTTCCTCGAGTTTTATTTCGCGAAGGTCGGGAAGCGAGAGCAGGGCTTTCAAGTATTCGCGTCCCGTGCGCTCGGGCGGCGGTGGAACGATGTCGTCCGGATTTTGCCGCTGTTCAAGTGCCTGCATATAAACATGCATTCGATGGCCAATGTACGAGAGATCGAGATAAGAGAGCTTCTTTAGATTTTGAAGTGTGCGGCCCAATACGTCATCGCTGATCAAAGGCAACGAGCCTAACCAAAGCTCCTTGAGGTTTGTAAGGCATCCAAGGGAAGCCAATCCCTTGTCTGTCATGAGTGACGCCGAGTGGATAATCAACTTTTCAAGTCGAGGGAGTCGAACGAGGCATTGGATTCCTTTGTCGGTTACATTCTCATCGCACCATAACGTGAGATCTGTGATCGAAGTTTTTGAGGACAAGGCAACAAGCTCAGCGTCGCCGATGCCTTCAGCTTCGACTTCCGTCACGCCCGGCGGGAGCTTGGCGATGTCTTCTAAGGTTTTGACGTTGTTCGACATGGCGCAAAATCTCAAGGGTCAGGGGCTATGACCCAGTAACCGATCAAGATTATAGCTTTCATATGGCCGCTCGACCGCATCCGGGCCGATGGCGGCGAGTAACATTTCGCGCCGGCGGGGCAGGAAGATCATCGACTGCAGGTTCTTGCCGTCCATGGCCAGTTCCTTGAGCAGGGCTTTGGCGTCGTCAACCGTGAGGGGCTTTTCGCCCGCGAGCTTGGTTTTCATTAAATCCCAGCGTTCGTAGGAATTTCCGTAGGGGTCGGTTTCCAATTCACCATGCTCTTCGTTGAAATGGTTCGTGGAGAAGGCGCAGCCCGCGCATTCCTCGCGAAAGCGCACCTGTGCTGCGCCGCCGCGGTTCGGCTCGATCTCCGCCACGAAACCTTCGCCGTTAACATCGAAGATCGTGAGGTTGTTGGTAACGGATGCGCGGCAGCCAAGTTCGAGCAGCGTCACGCGGGCTTGCTCTGCGGTGGCGGCGCGTTCGAGGATTTGGCGGTAGAGCATGGCGTAGGGCATGCTTGCGGAGTTCAACTCCTCCGACGGCACGAGCATCATGGCGAGGGCAAGGCCTTTGTCGTTCATGCCCGAGACCGCGCCCACCAGCCCCGGCCACGAAGGTGCGAGGACGTCGTGGCCGCCGGTGCCGTGATGCACGAAGACGTGGGAGTATCTCCCGGCGATATTGAGCGACGTGAAGTCGAGATTGCGTCCGAGCATGATGTCCTGCGGGTCACTCACGCGCGATTCGTCGAGAGTGAAGGTCGAGCAGCCCACCTGCTGGCTGACGTCAAGGAAAACGTTGGCGACAAGCACGTCGTCGAAGCTGAGGCCAGTGCCGGCGCCGTCGGCAATGCCGCGCATTTCTTCGACGTACGCTTCGGGCATATGGGGAAGCATGGCGCGCGCGACCTTGAGGTAGTCGTTCCGGCCGTAGGTGTAGGTGACAATGATACCGAGGTAGTTTTCATAGAGCGTGCGGATTTCATCTTTGAGCATTGCGCCGTGGGCGTGGCCGCGCTCATAGGGCGTGCCGTGGAGGTGGACGATGGGGACGCCGCCGGCGCCGGGTTTGACGAAGCTTTTGCCGTCGCTGCGCGCTTCGGTTCGCGGGCTGAGCTTCGGGTTGGTGACGAGCACCGTCCATATAGCGCAGGAATTCAGGGCGGCCAGGACGAACACCACCAGCCCAACGCCCCAGAGGACGCGGCGGCGAAAGAGCGAACGTTGGGTGATGGTGATTTTCATGAGCGGTACCATTGTGTCGTTTCGGCATGTTGTTCCGGTTTCCCTCGCCGGAATTTCGGGATGGGCCGAATCAATGAATGCCATATCTCGCGCAACCTTCAGGATATGACTTGCGCTCCTGGCTATGATCGTATTAAAGAAGAGGCGGGAGGCGAGAAGCAACCATGTTTGGCGGGAAGGACGATAAGAAGCAACTCGAAGAGCGCGTCAATGCGCTCACGGAGGAGAACCGTCAGCTGCGCCGCAAGATGCGCCTGCTCACCGGCAACGAGGGTAACGCCACGCTCTCCATGGCGAGCATGAGCGGCTACCTCACCCAATCCGGCAAGCGCCCGAAAAGCCTGACACCCGAATCGATCTCCGGCCTCGATGTCGGCTACCTCGTCGTCGATCGCGAGATGCGCATCATCCAGATCAACTCGAAGATGGCAGCGATGCTTGGCTGCGACAAGAAGGTCGCCTCGAAGAAGCAAGCGCTGTCGGAAGTCGATGTCCTTACCTGGGCGCCGCAGGTGCTCACGACGCTGCTGACGGATGCGCGCATGGCAGGCGATGACATTCCAGCGGAATTCGAGGCCGGGCGCGACAATGTCGATGGCGGCGGGAAGAAGGAATATTTTCACTTCAAAGCGACATGGTCCAACAACACCGGAACGGTGACGGCCGAAAACATCACGCAACTGAAAACCACGCGCATCTTCTTCGAAAAGCTTGTCTCGCCCAATATCGTGACGCAATTGCTCGATTCCAGCGAAGATCCATTTCGCGTCGACAAGCGCGTAATGACCGTGCTCTTCGGCGACTTGCGCAGCTTTACGAAGTTTTGCGACGCTGCAGCGCCCGAGGCCGTGCGCGAGGTGTTCAACGATTTCTTTCACCTGTGCATGCAGGCCATTGACCGGAACCACGCGACGCTCGACAAGTTCGTGGGCGATCAAGTGATGGCACTCTTTTCGGCGCCCGTGACGGAACCTGGCCATGCTTTTCAGGCGATCCGCGTGGCCGTCGAAATCCAGCAAGCGATGCGTGACGTTCGCCAGCGCTGGATCGAAAAGGGGCTGGTGCCGCGCCAACTGCTGGCCGCGAAACCCGACGTGCTGAAACTCGGCATCGGCATCAACACCGGCGAGATGATCGTCGGCATGTTCGGGTCGGAGCGCAGTAATCAATACACCGTGCTTGGCCACCACGTCAACCTCGCCGCGCGCCTGTGCGGCAACGCTGAAGGGGCGGAAATTCTTGTGGGCATGGGGACGCTCGATCAAGTGAAGGCATACTACGCCGCGCATCCGGAGGGCTTCGACCTCGCGGTGAAGTTCAAGAGCAAGGGCGATATGACGGTGAAGGGCATTACGTCGGCGGTCCCGGTGGCCACCGTCGCGTACGAGTGAAGCGGGAGTCTTGTAGCGCCACGGCTATGCCGTAACGTTTTATCCTCTCAACAACCGCATCATTAGGCTTGATCCCTACATTACCGGGGGTGTAGCGCCCTGCGCGCACGCAGGGCGTCTTGACATACAGTAAATTTTGCATTGCTTAAAGACGCCCCGCGTGCGCGCGGGGCGCTACGCCGCTGGTTGTCATTATGCGAGAGCAACGCCCGCGCTACACATGCAGCCTTCGCCTGCTATAGTACCCGCATGAGCGAATCACCATTGCTGAGCAGCTATCCGCCCTATCCCATCGAGCTTGACCGCGCCGAGGGGTGCGAACTCATCGCCAAAAACGGCAAGCGCTACGTCGATTTCTACGGCGGCCACTGCGTCTGCATCCTCGGCCACAATCCGCCGGGGCTGCGCGACGCGCTCAACAAGCAGATGGACCGCATTACGTTTTACTCTGCCGCGCTGCCGCTCCCGGAACGCGAGCAGGCGGCGCGCGAACTCTTGAGCATTTCGCCCAAAGGTTTCGGCAAGGTGTTCTTCGTCAACTCCGGCGCCGAGGCCAACGAGAACGCGCTCAAGTTCGCGTTCGCTGCCACTGGCCGCAGTACGGTCGTCGCGGTTGAAGGCGCATTCCATGGCCGCACGGCAGGCACCGACCCGCTGTGTGGCGGGCCGCACCGCACGCCTCATTACCCGCATCCGCCCTTTCATATTCGCTGGGTGGAGTTCGGCAATCACGACGCGTTGGAAGAAGCGCTCGAGCGCGGCGACGTAGCGGCCGTCATCCTCGAACCGGTGCAATCCATGGCGGGCTGCCGCACCCACCCGCCGGAGTTCGTGCAGACATTGAACACACTGGCAAAGAAGCACGGCACGCTGGTGATCGCCGATGAGATTCAGGGCGGCTTAGGCCGCTGTGGCGCTATGTGGTCGCACGAAGCGCTCGGAATGAACGTCGATCTGATCACCACGGCGAAGGGCGTCGGGCTTGGTTTCCCGGTTGCAGCGCTGATCTCACATTCGCGCTTTGGAGAACCGGGAAAGGGCTTGTTCGGTTCCACCTTCGGCGGTGGGCCGCTGGCCTGCGCAGCCGTGAGCGCTGCCTGCAAGGCGGTTGCCGAGAAGAGCGTGCGCGAGAATACGCGTAAGGTGAGTGAGGTCTTCGACCGTCTACGCGAAGTCAAGGGCGTGAAGGAGTTGCTTGGTCTCGGTCTACTGCGCGGCGTGCGCGTCTCGAAGCCGGCCAAGGAAGTGAAGGACGGCCTTTTCGCCCGCGGCTTCATCGTCGGCGGGTCGAACGATCCCGAGGTGATTCGCCTGATGCCGCCGCTGACGTTGAGCGTGA
>JABWBM010000190.1 GCA_013360495.1 Planctomycetaceae bacterium
CTCGCACGCGAGGTCGAGGCCGCGGGGCGTTACGGCCGGGTGGTATTGCAAACGCTCTTCAGCCGCCTGTCCATCCTCACGGTTTGCGCAACACCGCGTAATAGCCGCCGTCGTGGTCGCCCGGAGCGGGGAGCGTGAGCCGCTCGTCGATGAACTGCCAGCCCGAATCGTCACCACCCTTCGATTCAAGGAAGGCCCGAACCAGCGCGCCGTTCTCTTCGTCGAGCAGCGAACAGGTCGAATACACCACCGTTCCACCCGAGCGCGCGTGTGCAGCAGCGTTTTCGAGCAACGCGCGCTGAACCGCGCCGAGGGATTCGACGTCCTTCTCGCGCAGGCGTTCTTTCACGTCGGGTCGCCGCCCCAGCACACCGGTGTTGGTGCAGGGAACGTCGGCGAGCACGAGGTCGTAGCGGCCCTTGCCGTCGAGCTTCACGGTTGTGCCGTCGCCGGACGCGCACGCGACGTTGGACAACCCGAGGCGCGCGATATTCTGTTGAATGCGTTCGAGCTTCTCGTCGCTGCGATCGAAAGCCAGCACCAGCCCCTTCTCCCCGACCGCTTCGGCCAGTTGCGCGGTCTTTCCCCCCGGCGCCGCGCACAGATCAAGACAACGCCCGCCGGGCTGCGGCTTCGCGGCGATCACGGGCAGTTGCGCCGCATAGTCCTGCACAGCGAAGGCGCCATCCTTGAACGCTTGCGAGCGGAATATGTCTCCGCCATCGGCGCGTTGAATGCGGATGGCGTTGTCATCGCGGTGGTGAGGAATACTCTCAAGAGCTTTTACGGCCTGAGACTCACGGCCTTTGACGATGCGCAACCAGAGCGCGGGAGGCATGGCACAGGCGATACAGAGCTTCGCGATCTCGTCGGGTTCAAGCGAGCTTTCCAGCCGCGCATAGAGCCAGCCGGGAAGACCTGCGAGTAACGCGAGCCGCCCTTTCAAATCTGGGGGAAAAAGCGCGAAGCGACCCTGAATGATCGCTGACTCTCCGAAAGGCATGCGCAAGGGCGTGAGAAGTTCCGCGATGGCTGTTTCATCGGCCCGCTTGAGACCTGCCAGTTCGTCGTCGGTGATCGGGCGGATGCTGACGATCTCGCTTACACGACGCGTCACGGCGTTAACCAGGCCGCGCGCGCGGTGGTTGGCGGGAAGAAGTTCCACCGCTTCGTTCACAGCCGCATAGGCGGGCGCTCCACGTAGATAGGAGGCGATGCCAAGCCGCATGGCGGCGAGTACGGCGCGTTCCATCTTGTTCGTTTTAACCGTGGAAGCGTGGCTGATAAGCAGATCAAGCAGGGGCGCATGCCGGACGGCCGAGTCGAGCAGGCCGATGGCGATGCCGGGCGTGTCGCGTTTACGAAGCTCGTCCATGGCTTCGTCGAGGCGGCGCTTTCGCGCGTCGAAGCGGCGCAAAAAACTGTAGGCATCCTTAATGGGCGAACCGGGCATGGCAGGGGCTTATACCACGCCCGGTTGGAATTACTTACGAGTCGTCTACTTGTAACGGTAAGTAAGATCGACTTCCACGCCGGGAAACATCTCCTTGAGAGCATCGGTGCTTTCGTAAACCTCCGTTTTTAGTGAGGCAGATAGCCATAGACGCTTGAGATTTTTTGCCTTTTGAAGCGGCTTGAGATCCTCAATATCAAACCAGCTAGGTGAAGAACTCCAAGTTTTAGGATTAAGCTCGGGCAGAAACTGGCAACTCCAAATATTCAATGTGGAAAGTGTTGGAAACTTGCTAATGACTTCATCAAACGATCCTGCTGAGGCCCAGGAAGTTCGTAGGGTCAGACTTGTCAGATGTGGCGCATCAATAAGCGCTTTAAGGTTCGAAGGGATTACGTTAATATTGATAAGCTCTAAATGTTGCAGTTTCTCAAATTTTCCCGCTCCTTGGTGCGTTGTCCGCTGAAAACTCTCAATTGCATATGACGTGTTCGAACCCCTGTAATCCCAATTTTCGATGACGAGGCGTTCAAGATTCTCGCATCCTTGAAGGATGCTTAAGTCTTGGACACCTCTGTTTTGGCAGTAACATTTAACCCTAAGCTCTTTAAGACGCGGGAGGTTGAGCACAGGAAAATTGCGGCTATTACCCGATTCGAGCCATAACGGAAGTTGGAGAACTTCTAAGCTGCCCATGCGAAGAATCATTGCCAACTCAGGCCCACCCACAAAGGCTCCATCAAGAATCAAGGTGTGAATCGAGGTAATTTTGAGATATGCAAATCCTGCGTCGGAAAGTGATGGAGCGCCCATTCCACGATCAATATGAAGCGCGCGAATTTTAGGAAGCGTCGCAATAACCTTGAGCATGTTGTCGGACACGATGCACTGCGGGAATACATTACTCCCGGAATCATTCACCGGCTTTGAAACGCTCCTAAAAGTCAAATCTGTGGTGTAGGGGAAATCACTCACAAAGCCGAGAAGATCGTCATGGTTGACTTCAACGTCAAAGGTAAACCGAAATTCTTCGATCTTCAGTTTTTCGAGATAACCCGACAGAGTTGGATACGAAATCGTTCCTAGGGTACCTTGAGACAATGAAAGTACGGACAGCTTTGTCAGTCGACGAATATCCTCTAGTGTTCCGATTGCGCGGCAGTCTACGATGTCCAAGTTCACCAATTCTTTAAGGCGTGTCACATACGACACACCGATGGACGTGACATTACACCCGCGCAGATCAAGCGATCGAATTCCCGGGCGAAGCTCTGTCAAGAAGTCCAAATGCGCATCGGTGATGCCTTCGCACTTCACGTACTGCACGCCTGCGGGCAGCGCTTCGATATCGGCGATGCTGTGCACGATCATCGGCGCCTCCGCCGTGCCGACGCCTTGCTCCTGCGCTGGAGCCTCCTTCGCGTCTTTGGTGTCTTCCGCGCTGACCAAGACGCCATCGCATAACGCCGTACCCGACACAATCACGAGCGCCAGCGCGCCGCGCTTCAACCACTTCGTACGATCCTTTAGCATGTTCGCCTCCACTCCTTGATCACGAAGCCAGGCCGCCATGGCCTCGACCTCGTCGTTGTTGGGGATTTCACCTTGTTTGATCACAACCCTGCCGCTCACCGCGTCGATGCGCGCCTCGCCCGCCCGTATGGAACCTGCCCGCGCCGTGGCGATCAGCCAGCCTTTTTTTAGTTCAATCCAGCCTTGCTCGGTTTCAATTGTCGCGCCCCGCGCCACCATCACCCCCGGCGGCAATTCGTTCTCCGTCGGCCAAAGCATCAGCGCAACGCCCGCGACGATAGAGGCGGCGGCAATGCCGATGCCGATCTTGCGGCGGCGCGGCGATTCGGTGACGAGGTGAAGGTGTGGGGTTTCAACGAATGCATCGGCTTCCGAAAGTGGTTTCTGGATTCCGGCTTTCGCCGGAATGACACTGCGCTCACGGGCATCCAAGACGGCGCGCAGGATGGCGTCACTGCGCTCGGGCGGCGCCTTGTTGGCAAGCGTTTCGCCGAGCATCAGGTCGAGGTTTCGT
This sequence comes from Planctomycetaceae bacterium, assembly GCA_013360495.1. Lineage (GTDB taxonomy): Bacteria > Planctomycetota > UBA8742 > UBA2392 > JABWBM01 > JABWBM01. Next base: position 3,501 of record JABWBM010000190.1, read on the forward strand.
TCTTCGATGGGGTTCATTGGGGTTCCGCCATGACACGACCCACATTCGTCATGCCCGCGAAGGCGGGAATCCAGTCTTGGTCTTTCGATTTTGCGACGTCCGTCCCTAGTCTCTGGATTCCGGCTTTCGCCGGAATGACGTTCGATTGGTCAATGTCATTCGGTGAAAACTTCATCTCCGCATCCTCCGCTCGACACATTCCTTCAACCACGGCTTCACGCGCCGGAAGAGCGCCTTCACGCCTTCGCGCGTCAATTCGATCTTGTGCGCGATGGCTTCATAGGACAGCTCGTCGCGATAGAGCATGTTCAACGCGCGCGCATCGCGCTCCTCAAGCTGGTCAACGCATGCGCGTAGTGCATCGAGTTGCGCCTCGCCCTCATCCACCCCAGCGCTCGCATCCCAAAGCGCGTCGGCATGCTCGGCATTCTCCATGTCAACCGAGCGGGCTCTCGCCGCCAGCGACCGCAGGAATAGGCCGCGCGCCGTGATACGCAGGTATGAGGCCGTCGCGCCATCGCCTCGGTGGTCGAAATCCTTCGAAAGCACCACGACAAACGCCTCCTGTGTCAGGTCGTCGGCGAGACTCTCGTCACAGCCGAGGAGCCGCAAATAGCGCCATAAACCCTTTTGGTGCCGCCGGATAAGGCTTGCGAGATCGGTTGGTGCTGGCGCGCTCAAGCGTATCACACTCCCCTAAGGCGATTGAACGCGGGCAAGGGGTTAAGAATCGGAGAAATTGTAGCAGGGCTTGGGCGGAAGCCCACCCATCGCGCATATCGAATTCAATACCCCGGTTTGGAGCGTATTCGTTTCGATACGGTTTGTTCGGTGCAGCGAGCGGATTTCGATATTGCCGTCGTATGATGATGTGTGAGCGAATGGGAATATTTGGCGAATTCGAGAACAGTCGACACGAGGTGGCCCATGATTCCAGCAAAGTTGACCGGTGTCATTGTGTTCACGGCTTTTCTGACGTTGGCGGCTATGCCCGTAAACGCGGCGACGCCGGCAGGGCCGGTCGATCCGGCAAGTACAACGGTTGATCCAGCGAGCACCACTACTGATCCCGCTGGGACAGACCCCGCTGGCACCGATCCTGCTGGAACAGATCCCGCTGGCACTGACCCGGCGGGGACTGATCCAGCAGGCACCGATCCCGCCGACCCGGTTGATCCACTCGCTTTGACCGTAGATGCCATTGCATCAATACCGGCCGGAAAGGAAGGCGTTGCTTACCCTCCAACAACATTGGTGAGTTCGGTTTCCGGCGGAATCGCCCCATACCTGACAACCATTACCGGCGTGCCGAGCGGGATGACGGCATCAACGGAAGATTTTGTCTTGAGCGGAACGCCAGCGCTCAATGCCGAAGGCGTTTACACCATCACGATCTTCATCGCCGAAAACCCGTTGAACCCCGGCGTGAATATTTTTGCCTGGGTGACGGCGACGTTGACCTATGAACTGGAAATCCTCGACGCGCCGAAGATCGCTACGAGCGAACTCGCGCATGGGCAGGTTGACGTTGCCTACACTGGCAGCGTCAGCACTACCGAAGGCACCGCGCCATTCACCTACACCATGACCGGCGCGCCGAGTGGTCTGACCATCAACTCGTCCACCGGCGTAATCAGCGGTACGCCAGCTGCCGGAACCGCGGGAACGTGGGAGCTCACGTTCAAGGTCGTTGACAGCAACAATCTCAAACACACGAAAACACTCTCGCTCGAAATCCTTGAAATCACTACCACAGAATTACCGGACGCACAGGTGGGTCAAGACTACTCCGTCACCTTCGCGGGCAATGGCGGGACAAAACCTTATACGTGGAGCGCGACAGGTCTTCCCGCAGGTTTGACTCTTGACTCGTCGGGTATCGTTTCAGGCAAGCCAAGCGCCAATATCGACGAAGCGGCAGAAGTTATTGTGACGATGGAAGACGCTAGCGCGCGTGAGGCCGAAGTCACACTCACACTGATTGTCAACCCGAAGGATCTTAAAATCTCGACGCTCGATATCCTTCCGGCGACAGGTGGCATTGCCTATTCCCTTCAGCTCACGTTGCAAGGCGGCTACGGTCCCTATACCTGGAGTGCGAACGGCCTGCCCGAAGGGCTGGCCATCGACGCAACGACCGGAAAGATCGAAGGTGTGACAAGCGCGGAATTCGCGGGCAATTACCCGATCGAAGTAAGCGTGACCGACTCCTTCTGGGTCGAGCCAGATACGTCGATCATGAAGTACTCGCTCGTCGTCTATGAGGAGGAAGTCATTCCATTCGTGATCAATGAAACCTCGCTCGCCGCGGCGACGTCGGGCGAGGATTACGCGGCCGTTGTCACCGTCTCCGGTGGAAGCGCGCCGTATGCGTGGTCCGTGACCGGATTGCCTGAAGGCGTGGACGCCACCAGCGACGGGCTCGCACTCATCCTTGAGGGTTCACCCGAAGTCAACGCCGGGGTGTATTATCCCGTCGCGGTGGTGACCGACGCGGACGGCAGTATCGCAAGCCGTAACTTCATGTTGACCGTTCTTCCCATTGAAGAATCGGAAGAAACTGCCGGCATTGTCGCGCCTGTCTCGCAGGCGTTGGTGGGTGGAGTGCCGGCGGGATGCTCTCTTGGAGCGCCGGTTCAGGACGGATCATGGCTGGTGGCGTT
>JABWBM010000191.1 GCA_013360495.1 Planctomycetaceae bacterium
GACGCGCAGCATGCGCAGTAAAGAAGCGGCCAACGATTACCGCTATTTCCCCGAGCCTGACTTGCCGCCGCTCTCGATCGACGAGGACTGGGTGACGTCGATTCGTCGCTCGTTGCCGGAAATGCCGGACGCGAGGCTCGCGCGCTTTTTGAAAGAATACGCCATCAAACGCGAGGATGCCGAAGCTATCGTCGATACCCGCGAGGTGGCTGACTTCTTCGAGAACTGCGTTAAGCTGCTCAATGAGCCGCAGAAAGTCGCCAATTGGATCGGCGGCGAGGTCGCCCGCGCGCTTAATGAACTCAAGGTGCACTTCCGCGGCCTGAACCTAACGCCAAAGCAACTCACCGGTCTGATCGCTTTGCTGGACGACGGCAAGCTCAACAACATCACGGCGAAGGAGGTCTTCGCCGACATGATCGCGAATGGCGGCGAACCGCTCGACGTCGCGCGACGCCTGAACAAGCTGATCGAGACCGACGATGCCGCCGTCGACAAGGTGATCGACGAAGTGTTGAAGGAATTCGATAAAGCGGCTGCCGATCTCAGGAGTGGCAAGGAGGCTGCGCTGGGCTTTCTCGTCGGCCAGTGCATGCGCAAGCTGCGCGGCAAGGGCAACCCGAAGGACCTCGGCAAGCGCATCATGGCGCGTATCTCGGTTTGATGCCGATCAAGCATTGCTCCCACGACAGTTTCCACAAATACCCACTCGCCTGAAATCTTCTCGCCCCAATCCGCAATAACCTTCCGACTGGGTGGTATTCATGCAGACAGGAGGATGGCTATGCGATCGGGAACGACATTTGTGACAGCTTTGGCTCTTGGCGCGGCAGCCGGAACGGCGGCATTTCTCTTTCTCGACTCTTCATCGGATACGCTACCGATTGTCACTGACAACATGGAGCAAGAGGAGTCGTTTGCCGGAGACAGCGAACGCGGGACCGCCCTGCCCCGAGAGTCCGGCACGGACAACGATAGCGACGCAAATGTCGCGGTCAGGGAACACGCGAAACTCGAGAAAAGGCTTTCCGAAGAAACGGCGGAAAACGTGCGCCTGAAGCAGGAGATCGAAAGCCTGAAGGCGGAGACAGGACGCGTTTCGAAGGCGGCTGGGAACACGGATGCGGGCGGCCTGGTTCAGGCGCACAATGCAACCAGCGCTCTTCCTTTCGACTTCGGTGGATATGACAAAGTGGCCGAGCTTGCCAACGCCGATTGGAAAGCCTTGGCCGGGAACTCCGCGAGTTTTCGCCCGTTGCTGGAGGAAGTCGCGTTGAGGATGCGCGGTGGTGAATCACCCACTCCCGACTTGATCCGTCAGATCAGCGAACTCAATACGAAGGCCGGCTCATTCGCTCATCTTCCCATGAAGGGAAAGCTCCCGACGAATATCGAAGAAATCCTTCCGGTGGGAGAGCTTCTACATCCGTTCTTTCTCGCCAATCTGATGGCCAAACATCTTGAACAGGCGCAACTCCCCATGTCGGCGGACCAGCTCGATTCGATTCAGACACTTGGCCAGGAGTATGAGCAAGCGTGGCAAAAAGCGCAGGTGAGTTACTCGGAAAACACGTTGACGGTGGAAAAAACCCTCGATGAGTTGGAACTCAAGCGCGCGTTCTCCGACAAGTCATTCGAGGTCTTGAGCGAAGACCAGCGCAATGCCCTGACGGCGCCGATCAACCGGCATTATCGCACGCTTGATGTCTACTCGCCGGTAGGGATGTTCGTCGCCTATACGCTGGATCAACGTTTCATTGAGTCCCGCGAAGAAGCCCGCAAGGACATTGAAAACGTGATGAAATCGCGCTGGGGGCTAGACGACGCCCGTATCAAGGCAAGCGAAAATGCGATCCGTTTGTGGTTGGAGGCAGTCGAACCGCTGCTTGCCGCAGAACCGGCGGTGCCGGAAGTTGCGAGATGGTTTCATATCGATCAGGCAACGACAGCGCTCAAGGCCCAGCTCGCAGCGATGAAGGAAGTGCTTGCCGTAAGCGGTGTCACTGACGAATCCAGGGGTCTCATTATCGGCGATACGCGAATGACGATCTTCCTGCCGGTCAAGGAGGTCAAGAGCGAGGCAGGAAAAGCCAGTGTAGCGCGATAAGGGTTTTGTGAGGCGCGAGGATGGCACAACGTCATCCCCCAGAGGCGGGAATCCAGAAAAGAAGACTGGATGCCCGCCTTCGCTGGCATGACGTTTTGTAGGGAATCAATCTTTGCGCTTCAATGTAATGCTCATCACGTTCGTGATGACGTCGTCCTCTGCTTCTGTGAGGCGGCTGCGCCGGACGAGCAATTCAACCTCACGGGGCAGATTCGTCCCCGCATCGAGCGTGACCAGGGCATCGGCCCGCATATGTGGCCGATGCAGGGCGCTTGGGTTGGCCGCGTCACGAAAATCGTCGATGGCGATGCGGCCCATGACGACGCCACCGCCGTCATGTTGTTTGAGGTAGCATGCTTCATAATCGTGATCGAGATGAACTGTGCCCCCGGCTGCGCTGGTTGACCAAAGAAAGGGCGTTTCGATGTTTTCAACGCCGCGCGCGATTGTGAAGAGTTCGCCAATAGCCTGCGTTACGGGAAGCGCCGCAAGATAACCCGGCGTGCCGTCCGGAACGGGCTGTTCAACGAGGCCGAACCAGGGCGACACTTTCATTGTGAAAGTCAATTTTGCCAGAGCGCTGAAGTCTCCAATCTGTGGTAGTCCTTCGAACGAAACATTGAGTTCATAGATTCCATCAATGGCCGGAGTCGAAAGCACACGGAGAACTACGTCGAAGCTCGCGCCTGTGCGTTGTTCGATCGCTCCTGTCGAGCCAATGTCGAGTTCGGCGTGGAAAGTGAGCACCTGCCCCTTCAGCACGCGCGGCGCGATATCGAATGATCGTCCCTGTGTTGAAAGCAAACCTTCCTTGATCAATTCAACAGCCTCTGGCCGCGCAATGAAAGGTCCGATGGCGATGTTTGAATCCGTGGCTTCCCGAAGCAGGGAGTGAACCTTGACGTGATTCCCCGAGCGGAATTCCGACATTGCCTCAAGCCAGTAGAGACTCGCGATCCGCTCCTTGTTATCGCGCTCGAGTTCTCGAGCGAGACGAAAACCGGACGCTGCGCCCGGAAGATCATTGCTTGCATACGCGATATCGGCCAATTTGCCGTGAGCGGAGCTTTTCTCTTTGTCATTTCGGGCCGCCGCGAGCGCTTTTGCGGCAAGGGAGCCGGCGAGCGGGAAGGCCTTGTCCTTCGTTGCGAGTTCTGCTCGGGCGATCAGGGCCTCGAAGAACGCAGGCGTCAACGCAAGCGCTTCATCGAGGCATTCTTTGGCCCTCGTGGGGGACTGAGCGGGATGTTGGGCTTCGTGATATTTGGCGAATGCCTCGGCTTTGAGTGTGCCAGTTTCGATCCGTTCGCCAATGTCCATCCAATAGCGCGCCTCCTCTGAGCCGGATTGTTTAATTTGTTTGAGTGTCGTAAGCGAGTCTTTCCATTGACCGATCCTCGCCAGCGTTCTGCCTTTGCCGAGCAATGCCGCAACGGAATCCGGCTGCGTCTCCAGCGCTGCCGTGTAATGTTCTAATGCACGCTGAAAGTCACCGTTGCGGAACAGGAGATCGCCGAGAAACGCCCGCAGTGCAACGTATTGGGGCGCTGCTGCCGCCAGGCCTTCGAGTTGATGAATGCGTTCAGCCTGTTGCATGGCCACGCCTCGGATGTCGAGGAATTGCTCGAATTGCTCCACCGTTAGACGTCCTTGGGCGAGCTCTGGCATAGCTCTGGCATAGGCGAGAGCGTCGGAGTCCGATGGGTCGAGCTCCGCCGTGCGCTCGAATGCCGTGCGGGCGGGCTCGTAGCGTTCAAGGCGCATGTTGGCCACGGCGCGAAGTCGCGCGATGTCGGGGATAAGCTCCTCGATGTCTCGCGCGGCTTCAAGGAATGTAAGAGCCTGTTCGAGCAGGCGCTTTCGGGTGTCGCCGTCCTGCGCCCACATGGCTTCGTGAAACACGGCGTCGCTTGCGAGGTAGCAAAACTCTGGAACCACGGGACGTTCACGCTCTTCCCCTTCCTTGAGGGTTCGCGGGATATATGGCTTGAGCAACTCCATGCGGGCTGCAGCGCTTGGCGCATGATCGACAGACCTGATGACCATGATCAGTTCGGAGGCCAGCGTCCGGTTATCGAGGCTCGCGGCGCGTTTGGCGAGTGCCGCCATCACCTGACGTTCGATGCGCGGATCCTCTTTCATCGCGCCGATGCAGGAGCGCATGAAGAGGTCGTAGCTCGGCGGATCGAGACAGAGCGAAGCTTTTGCCATCAATTCATGCCAGAACAGCGATTCACCCTCCAGTGAGGCAATGGCATTCAAATGCTTCACCGCGTTGTCGGCATCGCACAGCTGCAGCAGCGTTTCGGCAAGCGCAAAGAGCACATCGGTATACGCAGGATCAAGAGCAAGCGCCGCCTCAAAATATCTCCGGGCGGCAATCAAGCGCTGGCGAAGCTGCTCCGCGCCGCCCGGCTGGCTTGCAAGCTCGAAGCCGGCGGTGCGCTCCATCTCGCCAAGGAGATACAAGGGCCGTGGCTGATTCGGCGCGAGTTTCGCCGCTTTGCTTAAATGCCCGGATGCCTGCTTCGAGAATTCCTCGCGTTTGTCAGTATTGTCAGGGTTACCGGCAAGCAGCAGAGCCGCTTCGCCGAGGCCAGCATGGGCTTGGGCGTCGTCGCCATCGGAGTCCACCAGTCTGCGGTAGCGATCGTAGGCTTCCTGAGGATTGTAGAGTTCATCGCCGAGGTAGAGGCTTGCTAATGCGTGTTGAATCGCACGCGATCCGGGATATTGCTTGAGCCCATCCTTGAGCCTGCGCTCGGCGAGCGACGGCCGCTCGAAGGCAAGAAGCCGTTCAGCGGCATTCACATGTGCGATGTCTGCTGCAGGTGGCGGCGATTCCTGTGCTGCCGCGAGGCTTGCGATACAGAGCAAAAACAGCAATGCAATCGTGATGCGCATGGGTATGGAAGTATTCTACCTCCCGCCGGCGTTTCGAGCGGCACTACTTAAACTCTAAGTGATGAAAGCATGACAGTCCTGCTTTCGGGCTAAACAACAAACGCGGGCAGTGAAGCCCGCGTTTGAAAATACATATTCCTTCGTAACTGCCTGTTAGGCCGTCTTGGCTTCGGGCTTCCAGCGGCGCTTTGCTGGGCGCGTCACCTTGCCCGCTTTGATTTCGCTCGTGGCGACCCAGACGCGCTTGACGCGGCCATCCGTGCCGACAATGCGCATTTTCTGGAGATTCGGGCGAAACTTGCGCTTGTTGTGGGCGATGATGCGGCTACCCACGCCACCGAACTTCTTGGCGAGGCCGCGCCGGCATAACCTGCCGCCGACGACAGTGCGCTTACCGCTGAAATGACACACGCGAGCCATGATTTCCCTTTCGAATCCGGTATCGGAAAGGGCCGTACAATAGTGGGTGAGCGGTAATGAGTCAAGCGGTGGTTTCTGTAACCTTTCTGCAATGATTGCATGGCTTGCCTCATGAAAAAGGCGTGGTAGTTTTCGAGGGGGCAGGTGGCTTTTGTGACCTTTCAAACGAAACCAGTTATAGCGCATACGATGCTGGTTATTTGAGGAAGTAAGAGATCTCCCGTTATACGATCTTGGGAGCCTCCTCGCCTCGCGCGGCGGATACGCGCTCAAAGGTCAACGGCGGGCTTTGGTCTGTTTCATGTGCCATGGATTGACGTGGTCTAGTATAGTGACCAAGTTGTCATTCTGCGACGGAGTACGCCGGGAGTCGCTAATGTTGGTGGGCGTCGCGTTTTGACTGCTACTGGGGCATGCTTGCATGCACCGTACTACGCCAAAGTAAACGAAAGACCAATCACATGGACGGCGCATTGCAGCCGAATCACAGCGTTATCGTTCCCTGTTTTAACGAAGAGGGAGCGATTGCGTCGACCATAAAGGCCATCTCCGCTACGCTGAAGGACCGTGGGCCATTCGAGATTCTGATCGTCGACGATGGTTCGACAGATGGGTCGGCGACAATACTAGAACAACTCAAGGCGCAACATCTTGCTCTCCGT
>JABWBM010000025.1 GCA_013360495.1 Planctomycetaceae bacterium
AGGCGAACTCACCCGCGCCGAAGCCCGTCTTTTCGAGCTGGAGCACGCCGACGTGCGAGAGCAATCCATCGAACTCGGCGCGCGTAGCAAGACGCTTGAACTTGCGATTCGCCAACTGCTCGGACTCATGCCGGATGCGCCGCTGACACTTATTCCAGGCGCGTCACTCGATGAAGCGGCGGGTGATGACACAGCGCGCAAGGAACGCGTCGCGCAGAACAACGCGCATCTCGAAACATTGCGCAAGCAATACGACATCGCCGAACACGCTTTGCACGTTGAGATTCTCAAGCAGTACCCCGACCTCACCATCGGCCCGGCCGTCGCAGAAGAAGACGGACAGACTCGACTAGGACTTGGTCTTGGTTTCCCTATCCCGTCCATCAATCTCAACCGGCAGGGCATCGCCGAAGCGAACGCTGAACGCGAGGCTGCCGCCGCGCGCTTCTATGCCGCCTATGAACTGGCGGTTAACGATCTCGCCACGACCGACCGGATGTTGATCGCGGCTCGCGCGCGGCTCGCGTTGCTGCGCGATGAAGTCGGGCCGCTGGTGGATCAGCAGGTTGCGGAAGTGCTCGCCGTCGGGCGGCTTGGCGAGCTTGACCCCCTGCTGGTGCTCGACGCGCTTCGAAGGCGATACGACACGAAGGTTGAGCTGCTCGGCGCGCGCGAAGCGGAGCTTAGGGCAATGAATGACCTGAAGATACTACTCGGCCCCGACATGCCGATGGTCAGTGAGGAGACGAACGATGAATAGCACAAAGCAAACCCGACGTGCGTCATACCGGCGAAAGCCGGTATCCAGTCTGATGATCGATTGGCCGTACAAGATGGATTCCGGCTTACGCCGGAATGACGGTCGTCTTGGCACCTCCGTTGCCGGTGTATTGTTCTTCACGTTGCTGCTCGTTGCCTGCTCGCGCGATCAGGCGCAGCCGACGCCTAAGGGCAATGCAGGAGGCGAAGCTCCCAAGGTCACCAACCGCATCGACATCCCGTCCAAGGTGCGCGACAACCTCGGCATCACCTTCGTGAAAGCCGAACTCCGTGATGTGGCCAACACCATCCGCCTCGCAGGCGCCTTTGAATTGCCGCCGCAAGCGCGGCACGAATATCGCCTCCCCTACGCCGGTCGCGTGGACGTGCTCATCAAGCAGTATCAACCTGTGAAGGCAGGCGACGAACTCTTCCGGCTCGACTCGCCCGACTGGCGCGAAACTATAAAAGAGCTCGGTTCCGCTAAGGCGCGGCTCGATCTCGCATCCACGAACGTGACCATGCAACAGCAACTCATCGCGGCCGCGAAGAGCAAGGTCGATGGATTGCCGGCGTTGCTCGACACCCACACGAAGCGCGTCTCGGCATTGACCGAATCTGAGACCGTTTGGGCTGAACGCGTGCGCACGCTTGAAAGTCTGCAAGGCGCGGGCGGCGGGCGAGCCTCCGAACTGGCCGACGCCAAGGGAGAGCTGGCAGCCGCGCGTTCGAACCTTGCCGAAGCGAAAGCCGATCTAGCCGCCAATGAGTTCCAGCGTATCGAACTCGAAGCTGACCTCAACAATCTCGAAGCAGGATTGCCTTCCGCCAAAGCGGAAGAGAATGCTGCGAAACTCGGATTCGATCTGATGCTCGCATCGGTCGGATCGACAACCGGAATACCAACCGCGGACCTGACAGCCAATGCCGCGGGAGATACGCCGCGCTGGGCGACGCTCGGAACGCTGACCACGCGAGCAAGCTCCGTCGGCATCGTGGACGCGCTCAATATCGCGAGCGGTGCGTGGCTCGAAGCGGGTGAGTTAGTGATGGCGACCGCGGACACAGGGGCGCTGCGCTTCCGCGCCCGGGCGGCCCAAGCCGACCTTGGGAAACTCTCCGATGGACTGAACGCCCGCATCGTGCCGCCGCGCGGGGGAACGCTTGGGCTCGCCGAAACCATGGCGGGCAAGCTCGTGCTGGCACCGACAGCAGATGCCGATTCGCGGCTGATCGACGTACTGGTCACGCCTGAATCGCTGCGCCAGTGGGCGAAGGCAGGCGTCGCTGCATTTCTGGAAGTGACGATCAAGGGCGGAGCGGAGCCTGTGCTCGCGATCCCTGAGGCGGCCATCATCCGTGACGGTTTGGAGGACATCTACTTCAAACGCGACCCCGACAATCCGGACAAGGTGATCCGACAGTCCGCTGACCTCGGCGTGCGCAACGGCCAGTGGGTCGAAGTGCTGAGCGAGTTGGCTGAGGGCGACGAAGTCGTGCTGAGCGGTGTCTACGAGTTGATGCTCACCGGTTCGGGCAAAGCGCCCAAGGGCGGCCACTTCCACGCTGATGGGACATTCCATGAGGGAGACCATGATCATTGATGGGGGGCATTCCGGCGAAAGCCGGAATCCAGGACGCACAAGTTACTCCGGTTGCTGGACACCGGCTTTCGCCGGTGTGACGACAACGAGAATCGAATACAGGACATACCATGCTGCGTAGACTCATAGGATTCTCTCTCGACCACGCGGGGTTCGTGATCGCGGCTGCGATTCTGCTCGTCGGCTTCGCGGTCTATCAACTACCGCGCATGCCCGTGGACGTCTTCCCCGAGCTGAACGCGCCGACGGTGGTGATCATGAGCGAGGCCGGCGGCCGCGCCGCCGACGAAGTGGAGCGCGAGGTCACGCTGCCGATCGAGAGCGCGGTCAACGGCATTCCCGGCGTGCGCCGTGTGCGCAGCTCCAGCGCCATCAGCCTCTCCATCGTCTGGGTGGAGTTCGACTGGGGCGAAGACCTTGTCCGCGCGCGGCAGATGGTGGCCGAGCGGCTGAGCGGTCTTGAGGAAGGCTTACCCAAGGGCGTTCACGCCGAGATCGCGCCGGTCACATCGGTCACGGGCGAGATCATGCTGATTTCGCTCTCCAGCCCCACGGGCAAGGTGAGCGAGCTTGAGCTTCGCGCGTACGCAGAGTACGACTTGAGCAAGCTGCTGCTATCCGTCCCCGGTATCGCGCAAGTGGTCGCCATCGGCGGGGAACTTCCCGAGTATCAGGTCAACGCCGACCCCGCGCGGCTGCTGCTCCATGACCTGACACTGCAGGACGTCGCCGACGCCGCCGCGAAGGCTCACAGCACGGCAACCGGCGGCTACATCGCGAATTATCAGGGGCTAGAACTTCCGATCCGCCAGCAGGCGCGGGTCGAGTCCGTCGACGACATCAAAGGCACCCTCGTCAAGTATCACGACGGCGCGCCCGTCACGCTTGGCGATGTGGCGGACGTCGTGCTTGCCGGAGCGCCCAAGCGCGGCACGGCAGCCGATCACGCGCGGCCAGCGGTCGTGCTCTCGATCCAGAAAAGCCCCGGCACGAATACCATGGAGCTGACCAATGCTGTCGTCGCGACGTTAGAGAAAGCCCGCGCGACGCTGCCCGAAGGCGCGGTGCTCAACGATCACGTGTTCCGCCAGACCGACTTCATTCAGCTCTCTCTCGACAATGTGATCACCGTGCTGCGCGACGCCGCCATCATCGTCGCCATCATCCTTGTGCTCTTCCTGCTCAACGTGCGCACGACCTTCATTACGTTGACCGCGCTGCCGCTCTCACTCGCGGTGTCGCTGCTGATCCTCTGGCTCTGGGACATGTCGATCAACGTGATGACGCTTGGCGGTCTCGCCGTCGCCATCGGCGAGCTGGTGGACGACGCCATCATCGACGTGGAGAACGTATTCAGGCGTCTGCGCGAGAACGCAGCGCTGCCGCCCGAACAGCGCCGCGGCTTCGTCCCCGTGATCTTCGACGCCAGCAACGAGATCCGTGGTTCGGTGGTGTTCGCGACCGTCATCATCGTCATCGTGTTCGTGCCGCTCCTCTTCCTCGAAGGTTTGGAAGGGCGCTTCTTCCAACCGCTCGGAATCGCCTACATCACGTCGATCCTCGCTTCGCTGATCGTGGCGTTGACGGTGACGCCGGCGCTGTGCCGCCTGCTCCTGAAGAAGACATCCGCAGGCGCCAATCACGGCGAGAGCTTTCTCGTGCGCTGGCTCAAGCGCGTCTACCGGCCGGCGCTCAAGGGCGCGATCAAGCTGCGCTGGCCGGTGATGATCGGCGCGCTCGTAGCCACAAGCGCGAGCCTGTGGTTTGGCAATACCTTTGGCACCAGCTTCCTGCCTGAGTTCAACGAGGGGACGTTTACCGTCTTCTTGATGGCGCCGCCGGGGACGTCGCTTGACGAGAGCAATCGCCTCGCCTATGGCGTCGAACGCCGGCTCGCGCAGATCGAGGGCGTCAAGCACGTGGTGCGCCGCACCGGGCGCGCTGAACGTGACCAGCACGCGGAACCCGCAAGCAGTTCCGAGGCGGAGGTGGCGGTCAAGCCCGGGTACTCCAAGGAAGCCGTGCGCAAAGAGATCGACAAGGTGCTCGCCGATATTCCCGGCATCACCACCATGGTGGGCCAGCCGATCGAACATAGGCTCTCGCACATCCTCTCGGGGACGCCTGCTGCCATCGCCATCAACGTCTACGGCGAAGACCTCGACAAGCTGCGCTCCATCGCCAAGGAAGTGGAGACGGCGCTCAAGGCCACGCCCGGCACGCGCGATGTAAACGCTAACCGCGAAGTCATGGTGACGACGCTGCCCGTGCGCTACAGGATCGCGGACCTTACACGCTGGGGACTCGACCGAGAGACGGCTGCCGAGCAGGTCCAGATGGCGTGGTATGGCGAGCAAGCTGTCGTCGTGAATCAGGGCAAGCGGCGCTATGACATCACCGTGCGCCTCGCGCCGGAGTTTCGCGCCACGCCAAGCGACCTCAAGGATTTCATGCTGCGGGGCAAGGGCGGGGCGCATGTCCGGCTGAGCGAAGTCGCCGATGTGGGGATCGAACGGGCATCGAACCTGATCGCGCGGGACAACATGAGCCGCAAGGCCATCATCTCCTGCAATGTTGCAGCGGGTTTTAATCTCGGCCACCTCGTCGAAGCGGTCAAGGCCAAGGTCGACCCGATCGTGGCGAATCACGGCTACATCGTCACCTACGGCGGCCAGTTTGAGGCTCAAGCATCCGCGAGCAAAACCATCATGGTCATGGGGGCGGGCGTGATCGTGGTGATTTTCCTGCTCCTGATGTTCGCATTCAACTCGGGCAAAGCCGCGCTGCTGGTGATGGTGAATCTCCCGCTCGCGCTGATCGGCGGCATCGTTGCCATCTACCTCACCGCGACGGACGATCTCGTAGGCAACACGCTCGCCCTCTTCGGCGCGGGCGAGAAGCCCTACGTCGCGCCGGTGATTTCCATCGCGAGCATGGTGGGCTTCGTCACACTCTTTGGCATCGCCGTGAGAAACGGCATTCTGCTCGTCAATCACTATCAGCATCTGGTCAAGTTCGAAGGCAAATCCATCCGCGAAGCCATCATCCAAGGCTCCGAGGAACGGCTGATCCCGATCCTGATGACAGCGCTGACCGCCGTGCTGGGACTCGCTCCCCTCGTGATGGCAGCGGGCGAACCGGGCAGCGAACTGCTCGCGCCCCTCGCCGTCGTGGTGCTCGGCGGGCTGGTGACCTCGACATTCCTTAACCTGATCGTAGTACCCGCGGGATACTGGATGCTGTTCGCGGGCAAAGACTCAACCACAACGCCGCCGGAGCAAGGTGTTTCGGCGGATTCACAAGCGACACAACCACCGTTAGCATCAGAGCCAACGGAACCAACACAAGGAGAAGGAATATGAAAAGCACACTCATTCTCGGGATGATCGCAGCCGCGACCTTCGCAGCTGGCTGCGGCGACAAAGGCGGGAACAACACCGAACCGAACAATCATGGCGATGGCCACGGACACACACACGAAGGCACGCGCTATCCGCTCGGCACGAAGACCATCGGCGGCTATGACGTCGAACTAACGCAGGTCAAGGAGCTGGCACCCGGCAAAGAAGCGATGTACGAGGTCAAGGCGTCAGGCGGCAAGCACAAGCTCGAGGATCTCACCATCCGCGTGTGGCTTGGCGACACGGCAGGCAACGCGCCATTCGGGAAGACCAAGGCGAATTTCAACAGCCATCCCGAACACCGCGACTTCGACGCCCACATCACGCCGCCGGCGAACATGCTGGAAAAGCTCACGGGAGATGTAAAAGTCTGGGTCGAAGTGCAGGACAAGGACGGCACGAATCCCGCGGCCTTCGACGCGACGGTGCATAAGGGAGATGACCACGGCCACGAACGTGGTGAAGGGCATGGCGAAGAGGGCCGCGACATCCACAGCGGCGAGCATCATATGCTCGGCCCAGTGACGATCGGCTCCTATCAGGTCACCATAGATCAAATCGGTGAAGTTGAGGCCGGGCACGAGATGGCGATGGAAGTGAAGCTGGCAAAGGCCGCCAAGGGCGCACGCCTGTGGTTTGGCGACGACACAGGTAAAGTGATCGGTTCGGCAACCCGCGCACCGGATGGCGCGACGCAACACGTGCATATCATGGTGCCGAAGGATATTCAGGCCAACTCGAAGCTCTGGGTCGAGATGACCGAGGAAGACGGCAGCAAGAACAAGGGTTCGTTCACTCCGGTGATGCACAAGGAGTAACGGCGACGCGTTTGGTTGTAACGTCACGCCCCCCGCGTGACGTCATCGGTTTTTGTCATGGGTCGCAGCGTCACGCGGGGGCGCGTGACGCTACGGCGTTGCGCTGACGAGCGCGGGGTCGTCGACGGGCAAGGCGTCGGGCGCCATGCCGGCGCTCACGTCACCGGGCTGCTCTCCAACCGGCGCGCATGAATCGCCAACCACCGGTTCGCCATTGAAGGCTTGGGAAGCCACAAGCTCCTCGGACGAAGCAAAGGCTTCGGCGACCGCTTTCTGCAGCCGTTCACTGTCTGCCATGGCATTTTCGGCACCGGCGATGGCCTTTGCCTGACCGTTCGACGGGGCAGCGTGAGGCCCTTGCGCGGCCTGAGGCCTGTTCTGACCTGTCGATTGCGCCGCCTCGGCTTTGGCTCTCGCCTCGTAGCGCTTAACCCGCTCGCGGCAGATACGCTCAAGCAGGCTCATGGCCTGCAGGTCGGCATTGGTAACAAACGCATCCTCGACGATGAAAAGACGCGCCTTGGCCCGGTCCAAATGCTGTTCGAGCAGCCCAAGGAGCAGCTTATCGAGGGATTCCGCTTCGCCGTCATTGGCGACGGTGGCGCGGGCCTTGCGCAAGACACGCATATCGGTGGCGCGAAGGAGCGCCATGGGGTCGGCGGCGAACTTCTTGCGTAGAGCGTCAATGCCGAACAGGCATATGTCGAACACCTTGCGTCCGGCCGCCTTCTCCTTGTTGAGTAAGGCTTCCAGCATTGTGTCGGCATTGCCAGACGCAGCCTGCTCCGCAAGCGTTTGGCGGGCAACGTCCGCGCCGGGTACAGTACTTCGCCCGTGGTCCGGCGCATTCGCGCCGTGCCGCGCGGCGATTGCCGCCGATACCTCGCGCATCAGGGCCTTCGCTTCGCGTGTGGCGTCGCCAGCGTTGGTTGCGTTTTTGGCCACATTGGCGGCGTTCGCCTCGCGCCGCAGCCTTTTCATTCTGCTCTTCTTTCCCATGGGCACCTCCCAATCATGCTTGTATCTTTATATAGTAATCTATAATTCAGGTACATGCAAGGAGAAAAATCAGAAAATGTGAAGACGTCACGAGGGGGCGTGAGGCAAGCGCGACCTGGCTTCGCCGAAGCGGCTTAGCCAAGGCGAGAGCGCGTTACGCCGAACGCATCTTTGACGCTACTTCTTGTCGGGCATGGGTTTGAGTGTCAGGGGTTTAGTGAGGTCGCCCATGTCCTCTTCGTCCACGACATCGCGGAAGGTCTTGGGAAGACGCTCGCGGGCGACGGTGAGTTTCATGGTGTCACCGTCCATCGACACGTCGAGCCATGGGGCATCGGCAAGGAACTCGGCCTTGCGTTCGGCCTGCTGCGCGAGGGGAATACCGTCGTATTCGCGCAGGCGGATGGAGCAGACCGCGCGGGTGAGGGCGTCTTCAATGGAGACTTCCTCGGGGACTTCCAAGAGTCTTTGGATGATTTCGCGGTACGCAAGAACGTAGCGTAGTTCATCGTCTCCAGAAGCAGGCCGAATGGTTTGTCCTTCGACGAGAAGGGGACAAAGTTCGAGAAAAGCCACGAGGCCTTCTCGATAATATGTTGCGGTGACGAATGCATTTTTCAGCGCGTTATCGATATCCCTCCCATTGAGAATTCCGTCATCGCTATCAATCAACCACGAAAACCACCCCTCATGATCCGAATAGACATACGGAAAATACGGTCCATCCTCGAGTTCTTTATGTATTCGTGCATTGCGACAAATGAACGCCGCTTCGCCCTTGGTTACCCGCTGTATATGCTCAAGCCTGTCAAATGCCTTTTGCGCGAGCACTGAACTAAGAAAATCCTTAGTCACGGCTCCTGAAAGAGCGCATTCCCTTAGCAAGCGCACTCCGGTTCTTCGAAAAATTCCGTCAACTACGCTTGCTTCTAAAACCGTGTATGTAGGGCGAAACGCATCGACGAAATCCAGCCACCACGAGAGTTCGGTTTGAGTGGCTTCGAAGTTTCTCATCCTGATATGGGCTTGAATCCGGGCTTCGAACAAATTCACCATCGGAACGACGTTTAACCAGTTCCCCGATAACCACGCGTCAATGTCAGCCTGAACACTCAACTTTCCGCTGAATGTGATTGCCAAGATGCGATCTGCAAGCGGCTGAGTTTCTGCCAGCCAGTGGGGCAATTGGTCGTGTGCAGTTTCTGGAGCTTCGTCAGACCAATCCCTAAACTCACGATAACTTGCCGACTCGTTTGAAAATCTGATGAGATCCTGTCCCAAAGGGACGAGATCGTCCAGCGATCCGTCAGACTTCGTCCACTCGTCCAAGAGTTCTTCAGGATTTCGCCCCCCAAGCAAGGTCTGCTCGACATGGGCTGCGGCGTCTTCCATATCGGAACGCGCATCACTCATCTTGTATTGCCGCCAAGATTCGGCCAAAAACGCGATGGCGAGAATCGGGCCGACGATCCAGCAGATGACCTTGATCGTGCGCCAGAACCACACGGATTTCTGAGCCGTGTCGCTTGAATGTTCGCCGCTCTCACCCATGGAAGCCTCCCGCCACGATTGGTATTTTGTCGGTCCGTCACGCGGGGGCGCGTGACGCTACACCCTACCCGATAAATCGTTTGCCACGGCAATCATTGTAAAACGGCGGCTGTCAATGGCCGTTATAAATGTCCGGGATTTTCCGAATCAGGCGGCCCGTGACATGAGGCGGTCGCCGTGGCAGAATGGGCGGCGGCGTCACGCGAAGGTGTGGCGTGAAAGGGTTGTAGCGTCACGCCTATGGCGTGACGTCTTCAACCAGAAGCGTAGTTTTATAAGAACGGCACGGCATAGCCGTGACGCTACGGAAGAATAAGACGCCACGTGTAAGCGCAGGGCGATACAGCAAGGAAAACCATGGTCGAAGCAGCACAGACCCACCAAGGCACCGTCCGTATCCGCATTAAGCGCCAAGACGGACCCGATGCGGCCCCCCACTGGGACACCTTCGAGGTGCCCTACAAGCACGGCATGAACGTCATCTCCGCGCTCCAAGACATCCAGCGCCACCCCGTCACCTCGGGCGGTACGCGCGTCGCCCCGCCGGTGTGGGATTGCAACTGCCTCGAAGAAGTCTGCGGCGCCTGCACCATGGTGGTCAATGGCCGCGTGCGCCAGTCGTGCTCGTCGCTGATCGACGATCCGACGGTTGGCCGCGACATCACGCTCGAACCGATGAGCAAATTCCCCGTGGTGCGCGACCTGATGGTCGACCGCCAGCGCATCTTCAACGATCTCAAGCGCGTCAAAGCCTGGATCACCGTGGACGGCACCCACGACCTCGGCCCCGGCCCGAAGTACAGCGAAGACGACCAGCAGTGGCGCTACAAGCTTTCCGAATGCATGTCGTGCGGCTGCTGCATGGAAGCCTGCCCGCAATATCTCAAGGGCGGCGACTTCATCGGCGCAGCAGTGATGGGGCAGGTGGAGCTTTTCAACAGCCACCCCACGGGCGCCATGAACGCCGACGCGCGCACGGTTGCGGCGACGGGCAAGGGCGGCGTGATGGACTGCGGCAGCGCGCAGAACTGCGTGGAAGTCTGCCCGAAGAAGATTCCGCTGACCGATGCGATCGCGAACCTCTCGCGCCGCGCGACCAAGTTGATGTTCAAGCAAATCTTCGCGGCGAAGTAAGCAAGAAGATTCACCACAGAGGCACAGAGATCGCAGAGGAAGATTTTTTAGCCGCGGATGAACGCAAATAAACGCGGATGAAGACGTTTGCGAAAGCATGAACTGAGGGAGATACAAAACGACATCTTCAAGATTTTGAACTTTCTTCTTTCGAGATTTCCTTCTTTCGTGTTTTCGTGATCGCCTTTTCTTATCTGCGTTTATTCGCGTCCAACTGCGGCTCAATTTCTGAATTCCTCCGTGTCCTCTGTGTCTCTGTGGTGAAATCTTCTATGCCCGAGATGACCTTCAATAGCGACACCCGTGACAAGCTCAACGCCATGTATGCGCGGCTTGACGCCGAGGTGGCTGCCACAAACCCCGTCTGCCGCATGAGCGGCGAGTGCTGCAACTTCGAGAAGATGGACCATGTGCTCTTCGCCACCACGCTCGAACTCACCAACATTGTCGAAACCAAGGGGGTTGATGGCATTGCGCCCGAGGGCAAGCTCTGCCCCTTCTACAAGGAAGGCAAGTGCAGCGCGCGCGACGTGAGGCCGCTGGGCTGCCGCGTCTA
The DNA here is from genome assembly GCA_013360495.1 of Planctomycetaceae bacterium. Lineage (GTDB taxonomy): Bacteria > Planctomycetota > UBA8742 > UBA2392 > JABWBM01 > JABWBM01. Next base: position 10,823 of record JABWBM010000025.1, read on the forward strand.
CTTTTGTGACAAGAGCTACCAGAAGAACCACAGCCAGCGGATTTACGAGAAGTATCACGCAGAGATCGAGGCGCTCGCGCGTGAGAGCGAGGTCGAATATGCTTATGTCCCAATGGTGAGCGCCCTGCGCCGGTATGCGCGGGAAGGGCGCTTTCATGACCCCGCGCGGCCATTTGACTTTTCGTAGCGCGCGGGATTCACCTTTTTGTCCCAGCGACCACCCGATCACGGTATTCGCGTCGCGTTCTTGCTCGTCGAATAAGCCGTAACCCTCTGAGGCATCACTGGTTGCAATTGTTGGCGCGGTATCGACCCGCTATGTGGTAACATGACATTTCCGTGAACCTTTTGTCGCTTTCCCCGTTTATAGAGCGAGGAGTCCGGCTGTGGACCACAAGGACATGACGGATCACAAGCTGATGGCCGCCTTTCAGGGCGGCGATGTGGACGCCTACACCGAGCTCTACAACCGCCACCTCAAGGGATTGCTCAACTTCTTCTACCGCCTGTCGTGGGACAGGACGCTGGCGGAGGACTTCACGCAGGAAGTGCTGGTGAAGGTTTTCCGCATGGCGCGGGAGTGGACGCCTCAGGCGAAGTTCACCACCTTCCTGTATCGCGTGGCGAAGAATCTTTGGATCGACCACGTTCGATCGGCCAAGGTGAAACGCTCGGGCGGATCGCTCGACGCGAAGGTGAGCAAAAACGAAGCGGACAGCTTCGTACAAATGCTGCCCGACGAGGTACGGCCGCCCGACGACGACATCGAGCGGCGCGAGACCTACGGCGCGATCATGGCGGCGCTCGAGCAGCTCCCCGGCGAGCAACGCATGGTGTTCGTGCTCTCGGAGATCGAGGGCATGAGGTATCAGGAGATCGGCGAGATCATGGATGTTCCGGTCGGAACGGTGAAATCGCGCATGCACAGCGCGGTGGCGCGCCTGCAAACGCTGCTCGAACATGTATCGCCGATCACCGGACGCAAACCGGCCAGTGATGAAAAAGAATAGATTTGGGTCAGCAAACACAGGGGAATGAGTACGAATAGGCAAGATACATGAAAGAAATGACGGATACTCACGTTCGTCATGCCCGCGCAGGCGGGCATCCAGCCATACGAAATGTTGGAGGTTGGCTCTGGATTCCCGCCTCCGCGGGAATGACGCGGTAGAAGACCATGCAGATCAGTGACGGCCAGTTGATTGACCTTCTTCGCGGCGAGCTTGAGCCGCGCGAGGAAGCCGTCGTGCGCGAGGCTCTCGAAGCCGATTCCGCGCTGCGGAGCCGCTTTGACCAATTGACCAGGACGCTGGCGCTGACGCGCTCGCTGCCCACACTCGCGCCGTCAGCCGCGTTTCACGATTCCGTCGCGCACAATGTGAGCGGGCAGGCGCTCACGCCGGACTCGCCTCTCTTCGGCGCGCTGGTAGACGAATTGTGCGGGGAGTTGTCCGGCGACGACGCAAGGCGGCTGCGCGAGATCACCGATCGTCACCCTGACCTCGTCGAAAAGCGCCGGGAGCTTGAGCAACTACTCAAAACCTTCCAGTCGGTGAAACTTGACGACAAGGCTGTTCGCAAGGCCATTTCAGATCGCCTTCGCACAATCCTGTCGAGTGATTCTGACGAGGCCGGCGATGCCGACATTGCGCTGATCGTCGACGCCATGCGACGCGAAGCCGTCAACGAAGATTCCTTCAACGAGCGCCTGCGGTCAGACGCCGCCTTCGCGCGCAAAGCCCGGATCATCGAGCGCATCTTTCGCGCGGTGCGCCAGCTTGCCATCGAGCCTTCGGCGGCGCTCAAGATTTCCAGCATCCCGAGCCGGGCCGAGGCCGATGCCCTCGCGGAGCCTCCAGCGTTCATACGCGAGTTGATCGACTATGCGCGCGGCGAACTTTCAACCGCCGAAGGAGAGGCCCTTTCCGCAAGGCTTTCCAGTGACGCCGCGCTTGGCGCAAACCTTATGGAAATCCGGCGCGTCCTTGGAGCCGCGCGTTCATTGCCCGCGATCGAACCTTCGCGGGCCTTGCGCGAGAGGATCAGCCTGCGTATCGCAGGGCTTGTGCGTGAGAGCGAAACCCGGCGTTGGAAACACAGCGTCGGCGAGGCCGTCGATATGCTGCGCGGCGAGATGCCGCCCGAGCGCGCTGAAGCGACACTAGAACAAAAAGGCGATATCGCGCTCGAAGTATCGCGCGTGCTGCGCGCGGCCTCGGCGATTCCTTCGATCGAACCGGGCAAAAGTTTCAAGGAGCGAATCGCGCAGGCACTCGACAGAGAAGCGAAGAAAACAACCGAAGCCAAGAAAACGCCCAAGAGCGTTCCCCCGCGCAAGACACCGGAGGTCGCGGCGCCGAAGCTGCCTTCGCACCGCGTCAACATGAGGCTCTTGAGGGGAGGAGCCGCGAGCATCGTCACGCTGTTCCGTTCGCGACACCTGATCGCGGCGCTGCTCTTCCATATGATCGCGCTCGCCGCAACCTTCTTCATTATGATCGGGCGCTCGCCGGCTGGGGCGGACGTGCGCTCGCTCGCCCTCGATCTCACTGGCGATGTCATTCTTATGCATGGTGACTATGGCCGGGCTCCGTCGCTCGTCGAGCGTTACGGCGCAATCGCGCCCGGAAAGGGCCAAGATGCAGGAGCGGGAATCGACGAGCTGCCTCCGGCGCCAGTGCAGGAAAGCGTCCTTGGGCTTGGTCATGGAATGGAAGAAGTCTTCGTTCCCAGAACCTTGCTGCCCGAACAAGCGCCAGAACCCCGCGCAACCCTCGATCATTGGACCGGCGCCGGCGTCGCACTCACGAAGACTGACGGTGCGGCCTATGATGAAGACGGCTGGTTTGGCAGCCGCTACGTCGCGCGGCGCGTCAAACAGGAACTGGTCGAAAGAACGATCGAAGGCTCCGGCGCCGAGTTGATGGCGCGGCTCGATGAGATCCTCGCATATATCGCCCGCGCCCAGCTCGACGATGGATCCTGGCTATGGGAGTCGGGGATGGCCAAAGAGACGCGCAACTCGATCGAGAATGGCCAACTCCGGGAGAGTGAAGCCGACCGCGAGATGCGGCGTATGGAGAACACCGCCCTTTCGCTGCTGGCGTTGCTTGGCGACGGCAATACACTCGAGCGCGGCGCCTACAAGGCCAATGTACGGCGCGGCGTGGATTTCGTGCTCAGCCGCCAGCATCCCGCCTCGGGTGGATTCACCACCGTTGATAAAGGCGGGCGCAAAGATTGGTTCAACCGGCCGTACTCGGACGCGCTCTGCACACTGGTGATGGCGGAAGTTTGCGCTGGCGGCGGACGCTCGGCTGAACGCGATGCGCTGAAACGCGGGCTGGAACGTCTCATCAAGTTGCAGATCCGCGAGGGGTACGAGCTTTCCATCGGCGGCTTCCCCTACGAAATCCCGAGCGGCCAGAAGTCTCCAGAGGCTGACATTGCAACTACCGCGTGGGTGGCGCAGGCCTTGCGGACAGCGGAAGCAGGCGGCTGGCGGCACGAGTCGCTCGAACGGGTACTCGAAGGCATCGAAAGGTACCTCACCCGGAACTCGGCGGGACAAAGTAGCGCCGTCTATTCAAGTCCGTGGGTCGCGTCCCACATCAGCGCGTCTGTTTCAGCTCCAGCGGAAGCCGCCGTGTCGGCGGCGATGGTGACAGAAATGCTCTGCCTTGACACCGAAGTCTTCGCTGAAGAACTCGAGTCTCAAACACAATTCCTGAACCAGGACCGCTATCTTCCATCGAACGACAATTATGGCGCTTTCGGAATAGGCACGCCGCGCACCAACTATCTCGCCTGGTACTTCGCCTCGCTGGCAATGATGCAAAACGGGGTGGAGAGCGAAGAGGAGAAAACCTACCTCAAGACTCTGTACGAAACCATGTTCCTCACGGGGAATTACCTTGGCGGCACTGACGAAGAAGGCAATGAACGCTACAGAGACCCGAACCGGGGCAGCTTTTCCCCGCAGGGGATTCAGGAAGAGCTTCATGGCCGGGTCTACGCGGCGGCCCTTGGCGCGCTCTGCATCCAGAACGCCTACCGGGTTCGCTTTCCGGACTCGAAGCGCAGCGCACGCTGATCCGTGACGTCATTCCCGCGAAGGCGGGAATCCAGAGCCAGAGAGAAGACTGGATGCCCGCCTGCGCGGGCATGACGAATGAAAATCCAACCACCTTTTTGGGATTGGTACGAGAAACGCTCTACACTTCCTTGCCGCCGCAGATGGTGATGCACTGGCCGTTGATGCCGCCGGCTTCCCCGGAAAGCAGGAATATGGCGGTTCCCGCCACTTCCTCCGGCGTGAAGAGCCGTCCCTGCGGAGTGGCCTTCTCCAGCTCCTTGCGCGCATCCGCCTCGCTGCGCTTGGTTTGCTTAACGATGTTGGCGATCGTCGCTCGTGTCATGTCGGTGTCCACATAGCCCGGACAGACGGCGTTCACCGTGATGCCTTTCGAACCAAGTTCCGACGCTGCCGCGCGCGTAAGACCCACCAACGCGTGTTTGCTCGCGCAATATGCCGTGATGTAGGGATAGCCGTGCAATCCCGCGACCGAGGCAATGTTAACGATGCGGCCATGCTCGCGCTCACGCATCTCCCCCACCAGTTCGCGCATCAGGGCGAAGGGCGCGGTCACATTGATCGCCATCATGCGTTCGAGGTTCTCCACGCTCTCCTTGTGCAACAGCGCGGATGACGAGATGCCGGCGGCATTGATCAGCGTATCGATGCCGCCGAGGCGCTTCGTCGCCTCGTGCGCAGCGGCCATGGCGTCCTCGGCAATGGAGAGGTCAGCTACGATGACTTCCGCTTTGGGGGCGCCGACTGTTTTCGTTTCTTTGGCAACGGCGTCGAGTTGATCCTTCGAACGCGCGACGAGCGCGAGAGCGTAGCCCTGCCTCGCCAAGCCAAGCGCCACGCAACGGCCGATGCCGCGCCCAGCACCCGAGATCAAAGCGTGCTTGAGAGGTTTACCCATGGGGGTACGTTAGGAAAGAGCATGGGACACCGCAAGAACCGAAGAAGACGATGGCGCGTTACGTGCAAAGTCCCCTGTTCTTGCGTAGCGTCGCGCCGACGCCTGCCCCCGCGAAGGCGGGGGGGCGTGACGGACCTGCCAGTGATAGTGCGAAGACGTCACGGCTGTGCCGTGATGCTACAAGAAACGGCGGCGGCGCGTGTAGACTCCGGCCGACAGCATCGCGGCCAAGCATATGAAGAGCGGATTCGGATAGCGCGCTCCATTGGCGTCAAGAGCGCACGGCGCGCTTCGCTTCGGTAGGGGAAGATTTGGCGCGGTGATGTCGATACGCAACGTGCGCGAAAACTCCTCGCCATTGGCATCCGTGATCTTGAGCGAGAAGGTGTAGGTGCCGCTCGATCCACTCACAGGCGTTCCAGAAACGATCGCTGTAGCGGTGTTGAAGGTAATGCCGTCCGGCAGCGATCCGCTCTCGAAAACCCATGTGTACGGGCTGGAGCCGCCGGTGCCGTTCATGGTCTGGCTGTAGGCCTCCCCCTCCTCGCCGTCCGGCATGGATGTCGGCGTGATGTTGAGCGGCGACGGCTCGATACTGCTGCCCGTAATCTCGAAGGTGAATGGCGATGTCTGGTTGGGATCATTGTGGGAGAAGCGGACGTTGATCGGCGTTGCGGTCGTTCCAAACGTCCCCTCGATCGACGGTTCGAAGATAATGGAAAACGCCGTGCTTGCCCCGGGGTCAAGCGTTCCGTCCCATGTTGTCGAATCGATGGCGAAGGCATTCGCGCCGGCGCCGGTGAACGTCGGCGTGCCGAGCACCACCGCGAGACCCGATGCGTTAATGACACGAATCGCTACCGGATCGGACTGGTTTCCGACAAGGATCGTTCCAAAATCGCGGCCGCCCGCCGGCACGGCCCCATAAGCAATGGGAATCTCGTCGCCGGTGCTCGCTAATCCATCGGGATCCTCTTGAACCGAAATCGTCGGTTCGTCTCCGCTCCCGGAAATATTGATCGTGAAAGGCGTAGGCAGCATCGCCGGATCGTTATGGGTGAACGAGATCGTCGCGGAGAAATCGCCGGTCGCCGATGGGTCAAAGGCGATGGTGAAATCGTAGGTGTCGTTAGGAATCACCGTCATTGGGAACACGCCGGGGGCCGTCAGGACGAAGTGGGCGGCGCCACTGCCGCTCAGGCTCGGTGTTCCAAGAACGAGATCGCCGTTGGCCCCCACAGCGTTTTCAATCGTCACGGTGACGGCGGCCGTCGGGCCGAAGCTGATATCCTGCGCGCCGAACGCGAACGCCCCGCTCGCGGCCTGCCCATTGGTGATGTCGTCGCCGCCTTCCGTAACACTCATGTCCGGAGCGTCGGCATCGCCCGCGACCTCAAAGGTAAAAGGCGACGCAGTCGTCTCGGCGTCATGGGTGAAAGAGACTGTCGCGGACTTCGAGCCATCCGTGAGCGGCAGGAAGGTGATGTCGAAGGTCGTGGATTCGCCGCCGTAGAGCGTCGAATCGAAGCCTGTCAAATCCAGTTCGAAATCAGCCGTGTTACCGGCGCTCAAGGATGGTGTGCCGAGGTTGACGGAGCCGCCGGTAGAATTTTCGACTGTTATCGTAATAGGCCCGACAGCGACATAGGTTGGCGTTGAGCCGAAGTTACGGGCCGTCGCGCCGGCAGCTTCGCCATTGGTAATCGCACCCTCGGCCGTTTCCGTCACCGCGAGCACCGGCGCCGGGAACTCACCAAGGAAGTTGGGCCGGTCAAGATCGCTCTCTCCTTCGAACGCGCCGCCAACCACGATCGTATCGCCGTAGATGGCAATGTGATTGACCGGTTGGGACGCTTCGTGGGCAATGGGCGAGAACGTCGTGTCTAACGCGCCGGTATCCGCATCGAGCGTCACGAAGGATACGTCGCTTGCCGGGCCGAAATTGTTGAACGCGCCGCCAACAAAGAGCAAGTCGCCGTAAATGCCAAGCGCCAAGACGTTGCCGCCGGGACTGCCGACAGGGTCGAATGTGGCGTCGAGGTCACCGGTGTTGCCCCCACCGACCTTTTCTACTGCGGCAAGTTTAGACGATGAGTCGCCCCCCACTCTGGCGAAGTCGCCGCCGATATAAATTTTGTCTGTTCCTACGGCGATGGAATGGACGACCCCAGCCGTCACGCCGTCGGAGAGGGTAATGTCGGGATCCCACGCGGGATCAAGAGTATCGGTTGTCAGATCGATAGCCGCAGCGGAGTTCCGCCCTGTGCCTCCGACATCGGCGAAATCTCCCCCGATGTAGAGCACTGTTCCATCCAGCACGCCATATCTCACCGTATCATCGGGAACAGCAATTGCGTCGGGAACGGCGAGGTTATTCAGATCCATGCGGAACAGGTTGTCGGGAACGTCGATCGTGACATCGGTAAACGATCCCCCGACAATAATCTCAGATGCTGTCTCCCGCACCAAGAGGAGAATTTCGGCGCCGTTACCCATGACGTTGCCGCCGGCGACTCCATCGTCATCGATCGTGTTGATGATTCCAAATCCCTGCCCGGCCATCGCGTTTGCGCCAAAGTTGGTAAAATCACCGGCGATGCAAACAACATCGTTCGCTGCCAACGTTCCGACAGCTATTGCGACGACTTCACCTGTTCCTCCCATGGTGCCCGGATCCCAAGTCGTCGCACGTCCATAATTGGCGCTTGCTTCATCAAAATTCAGCGCTGCGAGGTTCGCGCGATCAAGACCGGATACGCTCATGAATGTCCCGCCGGCGAGCACTTCCGCCGTGCCGTCAAAGCCGATGGCGTAGACCGTGGCGTTTCCAGACGCCACGTATGTATTGAGATCGGTAGCGATCTCTGTTCCGTCGGTATTGAGGCAGGCAAGATCGGTGTGCGCGCCGCCCATGGACCCGGCAGCGGTGAAATCTCCGCCGACATACAGCTCGGTTCCGGTGCATGCCAGGGAATAGACGATTGCCGTCCCGCCGCTGATATTGGGGTCGGCGAAACCGCCGGCAACAACTCCCGTGGCGACGGTAATCGCCCCAACCCTGTCCCGCGGGCCAGCGCCAATGTTGGCGAATTCGCCGCCGAGATATACGAGCGTTCCAGCGCCATCCAACGCGATCGCGCGAACAGTGCTGTCCACCGCATCCCACGTGGTAATGACCGTATCGGTCGCGATCGTGATGGGGATAAAATTCACTTCGCCGCCGACGGTGCATGCCCCGCCGACATAGAGCTTGCTATCGTCAGTCTCCACGGCCAAGGCGTAAACGATCGCGCTGGCCGCGCTCGCTTCTGGGAAAGCTGTATCTACCGTCCCGGTGGCATCCAACTTCGCCAAAGAAATTTGTCCATCCGCTCCACCAGAGTCCGTGACATTGGCGAAGTCGCCACCGATAAAAATCTCTGTACCCGTGGAGTTAACAGCGATGGCGCGCACGATGTCGTCAGGCTCGGCGACGAAGGTCGCCACTTGAGTGCCGTCGGTTTGCACGGCGGCGATCTTCGAAAATGTCGGGACGAAAGCCTCTTCGGCGCCAATGGTGTGGAAGCTGTCGGGGTCGTTCTGGTTGGCGTAGGTCGTCGACACCCACGCCGCGGAACGCTCGAACTCCTGAATGTTCATCTCATCAATGCGCCCGTTGAAGCGGTGGTGCTCCGACACTCCATCAGTTCCGTTGCCGACGGTGACCGCGGCGGCTCCACCTACGTTGATCGTTGAAATGGTGCTTGGCGTCGACGCAACCTCTGCGCCATCGACATAGAGCCGCAACGAATCGGCCGCGTCAAAGGTCGCGACGATATAGTGCCAGTCGAGGTCGAGCCATTCCGCCGATGCCCCGGGAGCGTAGGTCAACTCGACGGTCGCATTCGCCCCACCACCGTCAACGAGTTGCAAGGTCAACTCACCTGAGCCGCTCACGTCCGTCATAATAAGCCCGAAGGCGTCGGTGCCTCCGGAAGGAAGCCCCTTCGCAACGAGACGTGGCGCGTGATCGGAATCGCTCGAATCTCCGAGCATCCGCACCCAGCACGCAATGGTCAGTTCATCGATAATGTTGTCAAAGTTTGCCGTGTTTCCGTCGATCCGCACATGTTGGCTGGTGCCGTTGAACTGAATAGCGTCGCCGATTTTCCCCGACGCGCCTCCGGCGGAAGCGCTATATCCGACTGGCGTGCCGTGGCACCCCTCACCGGAGTCGTCGGTCACCTCGTTTGCGACGCTGGCGGTTTCTTCGAAATGCTGAACCATGATGAAATTCGCGTTGTTCCATGTATTGTTAGCATCGGATTCATCGAGGCCGCCCGCATCATTGCCGTAATAAAGGTACATGATGTGGTCCGTACTTGCCGTGACCTGTGTACTAACCCACAGAATCAATTCGCCGGTGACCGGGTCGTACTTTTCAATTTCATGATAAAGCTGTGTACCCGCGGCATTCGTTATAAGAATATCGCCGCCGTCGTCTTGGGCGACATTACCGCCATTGGCGGCAGAACGGAGGTCATCGTCGGCGTCGATCTTGATCAGTAGCGTAATGCCACTGTTGTTACCCGTAATATTCGCGCCATCGACGAATACTTCCTTCCGGTAGGACCAGTTCGAGTCATACCACCCGCCCGCTGGCGAGATCTCCAGCGAATCGAAGTCGCCGCCGAAGTAGACGATATCGTTCGTTGTGTCCAGCTTGATGGCGCGAACGATGTTGTCGGGGTTGGGCTTCCATGAATCGTCAGGCAGGCCAGACGCGTCGATATGCATCAGGTTCGTGTAATTGACGCCACCAATCGTCACGTCGAAATCGCCGCCCACATACCAGCCGCCCGCGCCGTCGGACTCGACCGCGTAGATCGCGGTGCAGCCTTCGCGCAGCTTGGCAAAGGTGTTGTTGACCTCGGTGCCGTCGGTCATGAGATCAGCCACGTCCGCGTGGTCGAGCAGCGCGAGATTACCCGTCACCGGCATCACGCGCGTAAACGCGCCGCCGAGATAGAGGGTGTTGTCGGTCGTGTTTTCCGACGTGGCGTTGACCGTTCCGTCGGTCATCCACAGGCGGCCCGATGGCGTGTTCTCCAGCCCGGCGAAAAGCGCCGAGGCAAAGGCAAGCATTGCCACAAAACACCGCACGGCCATGCGCGAGTTCACGGCTGGACGAGGCCTCGTTTCGCTCAGGCCCGATGCAATCCCGAACATACGCACCTACCGGTCCGCGCTTGCTTTGGAGGGGGAAATTCGCACGGGAAAGACGCTGGAAATTATAGCGTTAAAAGGGCTTCGGGCAAAGAGATAGGCGAAGCTGATTTGCCTGTCGAAGACTGGATGCCCGCCTCCCGGCTACGCCGAGGCAAGTCGCGGGCATGACACTCGGTCGGGTGGAATCATTCGTCCCGCCACGCGGGCGGCCGTTTGGCCAGAAAAGCCCGAACGCCCTCCTGAGCGTCATGGGTCGGAAGTAGCTTGTCTACATAGTCACGTTCACGGGCTGCGATCGCCTCGTCCAGCCCGCTCACAAAGGCCGTGCGGCTCGCCATTGTGGCGTGGCGTAGACTCGAAGCGGAATAGCCCGCTAACGACGAGCCAAACCAGCGGTCGACGCCCGCCTCAAGATCGCCACCATCAAAGACACTATGCACCAGACCGCGCCGGGCGAGGTCTTCGCCACTCATTTTCTCGCCACTGATGACCATGCGATCCGCGAGCGCCTGCCCCACCAGGCGCGGCAACACCGCACACGCAGCAGGCGGGAAAACGCCAAGTTTGATTTCGGGCAAGCCGAACTGCGCCTGCGCTGCCGAAAAAATGAAATGACAGCCCATAGCCAGCTCGAATCCCCCACCGAGGCAATAGCCGCGCACGAGAGCGGCGAACGGAACAGGCGAACAAGCGATCTCCATGACAAGGCCGCGCAGCGTGCGCATTTCCCCGGCGATGGCGGCCGGGGCGTGCTCCTCGATCGACGCGCCGTAGGAGAAGTTGGCGCCCAAGCCTTGCAGAGTGATGAGCTTGAGATGCCGGTTGTCGAGGGATGTCTTGACGGCTTCACGCAGGTCGCGCAGCAGCGCGGTGGTAAGGATGTTACCCCTGCCGTTGGCGAAAGTGATGCGGGCGAGCGCGCCGTCACGGTCCAGCTGATGTGTGATCGTGTGATTGGCCATGGGTTCACCGAGACTCGGTCTCGTCCGTCATACCGGCGCAAGCCGGTATCCAGTTCTTCGCGGCATATTATTGTGCGGATGCTGGATGCCGACTTCCGTCGGCATGATGAAAACCCCTACCGCGGACTCTACGCGCTGTGGTGATGCAGGCTCTCTTCGTAATATGGATCCTTGGTGGCCTGCAGCGGCGCTTTCGCCAGCGCCTTGAAGAACACAAAGCCGAAAAGCCCCGCGAAGCCAACCACCGTTCCGACCGAGAGCCAGACCGTATCCTTCGAGAAGCCGTAGACATGCGTCGCGTGGTCGAGGAAAGGAATCGGGCCGACGCTCCAATACAGATCGATCCAGCGTCCGATCAACACCCAGATGGCGATGAAGAAGAGGGCCTTCTCATTGCGCTTGATGGGTTGCTGCAAGAGGAGCAGGAAGGGAACGATGAAGTTCCAACCAAGATTGATGTAGAACCATTTGTCCCACTCCGGATTCGTCATGCGGAAGACGTAGAACTGAGTCTCTTCCGGAATGTTCGAGTACCAGATCAACATCATCTGCGAGAACCAGATGTACCCCCAGAAGATCGTGGTGACGATCAGCCAGATGCCGAGGTTGTGGAAATGGTTGGCGTTCACCTCTTTCAGGTAGCCCATTCTCCTCAAGATGAAGAGCAGCACGATGGTCGTCGATACGCCGCCGGCGAAAAGCCCCGCGAAGTGGTACACGCCGAAGATCGTGCTGAACCACGTCGGCTCGAGGGACATGATCCAGTCGAAGCTGGCGAGACACACGGTCGCGGCGAAGAACACGATGAAGAGGCACGACCAGCGCACGTTGGCTCGTGTGCGCTTCACGTCGCCGTCGATGTCCTGCTTGCGCGAGTTGCTGATGATCTTCCAGGCGAAGAAGCCCCAGATCGCGAAGTACGCGACCATACGGATGATCCAGAAGTTCTGGTTGAGCCACGGGCTCTTGTGCTCGAGAAGCTCATGGTGCGCCTTGTCTAGCGCACTCTGCCCGCTATGGGCGGCAGCCGCCATCTCGCCGCCGGCATGCTCGAGGCTCCCGGCGCCGTGGTCATGATGGAGGTGGAGCCACTCGTAGATACGCTCCATGCCCTTATCGTGCGAGGTCAGCAGTCCGATCACGAGAATCACCATGGCGAGGAAGCCGATGATCAGGTTCGAGGCCATGGCTTCGTTCACACGGCGGATCACGACGTTCCAGCCCGCGCCGGAGGCGTAGTTCATCGCGCAGAAGAAGATGCCGAAAAGCGCCATCATCGTGGTGTAGAACGCGCCGATCAGCCAGTGCGACCAGGCTTCGGCGGGATTCTTGGACAGTGTGTAGCCAAAACAAACCATGCCGGCGACGAACATGACGAAACAAACGAAAAGCGCCTTCGACGTGGGCTTGAATGTCTGGCTATGCCCCGATGCTTCCATGGGTTATTTCCCCTGTAAGGTGCGCAGATAAAGAATGACCTTCCAACGGTCGACGGGATTCACCTTGTCCGCGTGCGAGGCCATAACGCCCGTGCCGTGGGTGATCGCGTGATAGATCCAGCCGTCGCCGCGCTTCATGGCGTTGCCGTTGGGATCGATGAGACTCTTGATCGAAGCGCCGGGGCTGACAGCGCGGTCGTTGACCACCGTCTTCGCGTCGCCCTTAACGCCGTGGCAAGCGGAACAGTTCCACTCGTAGAGCTGCTTTCCTTGCTTGGCCCATTCGGACTCGTCGAATTTCACCGGCTCGCAGCCGCTGGCTTCCCAGTACTGGAGAGACGCCGGAATGGTCCATTCGCGTTCGGCGCGGTCAGCTTCACCCGACATCCCCTCGTCAGAGACGGGAGAAAACGGGAAGGTTCGCTGGTTCCTGTAAAGCGTTCCCGGCGGAACCGGCTGCTCCACCAGACCGTCGCGCAGCAAGGGCTGACCCTGCTCATCGACATACTCGCGCTGCGATTCGCCGGCGTGAGAATAGGCCATTTCCACGAGGAATTCGCGATTGGGCTGCGTGGTGTCCCCGCGCGCGGCGATCGCGATACCCGCGTAGGTCAGGCAGGCAAGGCCAAGACCGGTACCGATAATCACAGGATTGAGCTTCATGCTTTCTCTCCCGAGAGTTCGAGCACTTGCTCGGCGTTATGGCTCTGGAAAATCGAGCGGGCGCGCGCTTCGTCGAAGTTTCCGGCGCGCTCGAGCACGATGGCGAACTTGTCGTCGGTCACGCCGTCCACGATGGGCTTCACATCCTTGCCCGGGAACAGCTTGCAGACCGCGAAGAGCGCCGCGACCGTCGAGAGGCCGCCGATCAGCACGGTCAATTCGAAGGCGATTGGAATGAAGGCTGGCAGCGCGAAGGGATCCTTGCCGCCAATATTGAGGGGCCAGTCATAGGCCGATACATACCACTGGCCCGCGAGCGCGATCGTCGTTCCGGCTGCGCCCGCGAGGAAAGTCACCCACGTCAGCCATGAACGCTTGATGCCCATGGCGTCTTCCATGCCGTGAACGGCATAGGGCAGAAAGACATCATGGAACGCGAAGCCCGCTTCGCGGCAGGCCGTGGTCGCGTCGAGCACGTCGTGCTCGTTGGTAAAGACTCCCACAAAAAACTTCTTCGACATCATGCTCTCCCCGAAGGGTCGTATCTTCGCGTTCCTAGTGGTGCGCTCCGGCCCCGACATGCTTCGCCGCCTCATGCCGGTGCGAATGCTTCTGACTGCGGGCGTAGCTCATCACGCCCTTCACTTCTCCAAACGCGATCGGCGGCAATACCCGCACGAACACGAGGAAAAGCGTGAAGAAGAGACCGAAGGAGCCGAGCAAGGTCAGCACCTCAATCAGTGTCGGGTAATACAACGACCAGCTCGACGGCAGATAGTCGCGATGCAGCGACGTCAAGATGATGACGAAGCGCTCGAACCACATGCCGACGTTGATCACGAGACTCAACACGAAAATCAGCGGTATGTGCCGGCGGAATTTCCTGAACCAGAAGAACTGCGGCGCGATCACGTTACAGCTCACCATCACCCAATACGTCCAGCCGAATGGGCCGGTCGCGCGGTTGATGAAGGTATAGCCTTCGTATTGACTGCCGGAGTACCACGCGATCAGGAACTCGGTGCCGTAGGCGAGACCCACGAGCGAGCCGAACACCAGCGTCACCTTGCACATTTTGTCAATGTGGTCGACGGTGATGTAATCTTCGTAATGCAACACCTTACGCGTGATTAACAGCAGCGTCAGCACCATGGCAAAGCCGCTGAAAATGGCGCCCGCGACGAAGTAAGGCGGGAAGATCGTCGTGTGCCAGCCGGGGATCACCGACGTGGCGAAGTCCATCGACACGATCGAGTGCACGGAAAACACCAGCGGCGTCGCGAGACCCGCGAGAATCAGATAGGTCACTTCATAGTGACGCCACGCTTTCGCCGACCCGTTCCAGCCCATGGCGAGGAAGCCATAGATCGCCTTGCGCATCGTCGTCTTGGCGCGGTCGCGGATAGTGGCAAGGTCGGGGATCAGACCGACGTACCAAAACACCGCCGAGATCGTTCCGTAGGTGCTGATAGCGAACACGTCCCACAACAGGGGAGAACGGAAGTTCGGCCATACCGGACCGCGAAAGTTCGGATAGGGGAACACCCAGTAACCAAGCCATGGACGTCCCATGTGAATCAATGGAAAGAGACCGGCGCAGGCCACAGCGAACAGCGTCATCGCCTCTGCCGAACGGTTGATCGACGTGCGCCATTTCTGCCGCAGCAGAAAGAGCACGGCGGAGATCAGCGTTCCCGCGTGACCGATACCGATCCAGAACACGAAATTGGTGATGTCGAAGGCCCAACCCACCGTGCGGTTCAATCCCCACGTGCCGATGCCGGTGCCGATCTGATAGGCGACGCACAGCGCGCCAAGCCCGAGAATCGACGTCGCGGCCATGAACCCCAGCCACCATTCCTTGCTGGGCTTGCGCTCGAGCACGCCACACACGTCGGTGGTCACCTGGCCAAGGGACTTGTTCCCATAGACCAGCGGCTCGCGCAACGGAGAGTAAACAGGATGACTCATAGCTCTCCCGGTCCTTCACTCGCGGCGTATCGTCTTCGCCGCGCTTTCGTCCCTTCATCCGGAGCTTCCGCTCCGCTCTATACCTTCGCCGGCTCCGTGTTCTTGATCTTCGTCAGATAGGTCACCACGGGCTTGATGCCGATTTCCTCGATTACGCCGTAGCCGCGCGGGTTCGCGCGCAGCTTCGACACTTTGCTATTCTTGTCATTGATGTTGCCGACGATGATCGCCTGCGTCGGGCACGTCTGCTGGCAAGCGGTCTGGAAGTTGTCGCTGTCGGCGACGGCCGTGCGTCCGTCCTTGCGAACCTTGAGCTTGACTTCCTGCGTGCGCTGGACGCAGAGCGTGCACTTTTCCATCACGCCGCGCGTGCGGATCGACACGTCGGGGTTGAGCGCGAGATTGACGTACTTGTCCTCGTGCGAGTAGTTGAACCAGTTGAAGCGGCGCACCTTGTACGGACAGTTGTTGGCGCAATAACGAGTACCGACACAGCGGTTGTAAGCCTGCGTGTTCAGGCCGTCCTCGCTGTGGGCCGTGGCACCCACCGGACAAACCGTTTCGCACGGCGCGTTCTCGCAGTGCTGGCAGAACATCGGCTGGTGCTTGGCAGTCGGGTCAGCGGAGACATCCTTTTCGCTCTTTTCGCTGTCGTCATAGTAACGGTCGATACGCATCCAATGCATGTCGCGGCGGCGCCAGACTTCGTCCTTGCCCACCACCGGAACATTGTTCTCGGACATACAGGCGACGACACAGGCGGAACAACCGGTGCAGGTGTTGAGGTCGATGGCGACGCCCCAGCGGTTGGGCTGCTCGTCGTAATTCGTGAAATTCTTGTCGTGGCCGCTCCACATGGAGATCTTGTAATAGTCGTCCTCATTACCGGCCTTGGGTTTATCCTTCCACTCCGCGAGGGTGGCTTCCTTGACGATCTT
>JABWBM010000026.1 GCA_013360495.1 Planctomycetaceae bacterium
AATCGGATCCTATCGTCATTCCGGCGAAAGCCGGAATCCATCTTAACTCTTTGTCTTTTCATGGGTTCTGGATGCCGACTTTCGTCGGCATGACGATTGCAAAACCGTATTCTTTCTTAGGATCGGTATCATTCCCGCGAAGGCGGGAATCCAGAGACAAAGCGAAGACTGGATGCCCGCCTGCGCGGGCATGACGATGGAAACGCTCAAGTGAGAGTCATTGATCGTTATGGCTTGTCGAGGATTTCGCGCGTGAGCGCCTTGCCGCGCTCGACAGCCGGTTGATCGAAGGCGTTCACGTCGAGCAGGTGGGCCGCGTAGGCCGTCTGCAACTCAAAGAACATATAGAGCGCGCCGAGCGTCTTCGCGTCGAGCCGCTCCACCGTCAGGCGCACGTTGGGCCGCCCTTGCTCTGTCAGCGCCTGCTCTGTGCCGCGAAGCTGTGCAGCGATAATTGAACCCATCTCCTTGCCCGCAAGTATCGGAGCGCCTGCGTCGGCATAGGGAAAGTCCGCTGGCAGCGGCAACGCATGACGAAAGCGCTCAATCTCGATCATGGTAAAAAGCTTGTCGTTTGGCCCTTCCAAGAATAACTGCAACTGGCTGTGTTGGAACTCCGGACCCAAGGCGAGCACCGGTGTCTGGCCGCACGCCCTTGGACGTCCCCCGGCGTCGCGGCCTTTGCCAAGCGACTCGGCCCAAAGCTGGATGTACCACGCGCCGAGGGAGCGAAGCGCCGAGGCGTAGGGCATGAAGACGCTTACGCTCTTCCCGCAGTCACGCAGTAACGCGGCATGGATGGCCGCATTCATCAGGGGGGCGTTCGCAGAGGGTGATGATTTGAGCATCTCATCGCGCAGCTCAGCGGCGCCCGCGAGCAGTCCGTCGATGTCATGGCCAAGTAGTCCGGCAGGCAGAAGTCCCACGGCGCTAAGCGCGCTGAAGCGACCGCCGACGGCTTTGGGCATGGCGACGCGTATCAATCCATGGCGGCTTGCAAAGCTATTGAGGAACCCGCCCTCGGGGTTGGAAACGACGAAGAGATGGCGTGGGAGTTTGCATTTCGCTTCCTCGAACCACTGGCACACGAGCGCCAAGGCTGCCACGGTCTCGAGCGTGTCGCCGGACTTGGAAATGGCGATGGCCAGCGTGCGCTGTGCGTCAATGCCCATGAGCGCGCCCGATACGGCGTCGGGGTCGGTGGTGTCGATCATGCGCAGCTTTGGCTGCCGTTCGGCACGTTGGTTGATCCGCAGAGCGCCGTCGGTGGCAAGCGCCGAGAGCGACGAGCCGCCCATGCCGATCACCAGCACGGTGTCGTATGTCCCCTTGCGTTGCTCGACGAGGGCGTGAACGGCGGTGAGTGTCTTGTCGTCATCGGGCAGGTCGAGAAACGCGAAAGGCGTCGAAGCGGAACGCTTGAGCATGCCCTTGGTGCAGCGCGCGCCGCGCTCGAGCATATCGGTCAGCGCGGCAGTAGTGATGCCGTGGGCAGAGCCAACGACGTCAGCGAGCGCATTGCGATGGTTGTAGCGAATCAAGCTCATCGCGCGCCTCCAGAGATGAGCAAGCTCTTCCCCGTCATCTCGCGCGGCTGCGCAAGGTTCATCAGGGCCAGTATCGTCGGCGCCACGTCGTAAAGCGCGCCGCCGTCGCGGAGCTTGACGCCTTTGCCATCACCGGCGGCAACATAGATCAGCGGCACGGGATTGTAGCTGTGGTTGGTGAGCGCCTCGCCGCTCTCGCTCATCATCTCCTCGCAGTTGCCGTGGTCGGCGGTGACGAGGACTTCGTAGCCCTTGTCGTGGGCAGCCGTGACGACTTCCTTTAAGTGCTTATCGACGGCGTTGGCGGCTTCGATGGCCGCCTTAAGGATTCCGGTATGGCCCACCATGTCGCCGTTGGCGAAGTTGGTCAGCACGAAGGCGTATTTGCCCGACTTCACCGCCTCCGCCACGTTCTTGGCCACCTCGGGCAGGCTCATCTCGGGCTTGAGGTCGTAGGTTGCCACCTTCGGCGACGGCACGAGCGTGCGTTCTTCGCCCGCCGGCGGCTGTTCGCGTCCACCGTTAAAGAAGTAGGTCACATGGGCGTACTTCTCCGTCTCGGCGCATCGGAATTGCGTCAACCCCTGCGCGCTCAGGTAATCGCCCAGCGTGTTGCTCAGGTCCTGCGGCGGGTAGGCTTCACGGGCGTTCAATCCGTCAAGGTAATGCGTCATTGTGGTGAGCGAAACCTTAGGCATGAAGCCGCGCTTGAAACACTTAGCATCGAAGTCTTCGCCTTCGGTCAGCGCCCGCGTCATCTGCCGCGCGCGGTCGGCGCGGAAGTTGAACCAGAGAACGCTGTCGCCGGATTCGATGCGCCCAAGCCCTCGGCCATGCTCGACGATGCTGACCGGCTCGATGAACTCGTCGGTCTTGCCTACGGCATAGCTCGATTCAATGGCGGCGATGATATCGGGCTGCACGTCGCCGCGTCCGAGCGTGACGCAGTCCCAATAGCGCTTGGTGCGCTCCCAGTTCTTGTCGCGGTCCATGGCGTGGTAACGGCCAGAGAGCGAGACGATGCGTCCCATCTCGAGCTTATCCATGTGGTCTTTGAGCGCACGGACATATTCCAAACCACCTTTTGGGGCGGTATCACGACCATCAGTGATGACGTGGAAGCACACGCGATCAGACGGGAAGTTTTTGCGTTTGAGCAGTTCGAGCAGGGCGAAATAGTGGCGGTCAATGCTGTGGACGCCGCCACCGGAGACGAGGCCCATCAGGTGCAGCTTCCCGCGCGAGCCGGCTGCTTCAATAGCGTTGAGCAAGGCCGCATTTTTGAAGAAGCCGCCGGACTCTATGTCGGCGTCGATGCGCGTGATGTCCTGATAGACCACGCGCCCGGCGCCGAGGTTGAGGTGGCCGACCTCGGAGTTGCCGAATTGATCGTCGGGCAGGCCGACGGCGCGGCCGCCGCAGAGCAGCGTCGTGTTGGGGTAGGTGGCGAGGAGATGATGCCAATAAGTTGTGTTGGCAAGCTCGATGGCGTTGTAGTCTCTACGCGGGTTGACGCCCCAGCCGTCGAGGATGACGAGCAGTACCTTGGCCTTCGGCGTGTTCCCCATGGGCGAATTGTAGCGCGGCGGTGTCAGGGTTCCATGAGGAAGAGGGGGCAGATGTCATGTGTAAAGTCTTTTGGAATCGTCACACCGGCGACGTGAGCCAAGCGCGAAGCGCGTTACGGCGAGCGCAGCCGGTGTCCAGAAGCCTATGTAAAGACTGGATGCCGACTTTCGTCGGCATGACATCCGTAAGGCCGATTCTATCGGTATAACCATGCGCGAACGCATTCACCATTCCCGCCCGACGCTCGGCGCCGACGAAAGCGATGCCCTTGCGCGTGTCATCGAGAGCGGTTACTTCTCGCGCGGGAAGGAATGCGCCGCATTCGAGGGTGAGCTGTCACGCATCGTCCAGGCGCCCTATGTCCACGCCACGTCGAGCGGAACGGGCGCTTTGCATCTGGCGCTGCTTGCGCTTGGCGCGAAGCCCGGCGGGCGTGTCCTGCTTCCAAGCCTCACCTGCGCTGCCGTCCTGAACGCCATTCGTTATACCGGCGCAGAACCGGTTCCCTATGACTGCGGCTATGAAGTCCCGTCGCCAAAAGATTTGGCGCCACTGGTGAACAAGAATACCCAGGCCGTGATTGTCGTGGCTCCCCCCGACGGATTTTCAGGTCTTGTCGGATTCGAAATGGAAAAGAACGGATTCGCGAAGGTGGGCGGAGCGCCGGTGCTGCTCGACCGCTGCCAGCAGTTGAGCATGGAACCGTACCACGGCGGGAAAGAGCAGGGACCGCCCGCGCGCATGGAAGTATTCAGCTTCTACGCGACCAAATGCGTCAGCACCGGAACCGGCGGCGCCGTGACGGTACGCACGGACGAAGACATCGTCGAAGTCGTCGACCTCAACACTCACGACGAGCGATCAACCTACGAAAAGACGCGCTACAATTATCAGTTCGACGAGCTGCGCGCCGCCGTCGGCCGCTGCCAGCTCGCCAAGCTCGAAAACTTCGTGTGGCTGCGGCGCGAACACGCGAAGGCGTACGCCGCAGCCTTCGACCAGCCGGAGCCGCAGGGCGGGATGGTGTTTCGCTATCTTTATGACTGCGGGAGCGAGAAGAAGACCTACGCGCTGCGCGAGGCATTGTCAAAGAAGGGCATCGAAACCAAGCGCCCGGTATTCCGCCCCTTGCACCGTTATCTCGGGCTTCCGGATAAGCAATTCCCGCGCGCGTCGGCGGCTTGGGGGCGGCACTTGAGCCTGCCGATCTATCCCTCGCTGACCAAAAAGGAGCGCGATCGGGTGATCAAGAACATCCGCGCCGCGAAGGTGTAGCAAGGCGAGGGAATGACGAATTCGTCAATCTTCGTGGGATTTTAAGCAACAGAGTCCGTGATCGCGCATAGACTCGCTGCGAATTCGCGTTTGCCTGAAAGGACGGTATGGCGTTCGGATTTCCTGCGCATTTTGAACAAGTCATTACTTTGCCTGATGGCATTTCTTCGGATGATTTCGAGTATCTCCTCGAAAATATTGGATGGAGGCTGGTGTCGTCGCATAACGGCGAGAAGTGGTCTTATCGGAATGGGGTCAATTTCTGGTCGTGGGGTGAGGACATATTCATCGAGAAATTGAGTGGAGGAGAATACAAAGTTCGCAGTCAATGCTTGTTTCCGCTGCAGTGTATAGACTGGGGAAAGAACGCGTCCAATGTTCGCCTACTGCACGACGCTTTGAAACATTTGGCTGGATACCGATTGAAAAATTGACCCAGATTCTTCAATTTCTGCTTGAGCCGTGTCTAGCGGTTGTCTCAGAGATGGAAATATGATCCGCGATGTGTCGCTTATGACCGAAGCTGCGCCAACGATTCGAATCTGGACCGATCCCGAGCTCAACGATCTCGTGCGGTGCTGGCAGAACTGCACGCTGCCTTTCGAGCAGTGGGCGCCGCATACGTCGCATATGGCGACAACAGTATGGCATCTTCGTAACTATCCTTTCGAGGAAGCGGAGAGGCGGATGCGCGAAGGCATCCCGCGCTATAATCACGCGCACGGCAAGTTCACGGGCTATCACGAAACGGTGACACGCTTCTATATCCGCATCGTCCGGGACGCGATCAAGCGTCTAGACAAAACCCAATCGACGGCAGAACTTGCCAATGCAGTGATCGCCTCGCTTGGCGCGTCACGGGAAGACCGCTTGAAGCTGATGCGCGAGTACTACTCGTTCGCGGACACCATGTTTACGTCGGACGAAGCGCGCAAAAGTTGGATCGAACCGGATTTGAAGAGGCTGGATTGAGGGCTGCTTCAACTGCCCATGTCGCTACACGAACGCACGTTCTCTTGTTCGGCTTCTGGATTCCCGCCTGCGCGGGAATGACGCCTACACCGTCGCTTTGTCCGACGTCAGATGGCACTTCTTGTACTTCTTGCCGCTACCGCACCAGCATGGGTCGTTGGGGCCGGGGGCGTTGCCTTTGCGCACAGCCGTTTCCTGCTTCGCGGGAGCGGAGGCGGCTTGCTGATGGGCGTGGGCCTTGCGTTCGGCTGCCGCTTCGCTGGCGCGCCGGGCGGAGGCGATGACACTGGATGTGGAGGTGAGAGCCGAGGGGCGGGCGGCGGGCGCGATTTGCGGGGCGGACTCCTCAACCTTGACATGGAAGAGATTGCGTGTGACTTCGGTGTCCACGTCGTCGAGGAGCCGCTCGAACATGGCCAACCCCTCGCGCTTGTAGACGATCTTCGGGTCCTTCTGCGCCTGAGCTTCCCAGTGAATGCCATAGCGGAGTTGTTCCATGTTGCGCAGGTGCTCGCGCCACTTGGTGTCGATCGAGGTGAGCAGGAAGTAGCGGCCGATGTGGACGAGGCGGTCCGGGTTCTTTTCGCCCGTGGGCGTCTTCGTCACCTGTTCCGTGAGCCGCTCATAGGTGCGCTTGGAGAAATCCTCGACAAAAGCGTTCAGTTGTGCCGCAGTATCGCGCGGGATATCGGCGAGCTTCAGTTCCGTCCCAAACACATGCGCGATCTGCGCCGCGAAGTTTTCGAGGTCCCACGTCGCTGAGTTCTCGGGGTCGGGGGTGGCCTCCACCATCAAGCGATTGCAGACGTTGAAGATACGGTTTTCGACGGCCTTCAAAATACTCTGTGGCATCTTCGAGAACTTCGCACCGCGGATTACCACGTCGCGCACCAGCACGCGGCGCTGGTCGACCATGCGCTGCGCTTCGAGCGTGACGCCATATTCCTTCTTCATATAGGCGGTGATCGCGGAGGCGTCGGCCTCGGTTACCGTCTCGCGCATGCCCATCAGGTCGTTCATCCACATGCGGATCTTGGCGTCGATCTCGGCGCCCTGCTCGCGGTCGACACCCTCGAGATAGGACTGGCGCAGGCGGTAGATGGTCTTGCGCTGCAAATCGAGGACGTCGTCATATTCTTTGAGGTTCTTGCGCATATCGAAGTGGTGGCCTTCGACCTTGCGCTGGGCGCGGGCAACGGACTTGGTGATCATGCGCGCCTGGATGGCTTCACCGTCCTTCAGACCAAGGCCTTGCATCATGGCGCGGATGCGCGGCCCGGCGAAGAGACGCATCAAATCATCGTCTAATGAAATGAAGAACTGCGAGCTGCCCGGGTCGCCCTGGCGGCCGCAACGTCCGCGAAGCTGATTATCGATGCGGCGCGATTCGTGGCGTTCGGTGCCGACGACGGCGAGGCCGCCGAGTTTGACGACCGCGTCGTGCGCCCTGACGAAATCAGGTTTGAACTTTTCGGCGTAGGTTTTCTTGACCAGCTCGTCGTAGTCTTTTTCCGCTTTGATCAGGACATCGCGCGGGATCAGGTAGGCCGGCGATTCACGGTGTTCCTCGGGCAGCAGCGCCGCAAGGTCCATGCCTTTCTCGCGCTTGAGCCATTGTTTGGCGACGAATTCGCCGTTGCCGCCGAGGATGATGTCGGTGCCGCGGCCGGCCATGTTGGTGGCGATGGTGACGGCGCCGATACTGCCCGCCTGGGCCACGATCTCGGCTTCCTGCGCGTGGAGCTTGGCGTTGAGCACGTTGTGCTCGACGCCGATAAATCCGGCGGGTTCCTTGAGCTTCTTCGCCAGTTCAGGACGAACGTCAAACCAGGTCTCGATCTTCGGGTCGGCCTTGACATTGACGGTGCGCACGGAGGGGGCTGGTAGGCGCACCTGCAGCCGCCCTTCATATTCGCGCATGCAGTCAAACTCGCGCACGGCAGGCTCGACTTTGACGTCAGGGACGCCAGTGGCGGCTTTCTTGCCTGTTCCGGGGGCGGGGAGATGGAAGACCGGCGTGCGAATTGAGAGCTTGCCGCCGGAGTAGCGAACACTCACGCGCCGCAGGAGGTCGCTCAGGCGTTCTGATTTCAATACACTGGTGGTGCCGAGCAGGATTGGCCGTCCGGCGAGGTTGAGCTTGATCACTTCGCCGACGGCGGCGATGAATTTTTCGCCCTCCGAACCGTAGATCAGGTCGTCGCGATCGTCGCGGATCAGGGCGTTGTTGGTTGGGATCGCCACAACGTCGAGGTTGTAGATCGTGTCGAATTCGCCCGCCTCGGTGAGCGCGGTACCGGTCATGCCGGCGAGCTTGTTGTAGAGTTTGAAATAGTTTTGCAGCGTGACGGTGGCATAGGTGGCAGATTCTTCGCGAACCTTGATGCTTTCCTTCGCTTCCACGGCTTGATGCAGGCCGTCAGACCAGCGCCGGCCGTGCTGCAGGCGGCCGGTGAACTCGTCGACGATGATGACTTCCTGCTTGCCTTCCTCGCCCGCCTGCACGACGTAATTCTTGTCGAGCTTGAAGAGGTGATGGGCGCGCAGCGCCTGCTCGATCATGTGCGGCCACATCTGGTTGCGCGCATCATAGAGGTGGCCAACGCCGAGCGCGCGCTCGACCTTCTCAATGCCCTTGTCGGTGAGCAGACACTGCGATTCCTTCTCGCGGATCTCGAAGTCGTAGTCCTGCAGCGCCTTGAGGTAGACCTCGCGCTGCATGGCGTCCTTGCCGATCTTTTCCTTGAGCGTGCGGTCGTGGATGCCTTCGAGGGAGCGCGCAACCTTGTCGGCCTGCGCGTAATACTGGCTGAAGTCTTCCGTCGGGCCGGAGATAATCAGCGGCGTGCGCGCCTCATCGATCAGGATCGAGTCCACTTCGTCGACAATGGCGTAGTACAGGCCCCGCTGCACCTGATCCTGCGGGTCGGTCTTCATGTTATCGCGTAGATAATCGAAGCCGAATTCGTTGTTGGTTCCGTAGGTGACGTCACAGGCATACATCTGGCGGCGCTCGCGGTTGTCCATACTCGATTGGATGAAGCCGCAGGTGAGCCCCAGCATGCGGAAGACGTTGCCCATCCATTCGGCGTCGCGCCGCGCGAGGTAGTCGTTGACGGTGATGACGTGGACGCCACGCCCGGCAAGCGCGTTGAGATAGATCGGCCCGGTGGCGGTAAGGGTTTTGCCTTCGCCGGTCACCATTTCCGCGATGGAGCCGCGGTGGAGCACCATACCGCCGATCATTTGCACGTCGTAATGGCGCTGACCCAGCGCGCGTTTGCTCGCCTCGCGCACGGCGGCGAATGCTTCATGCAGGATGGAGTCGAGCGCTTCGCCCTTTTCGATGCGATGCTTGAATTCAGTCGTTTTATCCCGGAGTTGCTCGTTGGAAAGGGATGTGAACTGCGGCTCGAGAGCATTGATACGCGCGCATTCCGCTTTCAACGTGCGGATGATTCGCTCGTTGCGGCTGCCAACGAAAACCTGCAGAAAACGGTCAATAAAGCCAGTTGCCATCGTCTCTCAATCTCTTGTTTCAGGAAATTGCCGTACTTTGCAAACTTTTACCGGAAATTTCCGTTAAAACCCCTGTCATTTATGCAAAAATCACGACAGGGAAACGTCATAGTAACGGGTATCCCGTCCCCGGCAAGGGGCGGATGATCCGGGGAGCGGGGCCATGGCGAATAGGCTTGCAAGCGGAGTGGCAGCCCTCGCGCTCTGTTTCTACCTGTGCGAAAACTCCGGTAACGCGCAAGCGGTGGATGTTCCTGTTTCGCCGGTTCCGTCCAGTCCTCGAACCTTCACCACGCTCGTGGTCGCCGACGTTCCGCCTGTCCTCGGCAGCCGTTTCGAGGAACTCACGAGCCGAATCGGGGCGCGGTGCAACATCAGTCTCCGTCCGCTTTGGTGGCGGCTGAATATGATGGCTGCCGAATCTGAAACGTCTTTCACGGCACAGGCAGTTGCAGACGCGCTGGGTTGCGCCGTTATCAGCGATGCCGGGGAGGCTCTGATCGTCGCGGCGCGCGAAACGCCGGAAGCGGCTCAAGCGGAAGCGCGGCTTTTCTTGATGAGCCTGTTTAACGATCTCGAGCGTCCGCGGTCGATGTGGAATGCGATCACGGCATCGCCGAACCGCTCGAGAGGTTCATCAAGCAGCCGCAAGCCGGGAGGAGAGAGCGACAAAGAGGAGCCTTTCGCTCTGGCCGGGACGTTAGCGGATCCTGCGGTGATGAACGCCCTCGGGCTCGAGGAGCGCGATTTCAAGCTCGCAATGGCGCATTATTCGATTGCGGATTTTACGGTCGGCCATATTCCAGATACGCGATCATCGAGGTATTCGTCGTCCTCAAGCAAGCCAAAGTATCCCAATATGGCGGCCATCGTGATTTCCGCGCGGAAATGCGCCTATGACGTCATGCCTCCCGCATTCGATCCGTGGTTATCCTTCCCCACGGGACAAATGATCGGCGAATCCAGCGCATTGTTTCTGCAGACCTTGCTTTCGGGCGGATTTAACTTCCGCTGGACAGGCTATGACCCCGCGCGCTACCGCCAACGGTCGGTCACGAGGAACCCCAATGAGGAATCCGATCCATTCGCGGTAACAATGTTGATCGACGATTTCGATACAGTCGCGCCTCCCGATCCCGACAGGTTGCTTGAGTTCTATGACGCTCTCGAGGATCTCGCGGACGGTACCGCCGGACATTCGTCTGCCTTGATTGCGTTACGGAAGGAAGTGGAGTGCCGTTTGACGCCGCGAGGTTTTCACTGGGCCGACCCAACAGCAGTATTGCTCAAACGAGGACCCGCGACGAATAGCGCTCAAGTGCGTCAGGCCAAACGAGCGCTCACGGAGCGTATGGCCGGGACGCTGACACTCTTCGCGTCGCGGAATGGCGACAGTGCAAAGTACATGGAAGGCATGTTGAACAACTGGACGGTGCGTTCGGCGTATAGCATTGACGATTACAACCTGTTCAACCTTCAGCCGTATTCAAGCGCGGCACTCGAAATCGTGGCGGATCAGGAGCCGCACAAGGGGCAGATGATTTTCCGGACCATTTCGAGTTTCAAGCAAAACCCGTTTGCGGTGCGAATTGACCCCAAAAACGGCGCAGTGAATTGGTTAAGCGGTGAGCCGGAATCGGAAGAGTTGGCCAAGGCGCGTCACGAAGAAATGCTGCTCGGCACGAATCTGCTTTGTGAGGCCGCCGCCGGGGCAGCGGTAAACGACCGCTCGTTCGCGCCGAGCAGGGATTGGATCATTGCATCATTCGACGGAAAGGGCTTTAAGCCCCGCACCACGTCGAGCACCGACTACGATGTTTGTATCATCCTTCCCGGCATCATGCGGGTTGTGGCCGAGGCGGGAGATATCCGCCTTTCGGCCCTTATCGATCTCGAAGATGGCTCGGTTGCCTGGGAAACAGGAACAAAGCCTGACAAAGCGCCACAACTCCCTTTCGCTATGATCCCTGGCCGTGGATAATGGGCGTCTTTTTACGCTTATCTTTCGCCTGCGGTACGTATTATACCAGGGCTGGAGAACGCGCGTTGTTTGCCCGTGTTGATCAGGATTCGAGCCGTTAGAAAGGTCACATGCGTATTGCACAGCGAAGCATGATGGTGGTGGTCATCGCTGGAATCTGTGGCGTGCTATCCTTGGCGCGCGGCGAGGCGCAGGAGTCGCAACCTGCCCCGCTCACGCCTCAAGCCTCGAAGGTGTTTTCGCGAGTGGTGATTGCGGACATCCCACCGGTCCTCAGCGCATCGTTCGAGCTTTTGGCGGCCCGGTTCAGCGCGTTGATAGGAGCGACAGCCACTCCATTGTGGTGGCGTCTCGATATGGCGGCTTTCGAACTGTCCACGCCGCAACCGGCGGACAAGGTTGCCGGGAACCTTCATCTCGCGGTGATCAGCGATGTTTCCGATACACTGATCCTTGCGCCCGCGGAGACCCCACAGGCCATCAAGGCCGAGGCGAGGCTGTTCATCATGTCGCTTTTCGGCGATGGACATAAAGGCGTCTGGAAACGCGCGGCGAACATTACCGAAGGTTCGGACGGCGGCGGTTCAAGTATGTCGAGTTTTGGCGTGGGCGCGGTGCGCATGGTGGTCAGGCACGGTCGCGGATGGCGAGACGGTTCCAAACCAGAGGCGATTCTAGGCACCGACAAACTGAGTCTTGAGGGACCGCTTAACGACCCGAAGGTTATGGCTGCCCTTCGTCTTGACGAGGCGCAACTCAAGCGGCCGATGAAGCACTATACAATTTCCGATTTCGGTGTCCGGCCCGCTGCCACGAGCGCGGACGACGCGGAGAAGGCCTATGTCGAGATCGACATGTTATTCGGGCCGCACCATGAGGATGGGGAGCATACCGCTGGAGGAATCGTTCTCTACGCCCGCGACGGTACCGCGCAAAACAAAATCCCCCGAGGGCCGGAATGCGACCTCGGTCTTGACGGATCAAGTGGCGGCTTTGTGTCGAAATCCATGATGGGACTTGTAGGAATGTGGTGGGGATGGGGGTGGGGATGGGGCCAAAATCAGTGGTTTGAATATGACCACTATCGTGAGTATATGCGTTCAGACAAGGATGACGACCCATACTTCGTCGCGCAGCGTCTTGACGATTTTCAAGCGATGTCCAGGCCCGATGCACAGCGCGTCAAAGCGCTCGAAGATGCCATTAAGGCCCTGGGCGACGCCAAGGATACGACTCAAGAACGCGATCAACTGACACTTGATCTCGTGAGCGAACGCGACTTCGGATATGTGGCGAGACGAAAAATTTGGGTGGACAAAACGGCCACTCGTTTGATGGTGGACGAGCCGGACGAAAATGCGAACGTACGCGTTGCCAAGCGCGTTCTTTCGCAGCGTGTGGCGGACATGATCAAGGCATTCGCTGACCGGAGTGGCGCGAACGCTTCGTACGCGGAGGGATCGCTGAACGACTGGAATCTCAGGCAGAAATATGGCCTGAACAAGTCGTGGGAATATTTTGATGTTTATCCTTACGAAAGTTCCATGCTGATGCTGGCGTCATACAAGGGAACTGACGCCACGCTTAAGGGACAAATGTTGCTTTCGACGACGAGCAATGTCTCCACATCCTTGGCGTTTGAGTTGAGGATCCACCCGTCGACAGGCAATGTTATCTGGACGCGTGGCGAGCCTGAATCGGAGGAATTCATCCGCGACCGTCACAATGAGGTGCTTTCCGGAGTCAACCATCTCCACACGGCGCTCCTCAAGCGCCTCGAAGCGGGAGAGCGCGTAGAGCTTTCTTCCCTTGACGAGGCATGGCGGCAGGATGTTTTCGCTGCCGCGGCATTCGTTCCTCAATACACCACTGTGGGCGATTACGCGGTACGCCAGGTGCTCCCGGGAACCGTCCGGGTAAGCGGCGAGAGCGCCGATAGCTCGGCGAGGCAGTCGGCTCTTGTCGATCTTGAAACACGCGCTGTGATCTGGGAGACCCGTCAGGAACTCCCCAAGGCTCAACACGTCCAGCCAATGTTCGAATTCGATGAAGACTAATCGAGCGGCACGCCATACATTTTCCAGAGGATGGCAAGCCGGTCCTCCGCGCAACTGGCGAGAAACCGCCCACTCGCATCAAACGCAAGGTCGATGACCGTTTTGGAATGTCCATTCAACTGACGTACAACAGTGTTGGTTTCGAAATCAACAACGAGAAGCTCCCGTTGTGTATCAGAAAGGACGAGCGCTGTTCCATCTGGCGAAAAGCGGAGGCAGCGTATGTCAGCCTTGGCCACCCGCGGGTGTTCCCGGTAGATGCGCTTGTCCCGCAGACTGTAAACATACACTGATCGCCCTGAAGCGACGGCGAACAGTGTTCCGTTCGGCGAAAACACGGCGCCATGCGCCGCTTGTTCCGCAGGGTTTCCATTGAGGAGTAATTCACGCTTTGAGAGTGAATACAGGAGAAACTGCCCGTCGTCGCAGCACGTGATAAGCGCGTCATCCGCGAGCGAGATATCCACGGCATTCGGCGGAGAGGCAAGTGGAATGGGGTCGCCTACCGGAGTCAATTCCGGCAAGCGAAAGAGGCGGATGTGCTTGTCGTCCGAGGCCACGGCCGCGAGGCGATGATCCGGGGAAACAGCGAGCGCCGAGATGCGCTTCGTAGGCTCATCGGCGGGAACGGCTTCGGCGGACTTGATGGCCGTGAAGGATTCAAGACTGAACAGGCTGATCTTTCCGTCGGCCATCGCACAGAGAAAGTGATCGCCGGCCGCGCGCACGAGCAAGGGATAGGCGTTTTCGATCATCACGCTTTTCAAGGCGGGGCCATCAAAGTCTCCGGTTGAACGAAGTTCGATCGCTCCGTCGGACTTCGCTAGCAGGATGGACTCCCCGTCAGGCAACGGGACGACACTGTTGTAGTAGTCGCGTTCACCGGCCTTGATGTGTCCGGCTTCGGTTCCAATTTGTGTAAGGGCATTCGCTACGTCGCGCGATGCGCCGGGCGGCGGTGAGCCAGTCTCCGGTGACCAGCCAAAGCGCCGAAACTCCCGCTCCACCTGGTACCATTTCCCAGAGCGGATCATCGTGAGGTCGTCGATGGGGTGGTTCTTTTCCCGTTGTCGAAGGCGCTCTTCAAGATCGATGACTGGAACTTGCAAAGCGCGCAGGGCATCGATCGCTGCTTGAGCATTGTCTTTGTCGGCTTCGATCAACGCGGTGTTGAAGCGGTCCAACTCGCGGCGGACGTTGGCAATCTTCAAGTCGTATGCGCCGAGAGCGCCATCTTCGAACGAGAGTTCCTTCAAACTCATGAGAGCCTCATGCGCCAAAATGATGTCGAGCTGACGGATGGCCGATTCAAAGACGAGCGCCTTCACCAGCGCCTGTTCGGCTAAACTTTTCCGCGCGGCGATATCGTGATCGAGATTTTCGTCCACACCATTCAGTTTGTATTGCGCGCGTTCAAGCTCGGACGCCGCAATCGCTTGCCATGCCTCGTTAAGCCGGCGCGAAGCTTCAAGAGTCCGCTGGCGGCCTGGAACTTGCGCCTGAAGTTTCGCTAAGCGTTGCTGTTCATTTTCGTTCAGTTCGAGTTTGGCGGCGTCTTCGAGAAGGTTGTGAGCGTGGTCGAGGTTTGACGACGCTAAAGCTTTCGTGATGCCGGCCTCAAGAGCATCGAAGCGGTCGCGCCGGGCCTGCTCGGCCGTAGCGATGGCCGCCGTCAATTCGGCCTTTTGCCCGTCGTTCAGGAAATCGGGCATAACATTGCTCAGGATGGAACGGGCGCGCGAGTATTGCCCTAATGTGACGGCGCTCCGGGCCTCAGCGAGGGAAGCGTTAAACGCGCTGTCAGAGGCGGCAAGAGCTTCGCTCCGGGCTGCTTCGATTTCGCGTTGGGCGGATTCCCGCAGGGCTTCGGGAGCGCGTGCGGCGAGTACGGTTGCGGCTGCAAGCGATTGAGCCGCCGTGGGGAGATCGTTGGCCGCGATGCTGGAACGGATCTCATCAAGCTTCCGGGCTATGCCGTACCGGAATTGCTGGCTCTCGAGACGAAGTGAGAGCGCCAGATACCGTTCCGCGTCCGCGCCACTGGGGTCAAGCGCTTCGACAGCCTTGAGGGTTGCGCGCGCTTCGTCGAGACTTGTCGCGGTTATGTCACCCTCGAGAAGCGATTCCGCGTCTTTGAATAACTTCTCCAATGGCGCAGGCGCGCCATTGCGCGGGGACGAAGGGGAGAAAATCCCGCCAGATGTTGCGGGCGGATTGTTCGAGGAAAACCGGCCGGGACGGTCACTGGTGATCTCACGGTAGAGAAAAAGCGCTCCGCCCGCAAAGCCCGCTACCATCGCAAGCAGCAGCAGCGCTTTCCCGAGTCTCCGCGCGATCACAACGCGATTGCCACGGGCGGACCATCCCCTATCGATGCCATAGAACGATCCGGTGCGCGAAGCGCGGACGGTTTCCTGAATCTCCTGCTCACGGCTGCTGATGGCTTTCGGCTCGGAAATGAGCGCCGGGAGCAGCGCGTCTGAACCGGTTTCCGGAGCGGCAGCAGTGAGAAGCGATTCCAACGCTGCGCGAACCTCCGCGGCGCTCGAAAACCGGTTTTCGGGCTTCTTCGCGCACATGCGCTTGAGAACCGCGACAAGCGGGTCTGGAAAGTGGCTAAACACGTCAGCGGGAAACGGAACGTCGCGGCGGACGTGTGCCAGCGCTACGGCGATCGGGGTGTCTCCCTGAAAGGGCGGATGGCCCGTCAGCATGTGATAGAGCGTTATACCAAGCGAGTAGATGTCACTGCGGTGGTCGATCGGAAGCGTTTCGGCCTGCTCGGGCGACATATAGTGCGGGGTGCCCATCACCTGACCGCTGACGGTCAAGCCTGATTGTCCGGCTGCTGCACGGGCAAGTCCGAAATCGCTAATTTTCACCCGTCCGTCCGTCGAAATGAGGATGTTGTGTGGTTTCATATCCCGGTGAACGAGACCCTCGGCGTGTGCCGCCTCGAGCGCGTGGGTCGCAGCAATTCCAATTTCGATGGCTCGGCGAAAAGAGAAGCGGCCGCCTTCCTTCATCATGTGCGCGGCGTCCGAGCCACGGACCAGCTCCATGACGATGTAATAGAGGCCGTCCTGCTGTCCGACATTGTAGATACTCACGACGTTGGGATGGTTGAGCCGGATGGCGAGGCGCGCCTCCCGCAGGAAGCGTTGGATAAGCTGTTCGTCAGCGGCCGTTTCTTCAGGAAGCGCTTTGACCGCGACGTCGATATCGAGGTCGGCGTGGCGTCCGACGTAGACCGTGCCCATGCCGCCCCGGCCGAGTATCCCGACAATGTCCACCTGCCCAAGACGCGTGCCAATCAGCGATCCGGCGGCGCGGCGCAACATCATCCAAGGCGTTGGTTTGCGGGCGAAGCGCTTCCCGGACTGTGAGTGTTCATCGTCAACGAGCGGTGTAGGGCCGGGATCTGGAACGATAAAAGCGCGGTCACATGATTCGCAGTTGACCGTCGTACCGGCCAGTCCCGCGTAACGCGTACGGGGCGTGTGAGCATCGCAGTGCGGGCAGCATATGTCCGTACCGCGTTCGATGGCATTGGGAAGAGCGTCGGTCATGGCTCGCGGGGCGAATTATAAGCCGAATGCGCCGGATTCACCAAGACGAACAGCAGAAGATTTAAAGTTAGAGAGCGCTAGCTTGGGTGGCAGGCGAGCATTCACGCTGGAACGCGGCTGACATATTGCGCGACGAGACCACAAAGTTTGTCAATGTTGACGGGCTTTGCCAATAGTGTTTCCACTCCGATGTCCTTGATCTTTCGGACTTCATCGGCTTCGGAGTCAAGGGCCGTGATGGCGATGATCCTGATATTGCGTGTGTCGGGATTGGCCCGCAGGCGGCGGCAAAGCTCGACGCCGTCCATCTTTGGCATCATCAGGTCGAGGATCAAGACTTCGGGCTTAAAGCTCCCCAGCTTGATGAGCGCGTCGTAGCCATTGGAAGCGCCGGAAATGTCGTAGTTGGCATCAGCGGACTCAAGCGCGTCGGTCAGCATCTCTACGATTTCCTCGTCGTCATCGACGATCAACACCCTGCGCCCATGTTCGTCGTGCAATTCCTCGGGGATTGGAAAACCGCTGTCGGTCAAGAATTTACGGAACTTATGAAGTTCCATGCGATATTGGCCGCCGGGTGTCGTATAGACGTCGAGCTTTTTGGCACGGATCCAATTCACAATCGTAGCCGGCGTAACCTGGCAATAGCGCGCAAGATCACCCGTCGATAAGGAGCGATTTTTCATCGGCCTGTGCTCATTCCTAAGTTGTTTTGTAGCGTACCAACCGCCTTCTCCAGGAGAGACAAAGCGGTATGACACCCATTCCTTTGGTCGACGTATTGCGCTCGCCTACGATCAAGAATAGTGATTTCCCAGAAGCCGTCAATACTATCGAATAACTATCAGATTGCACAGTCCCGCGATTTTGGCGCTCAATACGGTCATTATACTGGCATTCGCGTTATCAAAAATTGTTAAATTATTCGGATTTCTGACCAAAAAAGATGAGAACGCACAGCGAGTATTGCGCGCTTTTCGTCGTCAGGGATGCAGGCGAAATTTTTCGAGGTCCCGCTGTTCTTCCGTCGAGAGGGTCCTCTTGAATTCATCGCGCCATTCAACATTGAACTCACGCAGTCGCGGGTCGTTGGAATCATTGAGGATTGTCGGGGCGTAGCATTTTTGCGTGACCGGTTTTCCGGCGTCCGGTGCTTCACGGCGCTCACGTTCGCTCATCGCATCGGCCCAATAGAACAGTTTCCACTGTTTGGCGAGCAGCAGGTCGACTTTGCTGTCCCAGTCTTTGCGCTGACCTTCGGAGGCGGCGTCCCCGTCTCGCACGCCGGGAACCGGCATGTTATTCGGAACGTGCGCGCGCAAAATCGAATATACGCTTGCCTCTTTTGCGCCGGGATCGCCGGCAGGTTTTCCAAAGCCACCGGTCGCATCGCGTAGGCCGGTAAAAACACGCACCCGTAATTCATTGTCTTCTAAGAGCGCGGATTCGCCGGCCGCGGCGATCGCTTTCAAGTAAGCCGTGGCAAGCCAGCGTGAGCGGAGGTTGTCGAGCAGCAAGATGCTCGTTTCCTCCCGGCTCAGAACGAGGGCCTCATACTCTTGCGCGAGACTATCGCCGAGCTGGATGGCGTTTTCTGTTATGGAATCCCGGACGTCGTCCGTCAAGTCAAGCTGCGCGAGTTGGCTAGCGCTCTCCGCGCGCTGCTGTCGCATCGTGACGATCGAGGGATTCATCGGGGGACTGGAGCGAGTGAGCAACGCGGCCAACTGGTTATATTTGTCGACGAGCTTTTCGTATGCCTGAAGCACGCTGTTTTGGCGCTCAATGACCGTTTGCCTGCATGTTCGCACTTGTTCTTCGAGCGCAAAAATTTGGTCGATCTGCCGCTCGAGGCTTTCGCGTTCCTCAACGAGCTTCCTGCACTGGTCTTGTTTGTTCTGGAGATCTTTGAGTTCGGCGCGGAATGGCGCAGCGAGGGCCGTTTCAGCTTCGAGCCTTTGGCGCAATCCATTGAGTTCACTTTCAAGCGGTGGAAGCTGTGTCTGCTCGATCGCGGCGCGACGGGCGCCAAGTTCCTCACGCTGCTTCTTTTGCGTCTGTTGTATATCGCGTTCTTTGGCCGCCTTGTCTATTTCGGCCTTCGCCTGATCGACAAGCGTCTGCGCGTTTTTCAGTCTGCCTTCGGTTGCGGCTGCCTCTCCTTGATGTCCAGAGAGCTCGGCCTCGATCGCCGCAATTTCTCCCTCGACGACCGCGACCTCCTTGCCGTAGTTGCTCACCTGTGCGAGTAATGGCTCCATTTCGGCGCTGGCCGCCGTTACGGCTGCGCTTATTTCGGCAAGCGTCTGCTGCGCGGCTTCGAGCGCGGCTTGTTCTGGACTCCCGGCGCGCCGGCCGGATGGAACGAGCGATAACGCCAATTCAGCCCGCGCGAGATTCGCGCGCGCGTCACGCTCCTTGCGGCGCAATTCGCCTGCCTTCGCGACCTGCGCGAGTAGCGCGGCGTCAAGTTCGTTCCGTTTCGCCGCCATGCTCTCGAGGACCTTGACTCGCTCGCCGAGGCGCCCTTCCACGCCCTTGATTTGCTCGCGTTTCGTGCTGAGTGCCGCGGCAAGGCTATCCCGGTCGGTGATCGCGGGGGTCAGTTTCTGGCTCCATTGTTCGATGGCTGCCTCGGCTTGCTTGAGAGTGTTTTGATCGTACGTGTTCGCGCCCAGTTCCGCGGCGATGCTCTGGAGTTCCGCCTCGAGAGCGGCTCGGCGTTCATCCCTTGGACGGATTTCAGCCTCAATATTTTCAATGCCCTGCTCGATCGGCCGCAGGCGAAGCTGTTTGAGAGCGATTTGCTCGTCGATGCCCGTGAATCCCTTGATATCCTGGTTCAGTTTATCGAGGTTTCCCTGAAGCATCGCCAACCCGTTGCCGCCCGGAGCTACCCTGCCCGGATTGTTGAGCGCATTCGTCAGTTCGGTGCGCGCCGTGGTGAGTGTGTTGCGCGCTGTAAGCAGATCTTTCTCGATTTTTTCACGGGTTTTCCGGATGCCGTAGGCGCGAGCAAGAGTTTCAGCAATGCCGTCGTCCATGTTGGCGAGCACCTTCAGTACGCCGGTGAGATCACCGCTCGACGCGAGAGGAAGGTATTCGGGAGCGCGACGCTTCCACCCGTCGATCAGCGCGGAGATTTCAGGCTCCAACATCATAAGCAGCGGGATATTCCCCTCTTTCTCGTGAAGTGTTCCCGCAAGTTGCGCGACCGTTTCCGGAGGGGTTTCTAGAAGCGCGCGCTTGTCGGTGGCTTTCTGTTCCGGCGGCAGGGCATCAAGATTGTGCTTGGCCTTTAAAAGGTATGTAGAGATACGTTCGATGTAGTCAGCGATTTCCTTCGGTCCGTCGCGGCTTGTGGCGCGGTTGCGTTCGTCCATCAACAAGATCGCCCTTTCGATCAGCGGCTTCCAGAGTTCGTAGGTAATGATCTCTCGCGCGAGCGGGTACGTTCTTGGATTGCACCAGTCCCACGATTGCTTGAACCGTTGCGATCCGTCCATACGTAACGAGGGGTAGTACGCAAAGTCCGGGTCATTGACGAACTCGAAACGCCCGCCTTCAAGCAATACCCCGGCCTTGCCTTGCCCGATGTCATGGGATGCGCCGCCCGCTGAAACTGAAACTTTCCCTTCCATCACCCGGATCAAGAGCACCGGTAAAGCATCCGGCGTATAGCCGCGGGGTAGGAGTGGCGTGCACGCGCTCGCACCCGCCACAAGATTGAACTCGGCCCGCTCCCCCGCAACGGTTACCCCGGGCAGCGCGGGCAACAGATGTATCTTGAACCCGGCTTGGGGGTCGATAAAGCGCGCCCATACTTCGCCGCTCGTGAGTTCGACGACGTGATGCGCTCCGGGTTCGGGATTGGCGAAGGCGACATTACCGTTTTGATTGAGGCGGAGAGTATCGGCCGATCCGATCTTGAAGCGTATTTGGGAGCCGGCACCGCACAAAAGCTGCTGCTGCAGCGGAATACTCTGGTCCGCCAGCGGCTCGTTGTCGAGAGTAATCGTTTTGCCCACGCGGTCGTCGACAAGGATGCTCGGCGGCGCGAGTTCACTCGCGAGTTTTACGAGGAGCGCGCCGATTCCTGCGATGAGCAATATCTGAAGCGCGAGCGCAAGAGCCGGCGAGACGTAGAGCTTGCGGTAGGGGTTTCGCCTGCGCACGCGAATCACGATGACGGAGATGTCCTCGGGCGGGCGTCTGAACGCGCGGCCCATGACGCTGTTCTCGACTTCGAGCAGTTCGATATGGCGCTGCGCTGCCGTATCTGTGAGCAGGATTGACTGGAGCGAGCGCGCCTCGCCCTCCGTCGTTTCACCATCGACATAGCGCGGGGCAAGCCGCTGAAAGTCGAGCTTGTCGAGGATGCGTCCTGTGCCAACGTCCACGCCCATGGGTTACACCATCGCTTTCTGTTGCGAAGCGAAGAGCCGCGCGCGGAAGTGGTGGCGCGCGTTGACGAGGCGTTCTTCAAGCTGGACACGAGCCTCGCGGATGATGTTCGAGATTTCGGCGTAGTCGAAGCCAAGCCGGTAGCGCAGCACGAGCAATTCGCGCTCGGGGCCGGCAAGACCCTCTAACAATGTCTTGAAATCCACGTGATCGATCGAGTTCGCGAAGGCGGCGAGGTCATCGACGGGGAGCGGCGACGCCTTGGGCTCTTCCGACGCCTTCAAGAGGTCGGGGAAGCGCCGGCGAACCGTTCGCGCTGCCGATTCGAAGATGGGCCGCAGCAGTTCGCCTTTGCCGGAGAGCTTTTTGATTTCAGGCGTCTCGTGTGTGCCGGCAAGGACCCGTAATTGTTTGAGGATGTCCACCAGTACGTCCTCGTACACCGCGGAGAACAGGTCGTTGTCGTCGCCGGTAAGCGCGCGGATATACTCAGCAAGCATATGTCCGTAGCGGGAAAGGAAACGGTTCAATCCGCGCGGGTCACCCGCGAGGATCATCGAAACGATGGTGGCGTCGCTTTCGCCCATGAACGCGCTTTTGAACCGCTAAGCCTCGGGAATCTGATGGCCTTTATACTACGTTTTCGATGGGGAATGATGGAGTGAAAACCCGGCCCTGTCACTGGACGGCCACGGCGCTGAGCATCAGGCCGTCGCGCATCACGTAGCGGGTGTCGGCCTGCGCCGCGACGGCGCCGTCATGGGTGACGATCAGGACGGCGAGGCCGCTTTCACGGTTGAGCTCGCGCAAGAGTTGAAAAATGCTCTGGGCGGTCTGCGAGTCGAGGTTGCCGGTCGGCTCGTCGCAGAAAAGCACCTTCGGCGAATTCATCAAGGCCCGGGCGATGGCCACACGCTGGCGCTCGCCGCCCGAAAGCTGGGTGGGGAGGTGGACGAGGCGAGCCCCGAGGCCGACGCGATCAAGGAGCTCTTTCGCGCGTTGCTCGACGCTGCCGGCTTTTCCGAGCCACGAGAAGCCGCCGCTGCCGAGCCGGGCGGGCAACATGACGTTTTCCAGCGCCGTGAACTCAGGCAGCAGGTGAAAAAATTGAAACACGAAGCCGAATTCTTTGTTGCGCACCTTGCTCGCCCGCTCGGCGTCAAGCGCAGTGAGGTCTTTGCATTTGTAGAGAATTTGGCCGCTGGTGGGGGAGTCGAGCAGGCCGAGGATATGAAGCAGCGTTGACTTGCCCGCGCCCGAAGAGCCGGAGATGGCAGCCATCTCGCCTTCCTTGAGCGCGAAATCCACGCCCTTGAGTACGTCAAGCACGGCGTCGCCCATCTCGAACCGGCGCGTGATGTTCTTTGCTTCAATGATGATGGTGTCGCTGGGCATCGGTGTCCTTTATATCATCCTGCATATCCAATTGCCGCGGAATCCGGCGCGGCGAAAAGTACCTGAAGCGCGCCAACCCTGATAGAATGCGCGCAGTTAATTCAGTAATGGAGCCATCTATGCGCATATACCTTGCTCTTTGCCTCGCAATCATCGGCATCTTGATAGCAAGTTGCAGCGCTCAAGGCGCTGCATACGACCACGTCATCGGACCCGATGGCGTGCGCGACGACCACGTCTTCAATGTCCGCCACGACGTCAAAATCAGCGTCCCGAAGGGCGCCAAGAGCATCGACGCGTGGATACCGAAACCCATTGCCGGTGAATTCGGGCAGGGCGCCGACTCTTTCCGTATCGAATGCGCGCATGCCACAGATGACGTGAAGGACGACAATGGCAACGCTTTCATTCATCTGCGCGTTGACGATCCGACCGAAGAGTCGATCACTGTCTCGCTCCATTATCAACTCACGCGCCGCGAAGTGACCACCGGGGCGGTGCAGGGGCTCACGCGCCCACTCGACGATTTCGAAAAGCTCGACCATGCGCGCTGGCTCGCCCCATCCGGCCACTCGCCCCTCACCGATCGCCTGCGGGGCGGCGCCCATGCCATCACCGCCGCCGAGCGAAACCCGGTCAAGGCCGCCAATGCCATCTATCACTGGGTTGTGACCAACGCCAAGCACAGCATGAAGCGCCCGGCGATGCTCAAGGCCTCCGGCCGCGGCGACGCCAATCACGCCTTCGATCATCTCTGCGGCGACACTAACGACATCGCGGCGCTTTACGCAGGGCTACTGCGGGCATCCGGTATTCCCACGCGTGAGGTGTACGGCGTGCTGGTGAAGGATGGCCGCGCGGCGTTCCATACCTGGGTGGAATTCTTCGCGCCGGAGGTGGGCTGGATTCCCGCCGACCCCGTGCTCGCTAATCTTCACAACGGCGGCGCCGATCCTGAAGCTTGCGAGCGCATCGCCCGCTATAACCCCGACGGCAACGACGGAACCCGCGCCGACTACAAATCCGTGACCTATTACTTCGGCAATCTCGATAGCAGACGCATCGCGCTCTGCCGTGGCCGCGACCTCAAGCTTGGCGGCGAGACGGTGAATTGTATCGCAAGCGGCGCGCATATCGTGATCGACGGCGCCGCGCGCGAAGACGACAAGCTCTGGACGGGTGAACTGACGCTCCAATGAAGATGAGGGGTCAGGGGGCGGGGTTCAGGGGTCAGCTTGAAGAGAGATCGACGTTTCATAGGTCTTACTGACCCCCGACCCCTGATCCCTGACCCCTTTATTCCATTCCCGTGTTCCCCGTGGTAAATACCTTCCGCCTTGAGGTCACATAACCGGGAGCCTCACCATCCATGTTGCTTGAAACGCTCTTTACCACCGACAACCTGATCGCCCTGCTCACGTTGACCGCGCTCGAGATCGTCCTTGGCATCGACAATATCGTTTTCATCGCGATCTTGACCAGTAAGCTCGACGAGCCCGAGCGTTCACGGGCCCGCAAGCTTGGTCTCGCGCTCGCGCTAATTACGCGCCTTGCGCTGCTCTTTACCTTGAGCTGGATCATGGGCCTGAGCGCTACGCTCTTCACCGTGTTCGGCAACGCAATCTCCTGGCGCGACATCATCCTGCTGGTGGGCGGGCTTTTCCTGCTCGCCAAGGCGACGTTCGAGATTCACGAGCGCATCGACCGCGGCGTGGAACACCCCGACGTGCCGAAGAACGCAGCCGCCCAGTTCGGCAAGATCGTGGTGCAGATCATGGTTCTCGATATCGTCTTCTCGCTCGACTCGGTGATTACCGCCGTCGGCATGGTGAGCCATGTCGAGATCATGGCCATTGCCGTCGTCCTCGCGGTGATCGTGATGCTGGCGTTTTCCGGTCCCGTGTCGGGGTTCATCGAACGTCACCCGACGATGAAGATTCTGGCGCTCTCGTTCCTGATGCTGATCGGCGTGATGCTGGTCGCCGACGCCTTCGACGCCCACATCGAGCGCGGCTATATCTACTTCGCCATGGGCTTCTCGCTCGCCGTGGAATTGATCAACTTGCGCGTGCGCGGCGGGAAGGCAGACGCGCCGAAGAAATCAGCGACGCCGTAACTGGCTTGAGCGTATAGGTCGGGCTGGATTCCCGCTTTCGCTTCAACGTCTCTGGACTTACCATCGACTCTATAGCAGGAGTCAACCATGTCGTTGCCGCAGACCATCAAACTCACGCCCGGCAAGCGCGTGCTCTACCTCACCAAGGACCGGGAGCTGATCAAGAAGCAGCTCTACGGCGGCGTCAATCTGCGCATGAAGGATTTGAAGGTCGACGACCTGCTCGACGACATCAACACCGACACCATGACCCCCGCGTGGGTGTGCTTCAGCCACCGGCCCGAGGACATCGCGCTCAACGCTTATGCCGGACTCTTCGACGACAAGGGTGAGCGCGTGTTCAAGGAGCGGGCGCTGATCGACGGCAACTTCGAGGTGATCGTCTCCGGCAAGCGCAAAGGCACGGGCAGCTCGCGCGAGACGGCCC
Source organism: Planctomycetaceae bacterium (assembly GCA_013360495.1). GTDB lineage: Bacteria > Planctomycetota > UBA8742 > UBA2392 > JABWBM01 > JABWBM01. The sequence goes on from JABWBM010000026.1 coordinate 24,832, forward strand.
CGCAATGCGAGAAATGGGCGGGGATACGCTTGGTGATCGCGGCGTCCTTCGCGCCGATCCATGAGCGTAATAACATCAATCTCGGCCAGCTGATGGGCGACCATGAGCAGCTCAAACGCCTCGAAGCAGGTGAATCGATCGCCTTGTCCGAATTCACCGGGAAGTACGACGCCGTTACGCGCGCTATGCTTGAAGCTGGAGGATTGTTCGCCTTTTCGGCCAAGCTCGCTTCGGGCGCGATCAAAGCACCAAAGAATTCCACCGCCAAACGCCCAATGACCATGGCGGAGAAGGTGATCGCGTCGCACCTGCTGCCCGGTCAGGGCGAGCCATACGTCAAGCCCGGCGATGCCGTGCTGATCAATGTGGACGCAGGCTACAGCCACGAGTTCACCACTGCTCAGGTGCATTACTTCCTCGAATCAGAGTACGGCAAGGATTACACGGTTAAGAACCCTGATAAGTTTGCGGTGTTCGAAGATCACCTGCTCTACGCCCACGGCGTCAAACGCTTCGAGCCTTTTGCCGACAAGATCAACACCATGGTGCGGCTGCAAAACGAGTTTCAAAAACACACCCATGTGCGCGACTACTCGGCGAAGAACGGCATCTCGCCGGGCATCTGCCACCAGGTCGCCCGCGAGCACTTCATCGATCCCGGCGACTTCGTGCAGGCCACCGACAGCCACACCTGCATGGGCGGTGGCTCCAACGCTTACGCCTATGGTGTGGGTGCTACCGAGTACGCGGCGCTGATCTATGCGGGCTTTACGCCGATCACGGTGCCGGAGTCGATCCGCTTCAATCTCACGGGCAAGATGCAGCCGGGCGTAACAGCCAAGGACGTGATCCTGCATATCCTCGATACGTATGCGAAACGAGAGGACACGCTCGATCGCGTGATGGAGTTCGGCGGGCCGGGACTGGCCTCCATCTCCATGGACGAGCGCGCCACGCTCACCAACATGGCCACCGAGTGTTCGGCTAAGTCCGGCATCTGCGAGGCCGACGACAAGCTTTGGCAATGGCTCAAAGCCCAGCGCGGCTACGACGATAAGAAGATCGCCGAGCTGAAGAAGCGCGCCGTGGCGCCCGACAAAGACGCCAAGTACGACGGCGGCGTGCATACCGTCGACCTTTCGGCGATCAAGCCCATGGTGGCCGAACCCGGCGACCCGACCTACGGCAAGCTGATCGACAAGCTCGACAACGTGAAGATCGATATTGCCTACGGCGGCTCATGCACTGCCGGAAAGGTGGAGGACTTCGACTATTACCACAGCGTCTTAAAGGAAGCAGTGGACGCGGGCCTCAAAGTCGCGCCCGGCGTGAAGATGTACATCCAGTACGGCAGCGAGGGTGTCAAGAAATACGCCGAATCAAAAGGCTATACCGAGACCTTCACGAAGGCGGGGGTCGAACTGATCAATCCCGGCTGCGGCGCGTGCATCGGCTGCGGCCCAGGTGTCTCCGATACCAAGGAGCAGGTGACAGTTTCGGCCATCAATCGCAACTTCCCCGGCCGCTCCGGCCCCGGAAAGCTCTATCTCGCGTCTCCCTTAACCGTCGCCGCCAGCGCCATCACCGGCCGCATCACAGCTTACCGCAAGGGTATGTTTGCAGGGAAGTAAGACGATTGTTTGTCTTCCAGTGACTGCGTGCGTTCGATTTTGTTACAATACCGGTGCGTAGTGGGTGGAAAAGGGACGCGATCATGACGGATGTATCGGTAGCTTTTCCTGACAGTCTTCTGACGGCGCTGCGCAAGGCGCCTCACGAAGCCGCTGCCGAGGTGCGATTTGCCGCTGCCGCTCATTGGTACCAGCAGGGTGTGATATCCATGGAGCGCGCGGCCGAACTTGCGGGCATGAGCCGTCCGGAGTTCATTGAGGAGCTCGCCAGACGCCACATCGACGTAATCGTAGTGGACACGGAGGACCTGCGCGCGGAACTCAAGGATGTCTGATATTGCCGTCGTCAACGCCTCGCCACTGATCTTCTTGGCTGGTGTTGACCGGCTCGACCTGCTTCGGTTCGCGGGAAACGATGAAGTCATTATTCCAGGAATGGTCTGGCAGGAAGTCGTCGCGCATGGGC
>JABWBM010000192.1 GCA_013360495.1 Planctomycetaceae bacterium
TGGATCCCGGCTTTCGCCGGGATGACAAACGAAACCTTGCTGTCTTTCATATCGCGTGATCTCGACTTCATGTCGCAACAGGAAATCAAGCTCGTCCATGCCTTCGAGGAGACAGGTGCGCGCAAAAGGTTCGATGGTGAAGGTGTGTCGCTCACCACCAACCACCACACGGTTTTCTCTCAGATCCACATGAAATGTTCCTATGGGGCGTGTCAGCAGTTGTTCGACGACTGCTTTCGGCAACTCAATAGGCAGGATTCCGTTTTTGAGGGCGTTGCCGCGAAAGATGTCGGCGATCTTCGTGCTGATCACCACGCGAATGCCGAAGTCCAGTAGCGCCCAAGCCGCATGTTCCCGTGACGAGCCACAGCCGAAGTTCGGCCCGGCAACGATGGCATCCGCGCCGTTCGCGTTGTTCAAGATGCAGTTGGGGTTGGTGTTTCCCTTGCTATCAAAGCGCCAGTCGTGAAAGAGTGCGCGTCCAAGTCCGGCACGCGACGTGGTGGTGAGAAAGCGTGCGGGGATAATTTGATCGGTGTCGATGTTGGCGCTAGGCAGGCTGATGTATCGATATTCGCCGTTGCGGAATGGGTTCATGCTTCAACTCCTTGCAGATAATCTCTTGGATCGGCCACGCAACCGGCAATGGCCGAGGCCGCAGCGGTGAGCGGCGATGCAAGCAGCGTTCGCCCGCCGGTACCCTGACGGCCAGCGAAGTTACGGTTGCTGGTGCTCACGCAATATTGACCGGATTTGAGGGCGTCGCCGTTCATGGCGATGCACATGGAGCACCCCGGCTCACGCCATTCGCAACCGGCGTTGATGAACACTTTATCCAACCCTTCGGCTTGAGCTTCGGCCTTCACACGTTGGGAACCAGGAACGACCAACACACGTGTATGCTTTGCCACGCGTTTGTCGCGCATGACGGCGGCAGCCGCGCGAAGGTCAGAGAGGCGACCATTGGTGCAACTGCCGATGAAGACGACGTCCACGGGCTGTCCTGCGAGTTTCCTACCCGGCTCCAAGCTCATGTACGACAAGGCTTTTGCACGGGAGTCATCGTTTCCGGGTTCGGGGATTGTGTCATGTACGCCAATGGCATGATCGGGTGATGTGCCGTAGGTGACCATGGGCTGGATGGCGTTCGCATCGAAGGTGTGGACGGTATCGAAGCGCGCGCCGGGATCGCTCTTGAGCGCGTTCCATTGCTCGATACGTTTATCCCAACTCTCGTTCTTTTGGGCGTGTTCGCGCAGGTATGCGAACGTCGTCTCGTCCGGCGCGATCATGCCCGCACGCGCGCCCGCCTCGATGGACATGTTGCACACCGTCATGCGCACTTCCATCGACAACGCACGGATGGCCGGCCCTTGAAACTCGATGACATGGCCGGTGCCGCCGGACGCGCCGATGCGCGAGATCAGGTAGAGCACGAGGTCTTTGGCGCTGACACCGCGCTGCAGCTTTCCGTCAACCCGCAGCGCCATGGTGCGCGGCTTGCGCATCAGCAGGCATTGGGCCGCGAGCACATGGGCTACCTGTGTCGTGCCAATCCCAAATGCCAGCGCCCCGAATGCGCCGTGGGTGCTGGTGTGGCTGTCGCCGCACACGACGGTCATGCCGGGGTGGATGCGTCCCTGCTCCGGCGCGATGACGTGTATAATGCCCTGCCCTTGGCTTTCGAGACCGTGAAGCGTGATACCCTGCTCGCGGCAGTTTGCGATCAGGGTTTCTACCTGCGACGCTGCCTGCCGATCTTTGAATGCGCCGAGCGTTTTTCGCTCGATCACATCCGTGGGTATGGCGTGATCGACGGTGGCGAGGCAGGCGTCAGGGCGGCGTACGTTGATGCCTCGTTCGCGAAGCTCAGTGAACGCCTGCGCCGATGTGACCTCGTGCAGCAGATGAAGGTCGACATAGAGCAACGCCGGCGCGTCGTCCCGTTCGTCGCGGACGACGTGGCGTTGCCAAACTTTATCGAATATGGTTTGCGGAGTCATATGATCGCTCCATCCATCTTTTGGTCCGGCGCGCAATGACGGGCGACGATACGACCGACATCGTCGTCATCAACAGCTTTGCGTGAATCGGCGAAGGTCTTGAATTCCGCGAAGGCGCGATCCAGCGTTCCCTCGTCGATGTCGTAACCCAGTTTGCGAGTGCGTTCGCGCAGGGCAGCGCGGCCGCTGTGCTTGCCGAGTACAAGGTCAGACGCCGCGAAGCCGACGTCCTCCGGCCGCATGATTTCGTAGGTTTCGGGGTTCGCGAGCATACCGTGCTGGTGGATGCCGGACTCATGGGCGAAGGCGTTGCGCCCGACGATGGCCTTGTTTCGCTGCACGTGCGAACCCGTCACACCGGCCACCGTGCGGCTCGTCTGCACCAGTTTCGTGGTGTCGATGCTACTCACTGGGCCATAAACATCGCGGCGCGTGCGCAGCGCCATGACGATTTCCTCCAGCGCTGCGTTGCCTGCGCGTTCGCCAATGCCGTTGATGGTACATTCGACTTGGCGAGCGCCGGCTTGAACACCCGCGAGGCTGTTGGCAACGGCGAGGCCGAGGTCGTTGTGGCAATGGGTGCTGATGATGGCGCGCTTGATGTTGGGAACGCGGGAGCGCACATCGCGGATCATGGCGGCGTATTCGTCGGGCGTGGCGTAGCCAACGGTGTCGGGTAGATTAATGGTGGTGGCGCCTGCTTCGATGGTTCTGGTTACAACTTCGACGAGAAAGTCCGGCTCGGTGCGGAAGGCGTCCTCGGCGGAGAACTCGACGTTATCAGTGAACTTGCGGGCGTAGCGCACGCCGCTGATGGCGCGGGTGATCACTTCTTCTTTGCTTGCGCGCAGCTTGAACTCGCGATGGATGGGGCTGGTGGCAATAAACACATGGATGCGCTTGTTTTTCGCGTGCCTCAACGCTTCGGCGGCGGCCTTGATATCGCTTTCGACGCAGCGGGCGAGCGAACAGACAGCCGGTTCGCGCACAGTTCTTGCGATGGTGTCGATGGCCTCAAAATCGCCGGGCGAGGAACAGGCGAAGCCCGCCTCGATCACATCGACGCGAAGAGATTCCAGCGCGCAGGCGACATCGAGCTTTTCGCTCGTGGTCATGCTATGGCCCGGCGACTGCTCGCCGTCACGCAGGGTGGTATCAAAGATGATGACACGGTTCGGATCGTAATTCATGGTCGCTTCCTTTCTCGATTGACGTCTCCAAAACAAAAACACCCCGCCAGAGGGCGGGGCGCGTAGGGTTCAACGAAACAGCGCGGCCCGCCTCATGGGAGTCCAAGAAGGAGGAGGGCAAGAAGGAGCAGTGTCCGGCAGGCGGACATGAGATAAAGAGAAGACTGGATTGCTACGCGCACTTCGTGTCCCGCTTTCGCGGGAATGGCACTTGATTGATTTCTATCTGTTGTTAACCGCTTCATATGCGTCTCAAAACAAAAAAGCCCCGCCTTCCGGCAGGGCTTGGTAGTTCATTCTTTGGCTCGAACGAAAGCTACTCCCTGCCGCACGAGGGGCTAAGAAGGAGGAGCTTGAGCGAACCGTTCAACATATTCATTCCTTGGAGATTCACAAAATAGAGGTCTCGGCGCACGTTGTCAAAGAAAAACGCCAGTTGAGCGGAATTCTTATGTCGATCGCGATCAGGATCCTTCCGATTCGCCGCGGTTCGCTTGCGGGTTTCCTTGCTCTGCGAGCGGCAGATGGCGGCTGGCGCGCTGCTCATTCATCACGTCGCGTTTTTGCTGGGCAGTGAGCGGCATGCGGCCAAGCGCGGTTCCGGCGGCATTGCGCGTGCTTTCGACATCGGCAAGCAATTGCTTGCGTCCCTTGTCGTCGTCGGAGGCTACGCCATCGAGGTTCGCTTGCAGACGCATGGTCTTCTTGAGCGCCTCGAAGGCCGCAAGCGCCGTCGAACCTTCATAGAGCGCCGGATGATTTCCATAGATCGCGCCGATGGCGCGGGCGGCGGCCCCGCGCACGGCGGCCGTGTGAACCGTCATATCCGTATCGTCGAGCGCACCGACAAGTTGGGCGAGGACTGTTCCACCGATGGCCATATCAAGGTTGCGGAAAGCCGCAAGGTGCGTGACGGCATCGGCAAGCGCGATCTTGGCTTCGCTCGAACGGCCTTCCTTCTGGCCGAAGGACTGGCCAAGCTGCTTGAGGAAGAGATCGACGTCGTAGGCCGTTCCGTTCGGGTCGACGGAAAGAAGCATGCGCGCCGAGTCGATGACGTAGGCATTCGTAGAGAACTGACGCCTCTCCTTGTTGCTCTCGAAAAACGCCTGGAGGGTGGAGTTGAGAGACCCCGCGGCAATGTCAGCATTCGCTCCATATTTGATCAGACTTTGGGCGGTGAACGCCGAATTGGCTCCAATATACTTGTTGAACTTGTCGGAGTAGTAGTCGACGTATGAAGGAAAGCTGCCGTCTTCGGGCGCACTGTCAGGGCAGGCGAGCAAGAGGGGGATCATCTTCGTGCGGATATCCTGTTGCAGCAACTCCACCGGCAACTCATTGCGGCGATCCGGGCTTTCCTTGACGAGGCCGGATGGATTCGGCTCCCAGAAAAAAGTCGGCTTCGCGGCTATTGACGCCTCCATGATGATGGCATCGATCACCGGCGCCATCTGCACTTGCTTGATGCCTTCTTCGAGGGAGTCATACGCCGCCACGGCATAAGTCTTTTCCAGGGCTGCTACGTAAGCCTTGCGGAGCTGCTGGTTCTCGGCGATGACGACGACGGTGCGCGCCTCGGTCTCGGCGAGAGAGTTGCCGAACTCTTCCTGCGCCTTCTGATTGAAATTCGCGTTGTGTTCGCGGCCAAGTTTGATGATGGCGCGTGCCGCAGCGTAGTACACGCGCTTGTCGCTATGGTTGAGCGCCATGATGAGCGGGGCATAGAGTGCGTTCTCTGACGGCGAGCGGCGACTGCTTCCGTTGTCACGTTCGTCGCGGGCGTCACGATCATCCCGCTCGTTCCGCTCGCCACGGCTAAACGGGTCGTCCCGCAGGCGGCCTTCATCCTCGTCATCGTCGGTACGGCGTTCGTCGCGGCCGTTTTCAGCATCCCGGTCGCCGCGATCGGGGCGGACTTCCGACATGCGTGATGGCGCGGAAAAGAATTCGTTGGGATCGACGTCGAGCAGCACGTTGCAGAGCTCCGCGCTGACAAGCGGATAGCCGTCTTCCAGCGAACGTTCGAGCGCCGCGAAGAGTACGTGCGGCCCGAAGGAGGCGGCATAGCCGCGCAGGTGCTTGGTGCGCGCGACGCTGTTCTCGCCGAGCTTGTCAGCGATGAACTTCTGTTCTTCGTCCGCGCCATAGGCGAGGCGTGTCTGGCCGCTCAGATATTGATGCGTCGAGACACAGACGAGCAGGGCGCAAGCGTCGAGCATGAAGGAATCGCTCTCGATCGCTTTCGCTGAGGAGCCGCCGGCAAGATTGATGGCGTTGATGACGCATTCCTCTGCCAATACATCGCCAAGGTTCCAGCGCGGCACTTCCTCGAACTGCAGCGCCCCCCCGGTTTCCGCTCCTTCCGCGGGAGGAATCCAGCGCCAGACCGGATAGGTGCGGTCATGCACTTCGACGAACGTTGGCAAATGTCCCGGATAGGTCGAACCGATCAGACGGTTGAACCCCGGCGTCATGCCACCGGCCGCTTCATTGCGATAGTAGGCTTCCGCCTGCATGTACCAGAGCGTCTTGGCGTCCATGCCTTTTTGCTCGCCGCTGATACCGATGCGTTCGATGGCGCGGACGCAGGCGCTGCGGACGGATTCGGACGGCTCCGCTGTGCTTGCGTGTTCTTGTAACGCGGGCAAGGCAATAGCGCTGCCAATATCGCCAAGCGCGAGAGCCGCCGTTTCGCGGTCAAGCGTGTTGCTTGACTGCATCACTTGAACGAGGGCGTTGACCGCCTGCACGCCGATGGTGGCAAGCAGTGTGCGGGCGCGCAAGCGTGTGTCGCCGGCCCCTTCACCGTCGCTGTGC
>JABWBM010000193.1 GCA_013360495.1 Planctomycetaceae bacterium
GAGGCCAAGACCGACAGCGAGCGAACCATGATCCAGCGGAAGATCGACGCAACCGACCGCGAAATCGAAGCTCTCGTCTATCAGCTCTACGGTCTCACGCCCGACGAAATTCGCATCGTCGAGGAGGGAACGAAGTAACCATGGCGACGCTGACGCAACAGCAGATTGACGATCTGATCGCCTGCCGCAAGGTGATCGTCGAGCCGCCGCGCAAAGAGATGACGGAGGAGCGAGGGTCCCGCCGCAATGACATGCGATTGACCTCGGAAGATAGAGCCCACGTTTTCCCCGTGTTTATGCGTATTAATAGTACGTTTCAGGAAAATTTCTCAGCCGGCCTCGATTACATTGTTCCGGGCGAGCGCGACCGGATTTGCCTGCTTCGTTGCAACGGGCCGCACGGCGAACACGTCAACGAATTCCTTGACGAACCCGATCATCACGTCACCTATCACATCCACACGGCCAAGGCAGAACTATTGGAACAACAAAAGCTTCCGGAGCGTTATGCCGATATAACCAAGGAGTATGCGACGTTCGAGGAAGCACTGCGCTATTTTCTGAAACGATGTAATATAGCGGGCTGGGAGGAGCACTTTCCGGCAATAGCGCGCCGTTCGCTCTTTGACGGGAAGGGAAAGCCATGAACGCCCTCGAAGAACTCAAGCATCAGTTCAACGACCGGGTTTCCTTCAGAGAGAAGCGACCCGGTATCACCCAGCTTGTTGCCCCTTTTTATCACGAAGACGGCGACATGCTGGATATCTTCATCGAAAAATCTCCGTCGAAAAACAAACTTCGAGTCTGCGATCACGGCATGACACTCATGCGGCTGTCGTACTCGTATGAATTGAACACGTCGAACAAAGAGCGGATTTTCCAGAAAATCATCGCCGAAAATGGTGTGAATGAGGACAACGGGAACCTCTTCATCGATACGGTGAAGGGTTCGCTTTATGTGGCGATTCTGCAATTCGCCCAAGCAATCGCCAAAGTCTCAAACATGCGACACTGGCGGCGCGAGGTCGTAAGGAATCTCTTCTTTGAAGATCTTGAGACGTACGTCGAAACCGAAATGGCGTCCTACCATCCGCAGAAGTCGTATCAGCCAATCTCCGGGGATGCCGATCACATTGTTGATTTCTGTTTCAATAGCAGGCCACGCCCGGTTTATCTCATCGGTGTCAATAACGAGCGCACAGCCCGTCTTGCCACCATTACGTATCAACATTTGATCATCAAGAAGCAGCATTTTGTCGGAACAGTCGTCTTGGAGTCGACCGACGCTCTAGGCAAACGAGATTGGAATCGCTTGCTATCAGCGGTAGATAAAACTTTCCCTTCGCTCGACGACTTCCGGGAGCATGGGAAAGAGTATCTCAACCGGGAACTTGTGTGATCGATTACGTCGTGGAATATGACGAAACGCTTCTTCCAATGTAGTCGCGAACTCACAAATATTTGGCATAACGCACGCTACTGCATTCTTGCCTCATAGCTGCGCGGGAATGACGTCTCGATGGAAGCACAGAGTAGAGGAACCGTAAAAAAACTACTTCTTCCGCCCCTTCGCGCCGTCCGTCTTCTCCACCTTCGAGAGCCGCTCTTCGAGGGAGCGGTATTTGTCCTGGAGGTCGGCGAATTGTTTTTCGAGGCCGCTGACTTTGGGGTTGTCGCCAGAGCGGACGGCCTTCAACGCCGTCTCGACGCCGACCTGATCCTGCAATGGCAGCGTTTGGCCATAGCAGGGTGTTGAAAGAGTCCAGGACGGACTTTTTCAACACCCTGCTTGAAATCAACCTTCCGCGAGCTTTTGGACGATGTTGCGGACTTCCTGACTTTCCCAGGCGCGCAGCACGGTGCTATCGGGCTTGAGCCCTTCGATATTGGAAATGATCGACTCGGTGAGGCGCAAGGTGCCGCGCTCGCTCCAGGTCGTGCCGAGGATGATCCACGCGCGGGCGTAACTGTCGCCGACCTCGAACACGCTGAATTCGACAAACTGGTCGTTGTTGCCAAGGAATTTCTCTGAGCGGAAGATGTCGCCCTTCTTGACGCCCTGCCTATACCCCTTGTCCAGCAGCACGGTATCAACCTCGCCCGGCATCTTGGCCAGAACGCCGCGCGACTCGTACGCGACGATTTTCGCGCTCGGACTGATGGCTAGGTTGTATTCTTGCGCCGTCTTCCGGTTCATCATCGTAAAATCGACGCCGGCGCCGGCCTTGTCCCAGACGAAGATGTTGGCGATCAGCAGCAAGAGCACCAGCGACAGGAGCGCGATGCCGAACTTGTCGGTTTGGGCGGGCTGCGAGGGCTTCGCGACCTTCATCGACTTACGCGGACCGCGCGGCGGCGGTGCGGAGCGGGCGGGCGGGGCGTCCTCTTCCTCAAACTCCGGCGACGCTTCTTCTTCGGCGGCCTCGTCGCCCTCTGGCGCAAGCTCGGCCTCATCGGACGCGAGCGTCGCGTCGATATCGTCTTCCGGCTCCGCCTTCTTCTTCGCGGGCTTGGGCGGCTTGGCTGGAGGCTTCTTTCCCTTTGCCACGGCTTATTTCTCCGTCGATCCGAAATTGGGCGCACCACGCACGTGGTCGCCCGCGCGCGGCGTCACCTTGCCACGGAATTCCTCAAGAAGGCGGCCCTGCGCCGTATTGCGGTCGAGCGCTTCGACGCGCATGCGTCCGACGAACTGGCCGCCGCGATGGATCGAAAGCACCTGACCGAGCTGGACGCCATCCTGCGAGCCGATGCTGATCCAGATCAGCCCGGCGCGCGAATCCTCGCTGGCGCGCTCAACGATGCCGCGCACCCACGGATTGCCTTCTTTCGCAGCCTTGCCGCGCAAGTGCGGGTCGTATTGCTCGTAATCCCTGATCAGCATGGCGGTGCGGCGCAGCTCGGACGACGTGCGATAGTTGGCGTCCTCGATGGCCTTCTTTTCGTCGATCAGGTCTTCCCCGAGGGCTTTGACCTGCATCAACTCCGTGCGCAGGGCGTCGCGCTCGATAATGGCGAGATGCACTTCATAATCGTAATTGAACACCATCTGCTGGAAGTGCTTGATGGTGATGCTGTAGCCCGCGAGCGTCATGGCAAAGATCCGCATCTTGTTCTCGATCAGCGACAATTCACTGACCACTTCGCGGCGCTTGCGGTTGAACCCGGCGATATCGTCTTCGAGCGATTTGATGCCCGGGTCGTTCGGCCCGCCGTCGCGCACCTTCTTCTTCTCGTCGTCGACGAAGGTCTTGGCGAGGTTGGCTTCGTGGCGCTCCATGGCGAGCAGCGAGCGGCGCACATCGATCGCCGAGCCGGGATGAACTTCCGCGGTGGCGTCTTCCGTGGGGTTCCAGCCTACGCCGGACACGTCGGACTTCGCGACGCGGCCGCCGCGGTAATCGACGAAGCGGTAGGCGATGGCGCGGCGCGTGTTGCGCGCGGAAACGAAGTTATCGAGGTCGGAGGGCTCGGTGGAGAACGCGCGGTCAAGACCAAGCCCGAGCGAAAGCGATAGAATCGCCAACGCCAGCAGCATGATCGTACGCGTCCAGAGACTCATATACCCAATCCGTTTCCGTTACCTGTCCGCGAGCGCGGTGCCAAATCCGCCAACAAATGTCTGGGGAACCACGGTATCGCCCGGCTGCGGGCGAACCTGCTTGTCCGTGAGATGGCGCACTTCGCCCTCGGCCTCGTCATTGCGAACCTCGACGATGTCCACGATGGCGATCATCCGCCCTTCGCGTTGCACCGTAAACTTCTGGTACAGTTCGACGCCGTCACGCTTGCCCTTGTCGATGATGACCGCGAGCGGTGTCGCCGCGATCACATTCGCCGTCACCATGTGACCGGTATCGCCCACTTGAGCCTGCAGGTCGGGGCGAAGCCAGCGGTAGCGATAGAGCGTTTCCTTGGTGCGGTGCAGGTCTTCCTGTGTGAGGTACTGATTGTATTCGAGCAGGACGAACTCTTGATAGTCGAGGGCATACTCGGCGCGGGAGCTCGCGATATTCGCGAGCAGATCGGCGACCTGTTTCTCGACGTTCGCCTTGGTTCCCGCGCGCTCCTGCACCTGCGTGCGCAGCGCGTCCACGATTTTCTTGTATTCCGCCGGAACCTCTTCGCTGACGTCGGAAATCGCCTTGTTGAGCGCGTCATACGCGGCCTTGACCTGATCGTTAGCTTCGACCGCTTCCTGACGGTACCAGCGGAGAATATTCTTTTGGGCTTTGAGCGCGATCACTTCCTGCGCGTCCGGGCCATAGGGAATCTGATCGGCTTCGGCGCGGGCGGCGAGATAATCGCTGTACGCCATGTTAAGCAGGCTGATGTCGTCGCCGATCTTTCGTTCCTCGATCTGTGCGCGATCGGCCCAGGATACGTAGGCGCCATGCAGTCCGGCGATCTGGACCACGAACGCGATCCCCAGCAGCAGTACGAGAATCAGCAAAATTTTCGACGTAAGTTTCAACCACCAACTCCCGGCGGAATCATGTGTTACGTCTTCAACGTAACTCGAGCCAACTGGTCTCGGCCCAGTGTAAAGTCTACGGGAGGGGGATACCCGAAACCCCAATACTATTCGGCCCGTTAAGGGGGTCAAGGGCAAAACAAGCCCTTACCCGTCTCAGAACAAACCATTTCCCCGATATGACACGATGGTGACTGGAAGAGGCGTAACGGGGCAAATTCGAGCGTACCAAGCGTTGCTCTCACGCGTACAACAATCAGCGGCGTAGCGTCCCGCGCCCTCGCGGGACGTCTTGCGCGAAAGCGCATCGCAGCGTTACGGCCTCCGGTTATCCGCCGATATACGACATTTCGACACGCTTCGATCCGGCCCCGCCGGCGGTCAGCGCCGTGCGAATCTCCGAATATCGGTCGTCGCGTTTGGTCCAGATAGTGCGAACTGCCGCCTCGATGCCGGCATCGCTCGTTCCATTCCGAAGCAAGGCGCGCAAGTCGTTCCCCCTGCCCGCGAACAGGCAGGTGAAGAGCTCCCCCTTGGCGCTCAGTCGCGCGCGGTTGCAGGTGCCGCAGAAGGGGACCGTAACAGAGGAAATGATGCCGATCTCGCCCATGCCGTCCTTGTATCGATAACGTGCTGCCACCTCGCCCCGGTAGTTCGGATCGATAGGTTCGAGGGGCATCTCGGCGCCGATGCGCGCGATCACGTCCCGGGCCGGCACCACCAGATCCATACGCCAGCCATTGGTCGTGCCGACATCCATGAACTCGATGAAGCGCACGATGTGACCCGTGTTCTTGAAGTGCTTCGCCATGGAGACGACTTCATGGTCATTGACGCTGCGCTGCACCACCATGTTGATCTTGAGACGCTCGAAGCCCGCGGCTTCGGCTGCTGCAATCCCGTCGAGCACGGCCTGCACATGGACGCCCCGGCCATTGATGCGCCCGAAAATGGCGTCATCCAACGAATCAAGGCTGACGGTGAGGCGGTCAAGCCCCGCGGCGCGCAGGTGCGTGGCGAGCTTCGTGAGCAAGAGACCGTTGGTGGTCAGCGCCACATCCTCGACGCCCTCGATCGCGCGTAATTGAGCGATCAGGCCGGGCAAGTCGCGGCGCAAGGTCGGCTCGCCGCCCGTGATTCGGAGCTTTTTGACGCCGAGGCCGACGAAGATGCGCGCGAGCCGTACGATCTCCTCGTAGCTGAGGATTTCGCCCCTGGGGAGGAAGGCGTGATCCTTATCGAAGATTTCGGCGGGCATGCAGTAGGTGCAGCGCAGATTGCAGCGGTCGGTGACCGAGATGCGCAGATCGCGCATGGGCCGGGCGAGGATATCTATTGGCTGCTGTGTCATGGGGCGCGATTGTATCGGTCAAGGGCCGTAGCGTCACAGCTATGCTGTGACGGAGCAACCGGAAGACGCCACAGCATAGCTGTGGCGCTACAAGATATCTCCCGCCTCTTATTCAGGTGGGAATCCACCTTGTCTTTTCGTCGAGTATACCATTAGGAG
>JABWBM010000194.1 GCA_013360495.1 Planctomycetaceae bacterium
ATGTAATTCATCCCGCGAAGCGGCAACACCCGCAGAACCTTGCGCATGCGCTGGTGTCCCCTGTCGTCGAGGCAAAAGCCGTCACCATGGATGGCGGCCACGCGATCTTTGGGAAGCTGGCGATAGACTTCATCAAGATAGCCGCGCATGCCGTATCGTGGGGCATCCTTGACGAAGAGAAAATCACGGTTGCCGCCGACGAAATCCACGCGCGTGCCGGATCCGACCAGTCCGCGAAGCTGGCGGCAAATGTCGCGGTAGAACGAGCGCTTGAGTTGCTTGAATCCATAGTAGGAGTTAAACAAGTCGCCGTTGATCGTGAGCGACGCGGCGCCTTGGGCGAAATTGGCGATGAAGTAGTCGAAGAGAGCGTTGACGCCGCGGGTGTGCGGGGCGAGATGAAGATCGGAAATGTAGTAGTGTTCGCCGGCCATGCTGGATCGTTATCGGTGCTTCCTTGTCATATGGTCCACAAAGCCGGTGGTTTGCCTACGCAGAGTGCAAAAATCATGATCCCCTGCCACGCAACGTCATTCCCGCGAAGGCGGGAATCCAGAGCCAACCACTGATTCATCGTGGGGCTGGATGCCCGCCTTCGCGGGCATGACAAGCGTGGGTATTTATCTCTTTCATAGACCTACTATGCTTCCACGTAGAACGCGCGAAGCGCGTCTGTTCCCGCAGGAGCATCGATGGCTTTCTCTATCTTAATCGCCTGATTGGTGGCGATGGCGGGCTGGCCGTTCAGGGCGAGCTTGCCATCCTTGACCAGCACGCGCACATAAGGGCAGGCAAACTCCTCCTGATTCGGCACGGTGACGACGCCAACACTGCCATCGGTAAGCTTCACCCAGCTTCCTACCGGGAAAATATTCACGGCCTTGAGCAGCGCCTTGACGATACCGGGGTCGTACTTTTGCACTTTAGCGCTCGCTTCGCGCAGCACGTTTTCGATCGCTTTGTACGGCTGCAGTCCCGCCCGGTGCGGGCGGTTTGAGATCATGGCGGAGTAAAACGTTGCGACGCTCAATACCTTGGTCAGATCGTGAATCTCGTCGCCGGATTTTCCGCGCGGATAGCCCGAACCATCCACGAATTCGTGGGACTGGAACACCACCAGCGGCAGCATTGGCGGCATGCCCTCGACACGCTTCAACATGCGCACGGAGTACGTGGTGTGGTTGCGCATCTCGGCAGCTTCGGCGTCAGTAAGCTTGGCCGGCTTGTTGCGGATATCGTCGGGCACCATCAACATGCCGATGTCGTTGAAGAACGCGCCATAGGTCAGCTCTTTGAGAAGCTTTTCGTCGTAGCCGAGCACCAGAGCGAGGTTGACCGCGAGGGTCACGACATTGATCGTGTGCGTGAAGAGATACTCGCCCTGACGGGGCTGGTGCATGATCGCGAGCAACAGGCAGCGGTCTTTAAGCGCCGAACGCAGGATATCGCCGATCACGCGGTCGATGTCGGCCTGCTGGACCTTCACGCCCGAACGCAATGCGTTGAAGATGACCTCGAAGGGGTGGCAAGCGCTTGAGCAGCGGATCGCCTTCAACCTTGATGCGTAACGATGGAGGGCCGAGTTTCTCCAGTTCGAGCACGCCACCGATGTCCCGCAACATGTCGGCCGCCATCTTCGTGGTTGTCGGCGGGATGTAGCCGGGAATCGCCTCGTTCTGCTCGATATGCTTCTTAACCTTGTCGAGATAAGCCTTCGCCTGGGCTGCATTCAGCTCGTCGGGCTTCTTCTCGATCCAGACTTCCTCGACTTTGCTGCGCACGATGTACTCGATCAAGTCCTTGCCGAGCATCTTGCCGGAGTCTGCGATCACCTTGCCGTCATCGGCGGTAATCAAGCGCGCAACTGTCATACCGAGCGCGAGTTGCTTGGTAGGTACGAGCCGCTGACGAAGTTCGGCCTCCATGCGTTGCGGACGCTCGAGCTTGTCGGCCGCGACCACCTTTTCGATACCGGCGTGCTGCAAGAGATAGATATGTTTGGCGGTAAGGCGCTCGCCCCGGTTATGGAGAAGTTTTCCGCTCTCGTGGTAAATGGCATAGAGCAACGGAGCGTCGACTTGCAATTGTTGGACTTGAATCACACGCATGCGTCTGACGCCCTGACATCGTCGATAAACCAACCTCATCCGGCGCACCCCGGATTTGGTGAAATCTCCGGATTCCAACCCCGAATAATGGGGCAGATAACGATTTTTTATCACTTTTTTGCAACCGGAGCACGACCTTTTACGTTTAACTGGCAGATTCGGCATCAGGAAGACAAGCCTCTGCCGATAATGGGACAAGGAAAAGAGCAATGTCACGCAGCGTCAACGATCTCCTTCGCCATACCGCCGATCGTTCGGCCGCCTTGTCTGAACACCGCAGCGCCCTCGTTCAGCCTTCGAATTTCAACAAGTTCGTGATCTTCGTCGAACCCGCTCCCATGCCAAAGGCAATGGTGGGCGCTCTTATTCGTTCGCTTAAAGGCCGCTCGCTCAAGGGAAGCCACGCGCAAATTCAAGTGGCGTAACTCCAATGCCGTGGCGTCACCCCGCCTTTCAGTAGCCCCCGTTCATCATTTCGATCTAGACTGGAGTCATGACCTCCAGCGGCCAGACTTGGTTGTCCTACGTCATCCAGTGCCACACCTGGCAGGGCATGGACCATTTCGACTTTATGTTCGAATGGCCCGGCTCTGACATGCTGCGCACCTTCCAGCTTCCTGAGCCGCCTGAGCGCGTGTGCGTGGAAACGGGGATCGCGTGTCGCGAAATCGCGCCGCACCGCCGCGACTATCTTGAATACGAGGGCGAGGTTTCCAGAGACCGCGGAAGCGTGGCTATTTGGGACAAAGGCTTGCTGCGTCTCGCGCGCGATACCGGAAAGCAATTGGAGATCGAACTCCACAGCAATCAGGGGCGTGAACATCCCCCTTGGCTCTTTCATTTCACTGGTGGCAGCGGGTGGTTCCTGTTTGCACCGCGCAGTTAGAGCGGTTCGCCTTCCCGGCTTCCATCCGTCTCTGCGGGTTCACTTTTCCAGGCGTCAACGATTGCCGTCCGGTATTTCTCGAAACGCCCGCCGATGATCGCGTCGCGCGCGCCGGCCATCAGCAAACTGTAGTAGCTCAAGTTGTGAAGCGTGAGCAACGTAAAGCCGAGGATTTCGCCAGCCATAACCAGATGCCGCAGATAGCCGCGGCTAAATGTCTTGCAGGTGTAGCAGGGGCAGGCTGAGTCGAGCGGTGCGTTATCGAGCGCGTTCTTCGCATTGCGAAGCTGAATCTTGCCCTTGCTCGTGAAGGCAAGCCCGTGGCGCGCGCTACGGGTTGGCACGACACAATCCATCATATCGATGCCGGCAGCCACGGCCGCGAGCATGTCCTCGGGAAAGCCCACGCCCATCACATAACGCGGCCGGTCGGCGGGTAACATCGGCGCGAATTCAGCCATGGCGACGTGGAGTTCTTCCTTCGACTCCCCTACCGAGAGACCACCGATGGCGTAACCGTCAAAGTCGATGTTGGCCAGCCCATCGATTGAACGCTTGCGCAGATCACGATCCAACCCGCCCTGCTGGATGGCAAAGAGCAACTGAGGCTTGCCTTGGGCTGACTCGCCCGTAAACGCGCGCTTACAGCGAGCAGCCCAGCACAGGCTGCGCTCCATCGCTTCTTCAATGCGTTCTCGCGGCGACGGCAGCTTCGGCACATCGTCAAATTGCATCACGATGTCCGCGCCAAGGAGCCGCTGCGCGTCGATACTCGATTCGGGTGTCAACTCCATGGACCCGCCGTCAATATGGTTCGCGAAGGTGACGCCGTGATCGTCGGTCTTCACACGCTCGGCGAGGCTATAGACTTGAAAGCCGCCGGAGTCCGTGAGCATCGGCCCGTCCCAGCCGCAGAACTTGTGTAATCCCCCGAGATCGGCAACGGTCTTGCATCCCGGACGCACCAGCAGGTGGTAGGTGTTGCCGAGCGTGACCTCAATGCCTGCTTGACGAACCTGTTCCGGTGTTAACGCCTTCACGCTACCGAGTGTTCCGACGGCCATGAAGGTTGGCGTCTTGAACGTCCTGCGCGACGTGCGCACTTCGCCCGCGCGTGCGGCGCCATCGGCGACAAGGAGTGTGAAAGGGGAAGCAGATGGCATACGGTGTTTTGTAGCGTCCTGCGCCCTCGCAGGACGTCTTATTTCTTGTTTCATTCGCCCCGCGAGGGCGCGGGGCGCTACAGCCCTTGTTCCTGCAGTGCGCGATTCCCAACCGGACAATCCAGTGTATCCTCTCGCACCCGCCAATCATGGCTCGGCGGCGGCGAAAGGGCAACGTGGTCATCCGTAATCTCTTCCGGCGCAAGCTTCGCACGATCTTCAGCGCGCTCGGCGTCGGCGTCGGCATCTCGCTGATGGTGGCGATTTTTACGATCTCCGACAATCTGCTCAACGCTGTCACATCGATCTTCAACAACTACCGCGGCGACGCGCTGGTCATCAAGACCGAATCCGAGGGCTTCGATTCGATTATTGCGCTCGATCAGGACGGTCGCGATGTCGTCACCGACATCAAAACTGCCGATGCGAACGTGGAAGCGGTGTACCCGTTTATTTGGGCGAACATTCGGACTTTACGCCCTGTGGGACCATCCAATCAGATCAATTACTTTGGCGTTACGGAAAACTCCCCTGTCGTCCGCAAATTCGAACCATGGGAAACTTCGAGACCCGGCGAGCCAATGATCGTGGACAACGATCCCAACGGATTCATCTGCGGTAAGCTGCTCTTCGATCTGGTGAACGAACAACTCCCGCCCGAAAAGAAGCTCAAAGTAGGACAAAAGGTGTCGTTGAAGGATTTGCTCATGGGAGAATTGGCGGAATTCTTCCTGCCAACGGACGGTAAAAAATTTGACGATCTATCCATGTGGGAGAAGGGGATGAAAGCAAATGATGTCCTCAAGGACTCAAAAATCAACAAAGACGCGGCCCTGTCCATGACGGATCTCTACCTTCGCGCCGTTTTTACCGCAGAGAACCGCTTTACCGAGGCCGCGCTCTATTTCCATCACGACATCACGCAACAACTTCGGGATATTCCCGGCAGCACGAACTACTTTGTCGTGGAATTCAAAGACAAGAGTGACGCCGCCAAAGACGCAAGTGTCGAGGCGCTCAATCGTCATTTCCCTGGCCTGAACTTCAAGCGCTCCGACCAACTC
Source organism: Planctomycetaceae bacterium (assembly GCA_013360495.1). Classification (GTDB taxonomy): domain Bacteria; phylum Planctomycetota; class UBA8742; order UBA2392; family JABWBM01; genus JABWBM01. The sequence goes on from JABWBM010000194.1 coordinate 5,222, forward strand.
ATGGACAACTACCCCGAAGTGCAGACGATGCAGAAATTCGGCTTTGCCCTGAGTCTCGTGGCCGCGCTCGCCGGTGCGCTCGGCGTGCTCAACACCATGCTGATCTCCGTGCTGGAGCGCACGCGCGAAATCGGCCTGTTGATGGCGATCGGCTGGAGCCGCAGGCGCATCGTCATGGGCGTCGTGCAGGAGGGCATACTCGTCACGCTGCTTGGCGGCGCGATGGGGCTTGCGCTCGGCTTTGGCGAAGTGGTTGCCGTGAAAGAGATCTTCAAGCTCCGGGCGCTTTCGCCTGCGCTGAATATCGATCTTGTCGCTCAAGCCATGGGACTTGCGCTGGTACTCGGTTTTCTCGCGAGCCTCTACCCCGCCTGGCGCGCGTCTCGCCTGACGCCCATGGACGCGCTCAGGCATGAGTAGGCCGGTCAGCTTACTGTGACACTCTTTGGTCCATCGCCGAGCACAGTGACGAGTTTTCCTGATTCATCAAAAATGACGTGCCGCTCCCGGTCGATTGTTAATGCTGCCAACGAATCCATATATTCATGAAAGTAGAGGCGCTGTGTAACAACGTACACCGAGGAGTATGGCCGCTGGTCCAAGGAGACATGGCGATGAAACATGCATGTCGCGGTGTATTCGAATTCGGAGCGTTTGACTTCCATTCCGGCAGCGCCCGAAAAATCCGCGCGACGAAACGACTTCGTCAAATCGACGTAATACCGTAGAGCGTTCTCGGTCACCGCAAACGGAATTCGCATTCCATCGAATTCACTGTACCACCATAGATCGTCGTTCTCGGCGGGCTTAGGATTGTACTCGAGATCATCGACGATGGCTTTTTCAACGTCCTGACGGTCGGCTCTTGTCTGTTCGGCTTTTAGGATGAGCGCCATATCTCGTTCGTTCGCCGCCTGCCTGTGAACACGCATTTTATATGGACCGTCGAATTCATCGCACTCTGCCTGAAGGAACGCTGGTGACGTCGTCAGCGCGGCGGAAATTGTATTCATTCCTTCAAGATTGTCGGAGTCACGAGAACAACCACTCACTGTTGTTACGACTACCACGAATGGTAACATGAAGTTACGAAGCATCAGGATGACTCCTATTGCATTTACACCCGCCAGTACCAACGAAGGTTCGAAGTAAAGGTTCGATGGATTCAACCTCTCGCGGCCATGGCTTATCCTCAGGAAGGGGAATGCGTGTCCGCAGACACTACTTCGTCTCGCTGAATTCCTTGCCGTCATAAGAAACAAGCGCCTTGCGGTCGTTGATGCGCGTTTCGAGATTCACCGGGCGGTTCCAGACAAGTTGCAGGTTACGCATGGTGTCGCGCATCATGCGGTCGTCAAGTTCGGTGCCAAAGTCTTGGTGGGTTAAGAGAAGTTCGCCGCGATTCTTGAAGTTGCCGTCCTCGACATAGATGAAAGGCTGCCCGACATTGGTCAGACTTTCCAACAGCTTCTCCTTCACCACCTTGAAATCGCGCGAGGCGATCTCCTCGCGGCCGGTGCTGCGATTGAAGGCATAAGTGAAAAGCTTGTTGCGGCGGCAGAAGTCCTCGGTGAAAAACTCGCTAATGAACCCGATATCGTCGTAGAGCTTACGTACCTGAAATACTTTCGCGCGCCCGGCCATATCGCCGGTGTCCCAACGCTCCCTGCGCTCGAGGTCGTCGCACGCCTCCCACTCGCGGCCATGGCGCCCCTTGTTCCAGCGCTCCTCAATGTCACGGTAAAGTTCGAGGCCGAGCTTGTAGGGGTTGATCTGCCCGGGCGGCGTGGCCATGGTGCCGGAATGCAGGTTGGCGAAGTCGAGCACCTCGTTATCGGTGAGCGCCTTCTGCGTCATGATCGTCGAGTGCCAGTAGCTCGCCCAACCCTCGTTCATGATCTTGGTCATGGCTTGCGGCACGAAGTAATACGCCTCATCGCGCACGATGGTAAGCACGTCACGCTGCCACTTGCGGAGCGGCGCGTAATTGACGAGAAAGAGCAGCACGTCCTGCTGGCGCTTTTCCGGAAATCTGGCCTTCTTCTTTTTCTCCTCGATGGCTTTGAGGCGGCGCGACTCCATTACATCCGGCGGATTGATGAAACGGTCCATGTAATCCTTGGCCGTGATCTTCTGTACATCGATGTGCGTCGTCTCGTCCTCCTTGACCGGCTCCTCACGCTTAGGCTCGCCGGCGAAG
>JABWBM010000195.1 GCA_013360495.1 Planctomycetaceae bacterium
AAAGACTGGATGCCGACTGCGCTCGCTGTAACGCTTCGCTGAGCTCGCGTCGTCGGCATGACGCAGATACATGAAAACGTCTCAGGAACGCAACTTTGCACGTGACGTGTTCAGGCAGGAAAGGGTGCTGCCCTGCGTACGTAATTCCTGCTAAAATGGTCCGGATGTGGAGGACGGTGTTTTTTGGACTCAAGCTCGCGACAGGCGCGTTGGCGCTTGGGGCAGGAGCGTTTTACCTTCTCGTCAATCTCTACGACGACTCCCCGGCTCCAACGCCCATGGCAATCCCGGAAGATGATCAGGCGGTTGAATCCGCGGGTACAGAACTTGACCCGGGCGCTTTCGCCGTAACCGGTACAGAGCGCATGGAAAATGGCAGATTGGTGACGAGCATCACTCCCGTTCATATCCCCGGCGCGATGCCCTTGCGGGACCCGCGCGAAAACGGCGGAGCCCCTGTAACGGGCGACGACTGATCGTTGTTGGTAGCGGCGAATGGCCCGAACTCCGCTTGCGTGACGATCATAAATGGGGGTATAAGAAGGACTTCCATAGCAGAACCGTATAGTGACCGGGACGTCGCACCATGGGCCTACGCGAGACATTCACCATTCTCGGTTCGGCGCGCTCCGAACAGGTGATGCCGGCGCTGATGGCCGCGCTCGATCAAAAGAACGACAAGATTGTTGCCGGGGCTGCCAGCGCCATCCTCGAACAACGCTCGCCCGAAGGTTTTCTCGAACTTCTCAAGCGCTACGAACAATTTCCGCCGGCCGTGCGCGAGGCCATATCCCGCAGCCTCTACCGCTTGCGCGACAGTATGCCGCAATTCGTCAAAGGGGCCTCACTGCCGATCCGGCGCACGTTACTCGACGTTCTTCGCGCCAATACCTCGATCGATACCTTGCCCGTGCTCGCGCTCTATCTTGAGGACGAGGAAGAGCCGCAACTACGCATCGATGCGGGCGAAGCCATCGGCGCGGTCGTCACGCGTTTTGCGGCTGAAAGAGACATCGCCGAAAGGGGCGTCGATGCGTCGGGCCGCCCCGTCAATACATCCAGAAGCATGGAGCGCATCAAGCTCGACATCGAGGTCGCACGCCGCGCTCTCTCCGAAGCCATCGAAAAGCTCGAAGCCCACCGCTCGCCGGCCGTCGTGCGTGCGTGCTGTGAGATCGGCCGCGAGGGGCACGAGGTGCTCTTCGACGCCATCAAGCGCGGCGGCCACGCGGGTATAACGCGCGAACTGATCTTGCAGATGTTGCGGGGCGACGACAGCCTGCCGGCAGCCGAATTCATCTTTTCGCTTGCCGGCGAGCAGGACGAGATTCTGCGCAAGATTGGCGTCGAATTGCTGCGCGCCCGCGCGACTCCCGATGCCGTGGACAGTGTGCTGCGCGCCATCGTGAAGCTGCCCCAGGACCGCCAGCGCCATCTGATCAAGGTCAATCACGGCGTGCCATGGCTCCCCGTTATCGCGCCACAGATCAACCGGCTGCCACGAAAGTACGCGCGATTCCTCTACACCGAGATCGATAAGTTGCAGATGGACGACGAGTCCCGCGCTCCGCTTCTCGCGGCGCTGGCTCACTCCGCCGACCCGCAGATTCAGAATGCTTGTATCGAGAAGCTCGCGGGGAATCCGACGTCGGCTGCGCGCCGTTCGATCTCGAAACTGATGGAGTCCGGGGATGAGACGACTCAACTCAAGGTGGTGAATGCGTTGATCGCGGCCGCGCCCGAGGACCTTACCCATGTGCTCGCGCCGTATATGTCGGGGCGATTCGAAAGCGTGCGCAAGGCGTCTGGACAGGCCATCGCGCGAGCCGGATTCTCGCAGTATTCGCATTCCTTCGATCAGCTCGACGATGCCACGCGCGAACTTGCTGGCCGCGCGTTTACCCAGCTTGACGAGAACCATCTCAACGAGCTCTTGGGCGACCTCGACCACATGGATTCGAAGAAGCGGGTGAAGGCGATCCGCATCATTCAGGCGACCGGCTCACACCGTAAAATTGGCCGTGACATGATCGATCTTGTCAATGACCCCGACAGGATGGTTCGGGCCACGATCATCCGCCTGCTCGTCGCCATGCGCAACACCGAGGCGATCAAAGCGCTCATGAAACTGCTCTCCGACAACGATTCGCGCGTACAAGCCAACGCCGTCGAGGCGATCGAGGAATTGAATGAGCCGAAATTGCGACAAGTGCTCGTTCCCTTCTTGCGCCATCCCAACAACCGCGTGCGCGGCAACGCCTGTAAAGCCCTGTGGAAGATGGGCGTTGTCGAAGTGGTGTCCGTGATTTTCGCCATGCTCGACGACCCCAACCCGAAGATGCGCATGACGGCGGCTTGGGTGATCCGCGAGATCCGCCCGGCCGGGGGATTGGCGCGCGTCGAGCAGGCGATCAAGCGCGAGGAAGACCGCGACGTGCTCGAACGTCTCAAGAAAACCCAGAGCGTATTGCGAGGCGCCGCATGACACCTCTTTGCATACTTCAAGACAAGATGCTGCCTCAGGCGATCGAGTTCGGCTCGGAGACCAATGTCTGGAGCTATGTGGCCGGCGCCGTCATTCTTGTGGTGGGAGGCCTGCTGATCTGGCGGATGGTCGCCGTTTCCCGCATTAACGGCTGGAAATACCGGGGCGCCGCTATCGGCAACGCGGAGATTTTCAACAGGCTGTGCGAGGCCAACGGCCTTTCACGCGCGGAGGTGTTCCTGATGCGCAAGATGGTGTTTGATCAGCGCATGGAGAATCCGTTGCTACCATTCGTGGACCCCGGCGTAATCGACCGTTACGCGTCGCGTCTGAACCGGAACAAGCAGGCGATGTTCAGCTCAATCAAGGAGCGGATTTTCGGTTGAAAACGCGCGCGAAAAGCTATCGTGACTGCTCTGTGAGGTTTCGACAGGGAGGTTGAAACATGGGCAAAGCTCTCGAATTGCTCTCGTGCGACGCCGGTCAAGTGCTCGTCCGCCAGGGCGACCCCGCCGATAGAACGTTCGTTATCCAGCGTGGCGCGCTCTCAAGCAAGCTCGTCGCCAACAAGAACGACGATGAAGCCGTGCGCGCGGCGAACGCCATCGAGGAGTGGAAGCTTCAGGGCGATATCGTCGGAACGTCGTCAGTGCTCTTCGGCAAATACGTCGAAACGATCATGGCGAATGAGGCGGCCGACCTGCTGGTCGTCCCGGTGACGCAAGAACAATTGCTCAAGCAGTTCATCAAGAATCCGGGCGTGGCGCTTGCCTTTGGACGAACGCTTGCCAGGAAGGTCAAGCTCGCCAACCGCAACCTCACCGGCGCACAATCGAGCGTCGCCCGCCTCGAACAGGAATTGAGCCGCTTCTACACCGGCTTCTACGAGCTGGTGAACACGACATCGAAAGAGGCGGAAGGCGAGGACATGATCCTCGACGCTCTGAAAGAAGCCAAGGGTTCGAAGACCTACTCGACGGGAAAGTCGCTTGCCGGGGATACCGAAGAAAGCGCCATGCAGATGACGCGTGTGATCGAGTCCTACGAGATGCAAGGGAAACAGCACAAACTCAAGAAGGGCGAGGCGCTCTGCCGATCCGGCGACCCGGGCAATTCGATGTTCGTCGTCATGAAGGGCAAGCTCGCGGTGGTGATCGACAACAACCGCGTCGGCGAGATCAACACCGGCGAAACGGTGGGCGAGATCGCGGTGCTGCTCGGAGAGAACCAGACGCGAACGGCGGATCTGATTGCCGAGGAAAACACGGTTGTTGGCATCATCCCCGGCGACCAGTTCCCGAAACTCGCCATGTTGCAACCCGCGATGCTGATCTCGATCCTGAAATCTCTGATCAAGCGCATCGACAATAACTACACGACCATGGCCGATCAGGGCGCAAAGGAAAAGAAGAGTATAACGCGGCTGCTCGGCAAGCCCGACGTCGACGTTGAGGGGGATCATCGCGCGCTGGCCGAGAAATTCGGCACGTTGATCGAGGAATACGAAATGCCCCTGTATCGTGAAGTGGAACTGCTGGAACGCAATGCCGACCGTATCGCCGCCCTCAAGGAGAAATATGCCGAGTGGATCGCTGAGGCTGCTGCCGCGGCCGCGCAGAAAGGGAAGAAGTAAGAGCGTCTTTAGGCAAGTCAATATGAAAGAAAAAATGAACATTCACGCTCGTCATGCCCGTGAAGGCGGGCATCCAGTCCCCACGATAGACTGATGGTTCGTTCTGGATTCCCGCTTGCGCGGGAATGACGCATACATCACCTTTTAGCTGGAAACCCATGCACCCTGAAATTCTTGCCCATGTTGTGCGCGACGGCGTTGTCGAATGCGAGCATTATGGCGTGGCTGCCGCCGTGCGCGAAATGAAGCTGGTCGAATCGGCCGGCTCTCCCAAGGATGAGTTCTATTATCGCAGCAGCCTCAAGCCCTTTCAGGCGATCCCCTTCGTCGAGAGCGGCGCCATTGAGCGCTTCGGTCTCGACGAAAGTCATGTCGCCATCGTATCGGGGTCCATCGACGCCAATGAGCGTCAGGTGGCGATGGTGCGCGACATGCTCAGCCGCGGGGGGCTGACGGAAGACCACCTGCAATGCCCGCCAGATTTGCCCGGGGATGAGGCAGAAGCCTCGCCGATTCACGTCGACGCCGTGCGCCGCGGTCTCAAGAAGAGCCGCATTTTCCATAATTGCGCCGCCAAGCATGCCGGCATGCTGCTGGCCTCGCTCATGTACGGCGCGCCGCCGGAACGCTACCTCGAACGCGATCATCCGGTGCAGAAACGCATCGCTGAAGTGATGAAAACGGTGCTCAAACATCCGCGCGAGGTAATCGGTCTCGACCCCGAGCATTGGCACTATGGAGGCGACGGTTGTGGCGCCCCCTGCCTCTCGGCGAGTGTGTTCGAGATGGCTGCGTCGTTTTCGTCCCTCGTCAAGCCGGGCAACGACATTCCGCCGGATCTGGCGAAGCATCTGACACGCATCGCGCGCGCCATGGCGAAATACCCCGAACTGATCGGTGGCGACGAGCGGCATATCGATACCGACATCATGCGCTTTGCCAAGGGCGGGCTGGTAGCCAAGGGCGGCGCCGAGGGGCTGCTCTGTGTTGCGCGCTTCTCCGATGGTCTCTCGCTCGCCATCCGTTCGGTCGATGGCCAGCGCCGCGGCATGCGCCCGGCGGCTATCGCATGGTTGAAGATGCTTGGCATGCTGCCGCAGGATACGGGCAAGACCTTCTATTATTACGAGTCGAAGCCGGTGAAGTCTCGCGGTGATCGCATCGTCGGCGCGATCACCTATTGCGGCAAGACGTTTCAACTCAAGACATAACGATCATGCGCTCGGCTGCGGTTGTTCCGGCGCGTCGAAGTCGGGAAGCTGGAAGCCCAACCGTTCGAGGCATTTGACCAGCATCGGTTCGGCCACCGTTATCGGGCCTTTCCGGTTCAATGTTGGCGCGATGAAGACGGCAGCCCAGCCCGATTGTTCGGGGTCCACTGACATGTCCTGCGCGATGCGGATCAAGCCTTCCGTTTCGAGGTCGAGGCGCCGCGTGCTTTCGGTACTCTCGCGGCCCCGGCGCTTTTCCCACCAGCCGCGAGCGTAATCGAGGAGCCATTTCCGCCAGCGTTCTTGCGTCTTTTCGAGGAGCCCAAGTTCTTTCAATTTTTCGGATGCATACTCGCGGATCGACTCATACATATTGAAGCGAGTCTCGCCCGAGAGCCCTTTGACTTCCTCGGATTTGAGCAAGCTTTTCTCACGCAGGGATTCCACCACGTCCATCGCCAAGGGCGCATTCTTGAACGCGGACAAGTCGACAACGTCTTCCGCGCCGGCAAGGAAGAAGCCGCCGCGAAACACCGAAAGCTGCGCGCACGCTGAACGCTCGTAATCTGTAAGGAGTTCCCAGCTCCAGTCGATCGCTCCGCGCAGCGTCGCCTGCCGCTCCGTGACATCGCGCCGCCC
>JABWBM010000196.1 GCA_013360495.1 Planctomycetaceae bacterium
TGGTGCGGGGTTCCTCCCGTGGGCGTTGGAGTTCTTCGTCCATGGTGCCTTCTGCGTGGCCCGAATATACATCAGGTACGTTCATATTATATGGTACTGGAATGCGGCTGGAAACTTGCACGTGGCTGGATTCGGAACATTTTCATTGAAAGGCGGCATGAACACGAAGCGCCACGGAATAGTCCGTGGCGCTCGAAGCGTAACGAATAGGCGCGGGCGCTTATTTGCCCGCGAAATTCTTCGCGACGAAGTCCCAGTTCACGAGATTATTCATGAACGTCTCGATGTACTTGGGACGGGCGTTACGGAAGTCGATGTAGTAGGCGTGTTCCCACACGTCGATGGTGAGCAGCGCCTTCTGCCCCGCTTTGAGCGGCGTGTCGGCGTTGCCGGTTTTGGTCACGGCGAGCTTGCCGTCCTTGTCCTTCACGAGCCAGGCCCAGCCCGAGCCGAACTGGGTCGTGGCAGCCTGAGTGAAAGCTTCCTTGAACTTGTCGAAGGACCCGAAGTCCTTATCGATGGCCGCCGCCAGGTCGCCTGTGGGCTTTCCGCCGCCGCCTGGCTTCATGCAGTTCCAATAGAAGGTGTGGTTCCAGACTTGCGCGGCGTTATTGAAGAGCGGGCCGTCGGATGATTTCACGAGGTCTTCGAGGCTCTTGTTTTCGTTGGGTGTACCTTTGACAAGGTTGTTCAGGTTGGTGACGTAAGTCTGGTGGTGCTTGCCGTAGTGAAAATCGATGGTTTCAGGCGTGATGTGGGGTGCCAGAGCGTCTTTCGAATAGGGCAGTGCGGGAAGTTCGTGTGCCATGGTCGGTATCCTCGTCGTCATGGGCGCGAATGAGCGCGCCCGGGGCCAAAAAGTTCTCCAATGCGTGGAGGCAATCCTACCCGGTGGTGCAGCAAGCCTCAACGGCCATTCGGATTTTTTATATCTTTTACTTTGGAAATTGCCAAGCGGCGAAATGCATTGTCATATTCCCTAGCCGCAAGCAGGGAGTTATACGTAGAAGGAGGAGGGAGAAGGTATGCGCGGTGCGAGCAGCCAAAGCGTATGTGCGAGTGTCTTGCTTGTGACCTTTATTTCCCTTTTTTGCTGTCCGGCGGTGCTCGCCGAATCACGTCTTGAAAAGCTCCAGGCCGAATACCGGGCTCTCTATTCAAAAGTATCGCCGAGCATCGTCGCCGTCGCCCGCGAACCATACGAAGAGCTCGAATCGCGCGGCGGGCAAGCCGTGCTCATGTCGCAGGCTGCCGCCATCAGCGGCTTTGTCGTCGAGGGCGGCTATGTCATCACCTACGCCGAGAGTTTTAGTATGGGCGTCGGGCCTGGGTCTGATCCCCGCGCCGTGCTCGATGGCCTCAAGGAATTGTATGCCATTACCGCCGACGGGAAGTCGCACAAATGTTCGGTCGTCGGCCATGATATTCGCAATCTGCTGCTCGTGTTAAAGCTTCCCGCTGACGTGAAACTCCCGGCTCTCAAGCTTGGGGATTCGCGGTTGGCGAAGATCGGATCGACGGTAGCTGCATTCGGGAACAGTTTTGACTGTTTTATCGTCGATCATCAACCCTCATTCGCCGTCGGTTCACTTGCGGATTTCTATCGTTTTGAATTGGACGACTTGCATGACGAGGCCGACGAGTTCGGCGATCCCTATCGTGGCAACGTATTCGAGGTGGAGAGCACCGTCAACCCCGGCGATTATGGCGGGCCGCTCGTGAACCTCGACGGCGAAGTCATCGGGATGTTGACGGCCCATTACCATCCGGGGCGGCAGCTTGGCACGGCGGTACCATCGTCGCAATTTTGCATGAGCTTTGACGCTCTTGTCAGCAAGAAGCTGCTTTCCAAGCCCAATATTGGTTTCTGGATCAAAAACATGAAGAAAGGCAAACAACGTGATCCATCGATCACTCGTATTGATTCCGGGTCTGCCGCTGAGGCCGCAGGTCTCAAGGCTGGCGACGTGGTGATGATGGTCGATGGCTACGCCGTGGATAACCGGACGGAACTCCATGATATTCTTTCCATGGACTATGAAACGTTCGAGTCTGAACAGACTGGCGGCGACGTCGAGCCTCCCGTAACAGTCAAACGTATCAAGTCATACGGTCTTCCGCCCGGGGCGGTGATGACGTTCACCGTGCGCCGTGGTGAGCAACTCCTTTCCATCGCTTTAACGGTGGGGGTGCGCAAAGAGAGCGCGCCTGAGGAAAAGACGGAACCAACTGATCCAAAGGAAGGTGGCGAGTGATCAGCCGACGGATGCTCGTCGCGGGTTTAGCAGCGGCCATTGGCGCTGGCGCGTTGGCGATTACACTTGGCCACAACACGTCGGGTACGACCGCACAAAATGGCGCGGCAGGATCAAGCGTGGCGAAAGAGCTCTCCGATTCGAGCATCCAAACCGGCGAAGCGTGGGCGCCTTATGTGACCCAAGTGGTTCTTGACCGCAAGCGCCCCAAGGAAGGCGATGGTAGGGGGGACGAGTTCTTTTTCAATCTTTCGTCGGGACCCTACAGCGGCGTAATCGTGAGTGCCGACGGTCTGATTCTGATCTGCGATACGATTCTCGGCGATTTCGTCGGTGTCGAACATGGCGGCAAGAACCGCTTTATCCGCCATATCTATGTCACGCTGGGCGATGGCCGGACATTCGAGGCGCAAGTGGCTGGCCGTAACCGCGGCAGCGACCTCGCCATGCTCAAGATTTTCGCAAACGGTCTGCCCTTTGTCGATATGGCCGCGACTCGTGCGCCCAAGCGTGGCGAGACATTGAGCCTTGTGACGCGCAGCATGAATGGACTTCGCCATGGATTAAAGAGCGGCATTTGCTCTGCCGAGCAACGTGAGGTGGGTAAAGCCTTCCAGCTTGACGCGCGTGTCGGCGCCTGCGACCTTGGCGGATTGGTCATCGGGCAGGATGGCAAGCCGGTAGGCATCGTCTCGAATCTTGAATCGCGGCTGGTAGGTCAGGCTTCGGGTGTGGCCTACGCTTCGCGTCTCGACGCGATCAACACGGCGTATACGAGTTTGCTCGCCGGGGAGTTCACGACGCCGCCCCCCGCTCCTTTCCTTGGGGTGCAATCGGCAAAGGCTTTTGCCAACAAGCCGGGGTTGAAGGTGTCGAGCGTTGTTCCCGGTTCTGGCGCTGCGATCGCCGGCATCGTCGAAAACGATTTGCTTTTGGAGGCCGAAGAACAACCGCTGAATGACACGGACGATCTCATTAAAGCCATTCATTCCAAGAAGGTTGGCGAGACCATTAAACTCAAAGTCAGGCGTGGCGAAGATGCGGATCCTTTCGAGGTCATTGCGACGTTACGTTCACGGGACTAGTGCAAGGTGACTATGAAAACGGCAGCAATCATTCCCTATGCCCTGGTCGCGGCCGCAGCGCTTTTTGCGCCTCAGAGCGCTTCGACGCAAGATGCGCCCGCAGAGAATAGCGTCACGGCCGAGTTGAAGGCGCTGGTCGATAAAGTCTACCCTGCGTATGTTCTCATTGGCGGCGGCTCGGGCGTCTGCATCAGCTCTGATGGCTATATGCTGACGAATCATCACGTCGCCGACAGCGCCGTCGCGAAGTATGACGCCGACGGCAAGCCGATCGAACTCTTGGTGCGTATGGCCGGGAAAGGCAAGCCGCTCACGGCCCGCCCGGTTGGCGGCGATCCGCGAGGCGATATCGTCTTACTCAAAATCGAGTCGGAAGAACCTCTGCCATTCACGCCGCTCGCCGACAGTGACGAGGTGCGTTGCGGTGACATCGCCGTCGCCATCGGCAATCCCTTCATGCTGAGCGGCTCCGGCTCGGAGCCGAGCGTGTCGGCGGGCGTGGTGTCCGCGGTGGGGCGTTATCAGGGCGGATATTCCGACTGTTTTCAAGTAGATGCCCCAGTCAATCCCGGGAACTCCGGTGGCCCGAGCTTCAATATCAAGGGCGAGATCATCGGCATTAATGGCCGCATCCTCACGCGTCACGGCCAACGCTACAATACTGGCGCCGGCTACGTCATATCCGCCAATCAAATCAAACGCTTCATGGAATCTTTCAAAGCACAGCCGGGAGGCGCGATCCTCGTTCGTCACGCCTTGATTTCCGGCCTTGCTATCTGCCACGACAAGCGTCTTGAAGGGGTCGAAGTTCACGCTGTCCGGCCCGGTTCAACGGCGTCACACGCAGGTTTTGAAAAGGGCGATATCGTCACCCATGTGGCGCAGTACGCGATCAAAGGCTGGCGCGGGTTCTACGGCAAGGTCTGCACGTGGCCGCTTGGCGCGGAAGTAGATTTCACCGTGAAGCGCGGCGCAGAAGAAATTCAATTGAAGGCGCGGCTTGACGTTCCTGTTAAACACAATCAATCGCCGCTTTTGCCCCATGTGGACGACGAGGAAGAGGAAAGCTGGATATTCCAGGACGGTAACGTGAGGGAGGCAGACCAGCCGAACATGTTCGCCATCCCGGCGCCTCGCGTCGCGCTTGGCATTCGTATGCGGCCAACCGGCAATTGGCAGGGCGGGTTCGAAGTTGTCGGTTTTCCCAAAGCGGGGTCGAGCTATGTCACCAACGCTAATGAGTCACTCAAAGAAGGAGATGTCGTCACGCATCTCAACGGACGGCCGATGAAATACACTGCGGAGTTCGCGGACTGCATGCTGGGTTTCAAACCCGGCGACAAGGTCAAGATCACCTACACCCGTGACGGGGCGACAGCGGAAGCTGAAGTGACGCTGAGCAAGGCCTAGTGGCTCGCGCCACTTTTATATGGGGGCCGGTTTATTCAGATTTTCAGACGCTCCCGTTGGCTGTGAGTAAACCTCACAGGCGGTTCGCGTGGTTTGGCGAACCTTGCGAATCGCCGGACCATCCACGGTTCGAACAGCAGGCCGTTTTGCAACGGCCTGTTAAAACACCAACCCGCCCCGGAAGTCTTATCCGGAGCGGGTTTGATGCTGGTGGTTCGCCAGGGACTCGAACCCCGAACCCGCTGATTAAGAGTCAGCTGCTCTACCGGTTGAGCTAGCGAACCACAATCTCAGTGTGGCACGTGATGCTAGCCAGCGATGGGCCGCTGTCAATGTATAGGGATCAGGGTTCAGGGGTCGGGGGTCAGGAAGATAAAGATATCGAAGATTCGAAATTACCCCTTCGACAATTCTTCAGCGTTAGCGATGGAAAGACCTCGGACATTTATTCTTGTTCTTCTCTGACCCCCGACCCCTGAACCCTGATCCCTATTCATTCCCCTGCGTGGTCCAGCGGCTTGTCTACCGCGACCTTCACCGTGCGCGGCCGTCCTGCACCGATGATCGTCATGTCATCTACCGCCACAAAGGACGTCCCCTCGCTCACGAGGCGGAAGTCGAGCGCCGTCTGAATGATCTCTTCGCCGATCTGTGCGCTCCGTTCTTCGGTGCTCAACACGCGCTCGTCGGTCAGCCGCTCGATCTTGGCCCGAGCCCAGATGGGGGCTAGCGCCGCGTTGTCGGGTTCGTTGAAGGGAAGCGTCACGGGAATAGTGTAGCTCCAGGGCACGCCACCCTTGCGGGCGTTGATGGTGATGACGCCCGATCCCGCCGTGTGGTACTGCGCGATGACAGTGACTGGCTTGCCCTTGAACACATCGGCGATCAACTCAGGGTTCGGGTCGGTGACGTCCAGCCCTCCCCAATCGATCGTAATGTCCGTCAGCACCGGCGCGTCGATGAAACCGATGAATTCGTCAATGGGCTTTCTCAGTTCTTCGGCATTCGACAGCGAATTCGTCAGCACCGTGCTCGCGGCGCCGCGGCCATGTTTGCCGATGCCTTGAATCAGGTAGTGGTTGACGCTCGAGCCCACGCCGAAGCAGAAGAAGCGCGAGTCTTTCACGTTGGCGCGCACTGCTTTGAGAATCTCGGTTTCATTGCCCACCTCGCCGTCGGTGAGGA
>JABWBM010000027.1 GCA_013360495.1 Planctomycetaceae bacterium
GGCGATCACCAGGCCGATGACGCCGCTCATGGCCGCCAGCCGCGACAGCGAGCGCACCCCTTCGGTATCGACCGCCGCATTGATCACCGGCGGGCCGCCCATGCGAATCTGCTCTGGCGGCAATTGGCATTCCGTCTCGGCAACGCGGTAGATCTCCGCCAGCATGGCATGCAATTGCTGCTTGCCCCCCTCGGTGGGCGCGATGATGGCGCAGGTCTGGCGTCCGTCTGGACCAATCAGCGTTCCCTGCAATCGATGGATTGCCGTCTCATTGCTCAAGCTGGTGGGGGGCGAGGTGAGTTGCTCGACAATGCGCGTGCCGGTGTTGACCGAGCTGAACAGCTTGCGCCGCTCGGCGGCCGCGGGGTCTTCCTCGGGCGGCAGGATGCGGCTGGCAAACAGCTCTAACTGCGGATCGCCGAGCGTGCACCCCTGCCAGCTGACAAGCACGAACTCCTCGGTGCCGAAGTGCTGCTTGAACCAACGGTACTGGACCGTTTCGGGATAATCGTCGGGCAGCCAGGTGCGCACATCGTTGCTGTTGCTGTCGACCGCTCGCTTGGCGCCAAGGAGCACGGGTGGCAACAGGAAGAGCGCCAGGCACAAGATGGCAAGATGGTGTCTGGCGTAGAAACTCTTCATCAACGGTTCGCACGAAAAGCAAAGTGCCGCAAGCAGCAGCACTCTCGCTGCCATTTCCGCCCCCTCGTATCCTTCGCGGCTGGGCAGTACGTTGTAGCAAGTACGAATAGACCGGTTTCTCTCACGAAGTCAAGCAATCCACGATGAAAGTCACTGTGTTGGGCGCCGGGGCGATCGGCTCGATGTTTGGCGGCCTGATCAAGCACCACGCTGCCGAGATCGACGTGCTGCTGATTGGCCGTGGTGACCACGGCCGGGCCATTCACGACTCGGGAGAAGTCGTGCTCGAAGGACCATGGCCAGCGCGTCGCGTAGCGATCCGCTGCACCGAAGATGTTGCCCAGTTGGCCGGCTCGGATGTTGTACTGTTAACCGTCAAGAGCCAGGCCACCGAAGCGGCAATCCGCGCGGCGGCGCCCTATTTGGGCCAGGCCGCGCTGGTTTCGATCCAGAACGGCATCAACGGTCCCAAGCTGCTGGAGTTTGTCGCGGCCGATCGTCTTGTGCTCGGCATGACGGCGACCAATATGGCGATACTCAAGCCTGGCAACGTCAGCCTGCAACTCGATGGCGCGACCCTGCTGGGAACGCCCCCTGGTCAACAGGCTGGCGCCTCGCTCGACCAGGCCGTGACGGTGCTCCGCAAGTCGGGCCTGCAGGTGCGGGCCCACTCCAACATCGTCGGGGCGCAATACAACAAGCTGGCCATCAATGCGCTGGGATACGCCTCGTGCCTGTCCGCCTCGCGGTTCATTCTCGAAGCCGTTTTGCATCCTCCCTGGCGCCGTGCGTTGGCTGTGCCGCTATTAGATGAGTGCGCGGCCGTTTTTCAGGCGGCAGGCGTCTCGCTGGAGAAAGCGCCCGGCGCACCGGGGCTGCACTCCTTTCGCCGCTTGCTGAAATGGCTGGAACGGCCGCTGGTGGGCCCGCTGCTCGACCGCTTTGGCCGCCGCGTGCTTGCGCGGCGCAAGCCAATCGTGTTTTCGCTCTATCAAGACCTGCTGCGCTCGAAACCCACGGAGATCGACAGCATCAATGGCGAAATTGTGCGCATGGCTCGCCAGCAAGGACGCGACGCGCCTTACAACGCCTTGGTGGTCGACCTGGTGCATCAATTGCAACAGCGCGGCGATGGAACGTTCTTTTCGCGGGAGTTCGTGATCGAGCAGTTCAGCTCTTTGGCCGCCAACAAGTCAGGTCAGCCAGCGGTCTAGAGCATCTGGCGGAAGCTGCCGCACGGCGCTGACGGCCGATTCGGGAAGGGAATAGTTGTCGACCGTCTTGGCCACAATGCGCTCTGCCGCTTGAGGATTGGCCAACAGCTGCAGCTTGATGGCCGCGGCGGGGATCACGCTCAAGCGATCGTCGCGCCGTCGCGTCAGTTCATCTTCGCTCCGCTGGTACAACCCTCGCCCAGCGCGGGCGTCGCTCAACTCGGCCCACAACTGGCCGCGGCCGGCGCCTTCCAACGCCTTGGCCATCAGAATCATGAAACCGCTATGCGTACGCACCCCAAGCTGCGGCGGACCGTCGATCGCAGGCACGTCGCCGCGATCGAGCGAGATCTGAACCAGGCACTCCGGCAGATTGCGGCCGCTGAGCAGCGCATTGACCGTCTCGCCGATTCGCGGGTTGGCTTCGATGTACTCGGGCGCTGCTGTCTGCGCGTCATAGAAATAGTCGACAAACATCGCACCATGCCAGTTTAAATGCTGGCCCAGCGCGCGTACGTGGTCGACGACGATCGGATGCCAGGCGCTGGTCCGCGCCATCGACATGCCGCCGACGCCCAGCGCGCGAGCCTCGAAACAATGAGCCACCACCAGTCGGCCATGTTGAAAGACCGCTTGCACGGTCGATTGCACCCCGACGGCGGGCTGCTGCACCACCGTCTCGGCGTGACCATCCAACAGGCCGGCCGCCTCGAACTCGTCGGCAACGGCACGCAATTGACCAGCGTCGTCGACTTTGCGCACACCACTGCCAGCGGTGCTGTAAGCCAATTTCACATAGCAGGGAAAGTCGCGTGTCTGCTCCAGTTCCTGCCGCGTGCGAATGACGACCGATTTTGGCTGGGGCAACCTCAGTTCGTCGAGCAGACGGCCGAATTCGGCCTTGTTCTGCATTCGATCCAGGGCGTCAAACTCTGGCAACGCCAGCCCGACGTGGCGCGAAAGCGTTTGGCGAAACCGCGCTAGCAGATAAACCTGCTCGTGCGTGGGCAACAGCACATCGTAATGCTCGGCTTTGAGCCTCTGAGCCAGAAACTGCAAATACTCCAACGGCTGGCGCGAAAACGACGGGCAGCGATACCAACGCCGTACTAGCCGCGAGAAGCGTCCCTGGCAGAGGCGATCGGGATCAACCAGATCGATCGTGTGCCGTTTGCCCAGGGCATACAATGTCTGCCTGGCCGAAAGGCTGGCGCCTTCGCAAAGCAGGATCTTCAATGGTGGTTCCATGTTGCGAGCAGCCAGTTGCCGGCGAAGTAGAGCGAGTGCAGAGGATCGAAATGCATGTCAGGCGTCGACGGCGCGGCAACTGGTCGAAATCAGATCACCCCTCGCCTTGCGGCTTGTATGGGCATCGATTTCTGATCAAATAAAAGATTGTAAAAATTTGCCGGTCGCGTGTTTTAGCCGGAGTTGCTGGCCTTCAAAAGGACAATCGATATGCAATCCGCCGCGACCACGCTCCAGCGCCGCCAAATGTTCGCCGAGATCAAGCAGCTCTGCGAACCAGACAACTATACCAACTGGTTCTGCATTCTGCGCGAATACGCCATCTTCGGCATTACCGTTTTCGGTTGCCTGGCCGCCTATCAGCAGATTACCGCGCGCGGCTGGTCCGCCTGGTGGGCCGCGCCGATCTATTTGCTGAGCGCGATGGTCATCGGCGCTTGGGTGCAGAACCGATTGAGCGTGCTGGTGCATGAAGCGAGCCATTACTCGTTATTTAAGAACCGCCTGGTCAACGACCTGGCGGCCAATTTCTTTCTGCTGTTTCCCGTCTTTGGCGCGATCACCAATTACCGCATTGGCCATTGGGGGCATCATCGACACGTCAACGATCCGGAGAACGACCCCGACCTGCAGCGACTCACCCGGCATCAAAAGCGGGAGTTTCCCATCTCCCGCTCGCGGTTTCTCGTCGACTATGTGCTACGCCAATTGATGATCCGCAAAGGGATCAGCTATCTGGCGGGCCGAGCGCTGTATGTGGCCATTCCAATGAAGAGCGAACCGATTCAGGGGCACGACATGCTTGGCCGGCCGCTCCTGATCACGCTACGCGTTGGCTATCTCGTGGCTCTGTGCGCCACGCTCACCCTCCTCGACTGGTGGACGTACTACGCTCTGTTCTGGATCGTTCCCCTGGTGACGTTTTATCCGGCGGTGTTGTTTTTGCGCGAGATCGCCCACCATGGCAACTATCCCGACGCGGGCGATTTCACCAACAGCCGCGTCTATCGAGCCAACTGGCTGGAGAGGGAAGTTTTCTTTCCTTTTGGCGAGCACAACCACGTGCTGCACCACATGTTTCCCACCATACCGCACCACAAGATGCACATGGCTCACGAGGTCATGATGCAATATCCCCCTTATCGCGATCAGGTGGTGATCTGCAACGGATTCTTTTTCAAGGCCGACGCGTCCAGCGACGATCCGACGGTGCTGGACATCCTGGCTGCTCCCGCGGATCGCTATCTGCGAAACCAGTCGGCCGATCATTCCAGCGACGGCGACATTCGCCGCTCGAACCAGACGCAAGTGGGCGCGCTGGTGGCCGATGTCGAACAATAGCCCTGCTAGTGTAGTGATCCAATCAGATGGGATTTATTTCTGTTGATGAAAAAACCCCGTTGTGATAGATCTCTCGAGCTCGACCGCATTGTCCAAGACGACTGGAGTCGTCTCCCACACGAGTCTCAAAAGATAACGAATCACTACACTAGGTCGTTGGCATGCGTGCAGGCAAACCGCCTGAGCCATCAGCGGCGAACAACGCCGCCATCCATCATCAGGGTTGGCCCACCGCCCGCTTTTTCGGCCATCGTGGTGTTGGCAAGCCCCTCGGGCAGTTCCGAGAATTTAGCGTCCCACTTCATCTGGTAACCCGCCGCGCGCACGCGCTGAATCGAGGCGCCGTCGCCGCCGGTTTCCTGTTCGAACTTGATCAGTTCCTCCCAGTTGGCCGGCCCCTTTTGATTGGCGTCGTGATAATTGTGATAGGCCAGCCCGACCTGCTTCAGGTCGTTGATCAGCACCGCCTCGCTATTGCCGCAACCGGCCAACGACATCACCACTGCGCCCAGGCAAACCGCCATCGCTAACCGTAGCATGATTTGACTCCTGGTTAAGAGATCTGTTCGACCTGGCAACCATCCGAGCGACATTCTATCGGCGTCTGCAGACGATCGCCAATTCCCGTGATCGCTCTTGGTGGCGTTCAATACAGCCGGATGTTTCGTTTCCAGTCTCCGTCGAGGTTGTAGAAGTCGCTCAGGTGCTCCTGGTAGACATAGCGGTACCGCACGCCGCCGTAGTAATCCAGTTCGATCACGATGTAATAATCGACGAACTGGTCGGCGCCGCTGCCGCCGTAGAGATAATCCTTGGTGCTGTCGTTGCCGCCGTCGAGATAGTCGTTGTCGGCCTCGCCGTACAGCCAATCGGCGCCGCTGCCGCCGTAGAGAGCGTCGTGGCCGTAGCCGCAGCCCGGAACGATCGCACGCCCGGGTTTGACGGGGGGCTTCGGATCGTCCTCGAAGAAGCGGATCAGTGGCGGCGAAGGCTCGCCGATATCCCAGCCCGGCGGGCTTTCCTCGTTGTAGACCTTTTCCCAATACGCCGGGTCAGCCACTTCCTCGGCGGTTGCATCCCGCTCGGGCGGCGGCGCAGCTTCATTCTTCTTCGCGCTCATCAGGTTCCTCTAAGAAGTTGGTCAGCGTGTGTCATGCCCGCGAAGGCGGGCATCCAGTTTTGGCCCATCGCGAAGCTCTGGATTCCCGCCTGCGCGGGAATGACGCCACGTCGGTCAAGGCGTCTTGAGCAAACCACTATGCCGGTTGTTCCACCTTGTCTTTTCCGCGCCAGCAGTTCCATGTGCCGATCTTGTCGTTGCCGGCTTCCTTCTCGAAGAGGAAGAGCTGCATCTTGTAGCCGGTGAGCCACTTGTGCGCGGAGTCGAGAATCCCTCGCCCGAGCGAGACGACGCTCCCGTCGGGCAGGGTGACCTGCTTCTCGACGAAGTCCTTGTGCGGGATGGATTCGAAGAGCTTGCGAAGCTCCGCGATCTGATCGTCCATGGCGCGCTCGATGCTGTCGAAGGGGAGCGTTTTCGAAGCCGCCCCGGCCTTCTGGTACCAGTCCCAGTTGCCCTCGATCAGCATGTGGACGGCGCCGGCAGCGCAGAAGCTCAGATAGCGCAGGGTTTCGAGGATGCTGCGCTGGCCCGGTGTCGGGCGCCAGTCAAGCCGCCCCGATGGAACCTTGGCGGCGAGGTGTTTGATCACGTTGCATTCGTGGATCATGGAGTTGAGCAGATCGTCCTTGGTCAGCATGGGCTGTCTCCTTCGTGATGAATTTCGAATGCGCGAGTTTTAGCCGCGGGCGGGGACAATATCACGGGAATAACGGGCTCTTACAACCGGTCGGTCCAGGCGTCGTGCATGCGGAACGTCCACAATCCGGCCACGCCAAGCAGGAAGATGCTGAACACGATGCCAAGCGTGGTGGAAGCTTGCGGGTCGCCGAGAATGACGGCGTAGCAGGGAATCATGGCGATGAGCGTCACCACGCCGAGATAGACGAAGCCCAGCAGATTCGAGCCCTTCTTCGACACCCAATCGGTGAGTGGCAGGAACAGGAAGGGAATGGCGAACACGCCGATCGCGCTCACCAGTATGCGCCAGAGCGCCGAGCCAAGCTCGTGCCAGAAGCCGCCGGCCGGTTCCGCCCCGCCCTCGCCCGTTGCCGTGCTGCCGCTGGCGACAAAGGAAGTCTTCGCGATGGAGAGACGCTTGCCGTCCTTGTCCAGGACCCATTCATAGAGACCGGAGCCGAGCCTGACGTTGGCCTCTTTGGCGCCGGCGCGCTTGGCATCGAGGGAGACGAAGAGCACGGCGTCGAGCTCGCCTTGCTGATTGAGAATCTGCTCGGCGGACGGGAGGCTTCCGCCCTTGAGCCAATCCCCCACCGCGTCCTCGATGTCGTCGAGCATGTCGTTGTCTTTCACGTTGAACGGCGATTGCCGGCCGAGATGCTTCTCGATGGTCTCGCGCACCTGTTCGTGGGTCGTGTCTCCTCGCACGTCCGCGACGGCGATGGTGAGGTGACCACGGTCGATGCCCGCGAGATGCTTCTGGATCTGGGCAGTCAGATCGGCGCAGGCTTTCTCGAGCGCTTCTTCCTCGACCTCGTGCAGGTCGGAGGGCGGGAACATGATCTTCACGAACCACCAGCCGGCGAGCAGGAGCACGACGACGCCAACGCCCGCCGAGACGTACTTCCAGCCGGGGATGACATCCATCAGGCCCATGATCGAACGATGCCTTCTACCTCGCTGGAACGCCCGGAACCACCGGCGCGCCGACGGAGACGCCGGCAAGCGTGGTCTTGATCAGGTTGTCGAGGTAGCCCGATGCCTCGAACTTCGTATTGCCCACCTGACGGCAAACGGTCAGCAGCAAGCCTTGCGAAAGCAGGAACCACGCCACATCGGTGGTGTTGATCTCCTTGCGGATTTCGCCCGCGGTCTTGGCCTTCTCCAACGCGTCGCGGAAGAAGGCGTGATAACTGTCGTCGTTCTCGCGCAGGATCGTGCGCACGGCGTCGTCGCTGACCTCGGCGATGGCGCGTACATGGAGCTTGTAATGCACCCACAATTCGCTCATCAGCCGGAACTGGCTGCGCGCGACGTTGATCAAGCCGCCGAGCGGGGATGGAGATTCGCTAAAGATGCGCGCCCATTCATCGAGCGTGCGCTGGCAAGATTCGCGCAGCACGGCGTGGTACAGCTCGTCCTTGCTTGCGAAGTGCTGGTAGATGACCGGTTCGGTCACACCCGCGGACTTGGCGAGCGTCGCCGTGGTGACGCTGCCGAAGCTCGAGTTGGCAAACAGTTGGACCGCGACTTCGAGAAGCTGGGCGCGGCGCTCTTCCTTGCGCAGGCGGGTGGTCTTTGGCCGCCCTTCGCTTGGCGTTCCGCCTTCCTGTCCCTGAAGATGTGGTTGCGCCCCTGCCATTCCATGCTCCGCGGCCAGTATAGCAATTTCGATCATTGTACCCCCATATTTCACGTTCTGGAGCGCGGGATTACAGCCGGCCGGCAACGCGAGAATTCGAGACACTTTCCCTTCAGGGAACGCACCGCCCTGACGATGGGGAACCGGGGCTGCGTATCCGCGCAGCAGGCGTATTCCTCCATACAAACGATAGAGCGAGGTAGACAATGCAACGACTGGTTCTGATGGCTCTGGCGAGCCTTCTCACAATGAGCTGCGCGGCAGTTGGATCCGATATCAGCGTCGGCCACGAGCCGGTGATGGTGACGTTGAGCGAGACCGCCGAGAAGCTCGGCCTGAAAGTCGAGGAAACGGATTACTGGGGCGAGCGTCTGCTGATCGTTCCCGGCACCAACGCCCATATCCTCGTGCGCTATGGCTGCACCTGCTACTGGTACAACGGGCTGACGCGCGACGTCGAATACCCTGGCATCAAGGTTGACGACCGCGCGACGTTCCGCTTTCCGCTCGGCATGTACAACAGCATCTGCAAGGATATCGGCCGCATCGACTTGCTGCGCGACGAGATGCCGCGCTATACCCGGCCTGCTGCGGTGCTGAACCAGCCAAGCATCGAATCGATCATCCCCGCCGATGACACACCGCCCGCCGCCCCCCAGGCTACCGGCTCGCTCAAGGGCATGACCATCGTCGTCGACCCCGGCCACGGCGGCAAAGACCCCGGCGCCATCGGCATCACCGGCGTCTACGAAAAGGTCATCGCCATGGCGGTCTCGAATCGCGTTGCGGATCTGCTCAAGCAGCAGGGCGCCACGATCATCATGACCCGCACCGACAACGACACCTATCCCACGCTCTCCGACCGTTATGAACTCGCCAACACGAAGCACGCCGACCTGTTCATCTCGATCCACGCCAATTCCTGCGAGAAACCCGATATCAACGGCGTCGAAACCTACTTCCATAACGCCGGCGCTCGTGGCGACGCTTCCGAACGCCTCGCCCGCTCGGTGCAAAGTGCTATGCTGACCGCGTCCGGCGCCGAAGACCGCGGCGTGCGCTCGGCGAACTTTCAGGTGATCAAGAACACCACCATGCCCGCCGTGCTGGTCGAACTCGGATATATGAGCAACATGGCGGAAGCCACCAAGCTCGCGAAGAAGGATTATCAGGAAACGCTGGCCCAGGCCATCGTCAAGGGCGTGCTCGCCAACCAGGCGAGCAATGCTTCACTCTCCCGCTGACCGGTACCCCCATCGTCTCGCCTCGACTCTGACGGGCGCCGCTGGAACACCGCGGCGCCTGTTGGTTTAACGGCGTCAGGATTTGTCACGGCGCGTTCACGAGATTCAGGAAGATCTCCGACTTCTTGGCCTCTTCCTGCACGCGCTCGATGATCTCCGGGATCACTGCCACATCGAGGCCGAGCGCCGCAAAGCACGCGCGCGGGAACTCCATCGAGCGCCCGTTACCCGACACGCCGAGCGCCTGATGGTTGCAGATGAAGTCAGCGAGGTGGATCAATTGCACCACGGATTCCTCGGCTTTGCCCTTCACCTTGTCGAGCCGGTGGTGGAAGGATATGGCCGAACGGATCGGCTCAGGCAGCCCCCAGCGCCCGGCAAGGATGCCGCCGATCTCGCCGTGCTCGATATGCAGCAGGCGAACCTCCGCCTCGTAGAGCAGGACCTTCTCCTTGGCGGCGTGATCGAGCGCATCGAGGAAGGCGTCATGGAAGTACTGATCGAGCAGGATCTTGCCGATGTCATGGCACAGCCCGGCAAGCTCGATCTCCGAGCGTGTGCAGGGCATCTTAACCTTGGTGTAATCGAGCAACGCGGCCGCGACCAGGCCGCAGCAGATCGAATGGCGCCAGAACTCGTTACGGTTGAAGTTCGCAGCACCCGTGCGCGGAAAGAGTGTCATCACGCTGCTGGTGATCACGATGTTGCGTAACTCGTTCATGCCCAGACGCACGACCGCCTGATCGATGGTGATGTTCTTGCCAAGTCCGAAGGATGGCGCGTAGACCGGGGAATTGACGAGCTTGAGTACCCTCGCCATGGTCGGCGGGTCGTCTTCCACTAATGTCGCTACGGAACGCGCGGACGCTTTGGGGCTTTCGATCTCCTGCTTGAGGCGCTCCACCACCGCTGGCAACGTCGGCATGGTGTCGAGGTCGCGCACTGCGTGGATGATGTCTTCGCGTATGGTGTGCTTTGACACGCTTGATAAGCCTCGTTGGCGTCTTCGCCGGCACCCCGCCGGAGAACACGCGCGGCTGAATGATAGAGCGCTTCCTTCCCCCTTCAAGGCTGAGACGGCTTCTCCTTCGAACGTTGCGCCCGCTTTTCGAGAACGTAATCGACGCGCTTCTTGAGTTCCCGCTCGAAGCCGCGATCGACGGGGAAGTAGAGCCGCGTGTTCGCGATCGCTTCGGGCATATAGCTTTCGCCGAGCACGCCGTCGGCTTCCGCGTGAGCATCGGCGTAACCCTTGCCGTAGCCGAGTTCCTTCATCATCTTCGTCGGCGCGTTGCGTGACTTCATCGGCGTGGGGAGCGGCCCACGCTTCGCCACCAAATCCTTCGCGGCGTAGAGCGCCTGCTTCCCTGCGCCCGACTTCGGCGCGAGCGCAAGGTAGGCGGCAAGCTGCGTCAGCGTATAGAAGGCCTCGGGCAGGCCGATAAATTCCACGACCTGCACCGCAGCCGCCGCGAGGATCAGCGCCTGCGGGTCGGCGTTCCCCACATCCTCGCTGGCGAATATAGCCATGCGCCTCGCCACGAAACGCGGGGACTCGCCGCCCTCGAGCATGCGCACGGCGTAGTAGATGGCTCCATCGGCGTCGGAGACGCGCATGGACTTGATCATGGCCGAGGCAAGGTTGTAGTGCTCCTCGCCGCTCTTGTCGTAGAGTAGCGCGCGCTTGCCGATGGCGGCGGTGATGGCGGCTTCGTCGATGATCGCCTGCCCGCTGGCCTTTGCATGAAGAAGAGCCATTTCGAGGGCGTTGAGCAGGTAGCGCGCGTCCCCTTGGGCGTAGGTGAGCAAAAGCTTCTGAGCTTCTGCGGCGAGCTTCGTCCCGGCGTACTCCTTGTCCGCCATGGCGCGCACGATCAGCTCGCCGAGCGCTCCGTCATCGAGAGCGTTGAGCATCACCAATTGCGCGCGAGAGAGCAGCGCCGAGTTCACCTCGAAGCTCGGATTCTCCGTCGTCGCGCCGATCAGCACGATCGTGCCATCCTCGACGGCGTGCAGGAGCGCGTCTTGCTGCGACTTATTGAAGCGGTGAATCTCGTCGATGAAGACCACTGTCTGCGCGCCGCTCTGCTCGCGACGTTCACGAGCATTTACGATGGCTTCGCGCACTTCCTTGACGCCCGAACCTGTGGCCGAGAGTTCGATCAGCGCCACCTTCGCGGCCCCCGCCACGATGCGCGCGAGCGTGGTCTTGCCAGATCCCGGCGGCCCCCAGAGGATCATGCTGCGTAGCTCCCCCCGCGCAAGCATGGCGCGCAGGGCGGAGTTTGCGCCCGTCACCTGCGGCTGGCCGGCAATGTCATCGAGCGCGCGCGGACGCATGCGCTCGGCCAGCGGCGTGTGCGCCGCCGGAGCGGACGGCTGCCGCTTATCCCGTTCGGGCGGTGGTGAAGCAAAGAGTTCGGCCATGGCGTAATGATAGCGACGCCACAAGAGGTTCGATATGCACTACAGTCTCGGCCGCTGCTTGAACGAGCGGTTGAGCTGCAGCATGCGGTGGATGGTGAGCATGCCCTCGGCGGCGCCCTTGGGCAGTGAGCCGCCAAGCTTGTCAAAGGACACAGCTTCGCGGTCGTAGGTCGAGAACTCGCTATCGCCCGATATCGCCGTCGCCGAACCTTTATAGAGGCGCACGGTGATGTCGCCCGTGACGTATTCCTGCGTCGTCTGCACGAAGGCGTCGAGACCTTCCCTGAGCGTCGAGAACCACGCGCCCTGATACACCGCCGAAGCATACACCGGCGCGGTGGTGCGCTTGAAGATCAGCGTATCCTTGTCAAGCACGAGGCGCTCGAGCGCGTCGTGGGCGCAGTGCAGGATCGTCGCGGCCGGAGCCTCGTACACCTCGCGGATCTTGAAGCCCATCAGGCTATGCTCGATGGTTTCAAGCCGGCCGACGCCGTGTTCGCCGCCCAAGGCGTTCAACTTCTCCACCAGCTCGATCGATTCGAGGCGCTCGCCGTCGACCTTCGCGGGTTCGCCCTTGATGAAGCTCACCGTCACATCGCGGTATTGCTCGGGCGCTTGCAGTGGATCGCGCGTCATGACGAAGGCGTCGGCATTCGCGGCCTCATGGCTCTCGCGCAGATTGCCGCCGGAGCAGCGCGCCCCCCAGAGGTTGAGATCCCGGGTGTACTGATCGTTGGATTTCGCGTCCACATCGAGACCATTCTTCTGCGCGTAGTTCCTCACCTCTTCGCGCGTCTTCATCTTCCACTCGCGCAGCGGAGCGACGATCTCGATATCGGGCGCGAGCGCCGCCACGGAACATTCCAGACGAAACTGGTCGTTCCCGCGAGGCGGAGCGGCGTGGGCGATCATCTTCACGCCTTCGTCCTGCGCGAGGCGAACGGCTTCCGTCGCGATCAAGGGACGCGAGAGCGCCGCCGACATGAAGTAGCGGTCTTCGTATTTGGCGGCAGCCTTCAACGCCTTCCAGCAGAACTTCTTCAGGAACGTGCGGCGCAAGTCAACCACGTGAACACCGGCGGCGCCCGCTGCCAGCGCGCGCTCGGCCACGACGTCGAGGTCGCTGCCCTGACCGACATTGACGGCGAGCGCAATCACGTTGAGGTGGCGCGTGTGTTTGAGCCAGTGAATGGCGGCCGTGGTTTCGAGGCCGCCGGAATATGCGAGTACAACCTTGTCCATAATTCCGCGTTTGCGCGCGGACGGTCAATCATAGAACCCGTGCGCCCAAGGGCAACACGCGCGTTCGAGCAGGCGAAGAGAATCAAGCGGACTGTCAACTGCGTTGAATGCCAAACGCGGTGCGCGCCCAGCGGGAGAGTTCCTCGCGGTTCTCGAGCACATCCGCTGGAACCTGAAAATAGTCGCGTAGCGTGGTCTTATCGTTGGGTTTGAAGGACGTCATCTTGCGCGCGGTATAGGTACGGCGCGTCCCTTCGTCGGTTTTGAAGTAAAGCGCTCCTTTGTACACGATGCCGAAGAAGAAATCCTTGTGGTAGAGTCCATGGCCGCCGAACATCGCGCGGCAACTGATGCCGTCAATGTCCGCGAGTTGATCCAGCACGAAATCCTTGAAATCGTTCATCCTTCTTCACCGTGTCAATGCCGATTCGCGCGAGTGTACCAGAACATGGCCTGTCAGGCATGGGTTTCGGGGCGGCGCCGAAGCCAAGGCCGTGAGAATGTCGGAGCGCTTGCATTGTCGATGCAGCGTCACGTCGCCGCGAAGGCGAGGGCGTGACATCCAGGCTCCTACTGGCCGTCGACCGCTATCTTTCGGGGTTGATTCACTCGCGACCAACGGGAGCGTCTGAAGAGCCGGACAAATCAATCCCCCCAGATAAAGGTGGCGCGAGCCACTACGCCATGATCGATGTCAGGCTCACGACGCCCATGCGCTCGAGGGCCGCGATCACCAGCAGGAAACCGAGGAGCGTGATCGCGAGCGCGCCGAGTGTCGGCAGATAACTCTCCGCGAAGCGGTACAGCCTGCCCCGGCCCTTATTGGTGCGCTGCAAATAGCCGCGCGTGGCGATCATGGCGAAGCCGATCAGCGAGAGGACGAGCGCCAACCCGAGGCTGAATACCAGCACCAGTCCGATCCCGAGCAGCACCTTGCCCTCGATAATCGTCAACAGCGCGAGCGCGAACGCCGACGGGCATGGCAGCATCCCGCCGATGATGCCAAGCCGGATCACCTGCCACGTGCTCATGGCGCCGGGGTCGTGGTGGCTGTGCGCGTGAGCGTGATGATGGTCGTGATGATCGTGTGTATGGTCATGAGAGCCAGCATGATCGTGCGAATGATCATGGGCGTGATGGTCGTGTGAATGCTCGTGGCTGTGCGCGTGTTCTCCATCCACATGCCGCCCGAAAACGTCATGGCGATGCGCGCTGCCAGCACCACGACGAAGTAGCATGCCCGCCCCCATCAGCAAGATCACGCCGCCAAGGGAAACGAGCAGAATATCCTGCGTCATCTGATTGCGCTGGGCGCCAAGCTCCGGGTGAAGCTTCTCGAGCGCGTACCAGATACCGAGCATCAGAAACACGCCCGATGTGTGGGCGAGCGTCACCGTGATGCCAAGCGTAAGCGCGTCGCGCGGCCGTCCCCGCGTGCTGATGAGATAGCTTGCCACGAGGGTCTTGCCGTGGCCGGGCTGAATGGCATGCCACATGCCGTAAAGAAACAGGAGAAGAAGCGCCACCAGCATCGTGGTCCCGCCTTGCTCGATTTCATTGAGCAACTCGCGCAGCTTGCCCTCGGTTTGCTCGTTGTCGGTTTGCTCGCGCTCCATGCGCGGCGGTTCCGGCACGGCCCCTTGGCCATCCGGCGGGTTTGGAGCGGGCACCACATCCGGCGCGATCTCCGCCCAGAACACGATGCGGTCATAACGGCCATCGACGGTGGTGTGACGCACATCGAGCGGTGTCTCGAAGCCGGGAGTTCCGTCGCGCTTGCTCCGTACCTTGACCAGCGCGCGCATGCGGTCGGCCATGCTGGTGCTTCGCTTGATGCGGGTTTCGGCGTTGTGGAAGGCGATTTCGTTCTTCCCGGCGCGGAACGCCGCGACATTGTTCGCCCTCAGGAAAAGAAAGTACTGCACCTGCCAGTCGCCGACGATCTCGATCGGCACGCCGGGCATGTTGCGGTTCACGACTTCCGACTTTTCAAGATTGCCTATGAGCGTGATTGGTTCGCCGTTGACGGTCAGCACGGCGTTCTTGCGGACTTCATCGACGTATTGCGCGACACGCGCGCGCTGTTCCTCCATCGTGATGCGCCCGTCGCGGTTGGCGTCGAGGCCGAGGTTGCCGTTCTGCTGCTCCGCCAGCGAGGCCGTGATCGTGCGGTATTCGAAGTCGTATTCGACCTCGATGTGCTTCTTCTCCGGGTCGACGCGGATGTAGACACTCGGCACCACCTCGTCGAAGGGGTGCGCCGCGAGCGGCGTCGCGATGGAGACAATGAGGATAAGAACCGCTACGCGCATCGGCCCATCTTATCACATCTCGTGGAAGACGCTGGCGCGTTTGGCCTCGTCGGCGGTCAAGTCCAGCAGGCGGGGCCACTGTGGCGCCTCGATATGGGCGATGTCGAGGATCTGCTGCGAGATATGTGGAAGATGGTGGTCGCCGGAATCCCCAAGGCGCAGTACGCGGCCGAAAACCGACGCGATCAGGTTGTAGGCAGCGCCGGCCGCGAACTCGCCGCCCGCAGCCGGGTTCTCCTGATGCATGACGTGGCCGACCTGTTCGGGGTTGAGCTTCCAGATTTCGAGCAGCACCGCGCCTACTTGGGCGTCCGTCAGGCCAAGCACCGTCCGCTCGGCCTCGAAAAGCGTGATGTCCTTTTCCTTGGCGAGGTCGAGGGCTTTCCCGTACTCGGCCCTGAAAAACTTATCGAGGACGACGCGCCCGACGCCGTGCAGCAGGCCGCTGACGAAGAACGACTCTGTTTTCTTTTCCTCCGCGTTGCGCGCGAGCACGCGCGCCGCCGACGCGACGCCGACGGAATACTGCCAGAAATCCTTGTAGTTGAGACGACCGCCGCCGCTCCCGCGCCCGAGCGATTCGATGATGGACGAGCACAGCGCGATGGAGCGCACGGTGTTGAAGCCGAGCACGATGATCGACTGATTAACGGATGAAATGCGCTTGGGAAGCCCGAAGAAGGAGGAATTGACGATTTTGAGGATTTTCGCGGTGATCGCGGGGTCGCGCATGATCACGCGGCTCAGCTCCGTCGCCGTCGTCTTGGGGTTGCTTAAAAGCGCATTGATCTCGGTGATGATCGTCGGCAACGCCGGCAATTCGTCGACGCTTCTAAGTTTCTTGCGTAGATCGTCGAGCGTCACGCATTTACTCCGGTTCGCCGTCCTGAGCAGAGCTTCCGGCGGGCTGGTCCATCTCCTGCGCGCGCCGCTGCCAGAAATTGATCGAGGCTGTGCGCAGGGGAATCATCACATCGTCGTTGTCGTGCCCCTTGAAAAGCTGGTCGATATAATCGAGCACCGACCCGAGCTTTTCAGTGGCGCGCTTGCCGAGCTTCGCGTCGCGCCGGGCCTTCACATTGGCGATCTCCATCGCCTCCGTCACCTGCCGGCGATGCTCGTCTTCGAGCGTGGAGATGGTGATTTCCTCGACGCCGCGCCGCTTGAGAAGCTCGATGATCTGTTCGTTGAGCGTCGTGCCGATCTGCACGAGTAATTGCCCCCGCGGGTCAAGTACGTCGCGCCCAACGATCATGCCCACCTGGGCCGCACCAATAGCTACGCTCGTCGGCATTCGTCCCCTGCTACATCGGCGGATATGACAAGGCGTCGAGTATGCGGATTTCAGTCACAGGCGCAAGTCTCTGGCCCGGCAGAAGTTCGACCGTTGCGGCGAGCCGGTGGCGGGGGAAGATTTTGATAACCTCTTCGAGCGGGGTGCAGGGCATGACCAGTCCCGGGATATGAAACGAGTGCGGAATGGCGATGGCCGGCTTGAAGCGGTCGATGAGCGCCTTCGCCTGACGCAGTGTAATAGTGGTGTGTTCTCCGGCGGGGAAAAGCAGAATGTCAGGTTTGCCGAGCTGCACGAGCCGGTAGTCATCGAGGTCTTCCCCGAGATCGGAGAGGTGGACGATCCGATATCCGTCAACGATGAAGCTGTAGAGTGTGACTTCCCCGCTCAGCAAGCCCTCGCGGTTATCGTGGTACGCCCGGAGGCCGAAACATTGGAAACCGTTGAGATCATGAAATCCAGGCCCGGCGACGATGGCAGCGCCCGGCGGAACGGCTCCCGGGTCGTAATGGTCGAGGTGGTTGTGGCTGAAGACTACCACGTCGGCGGGAAACTGGCCGCGGGGCAGGCCGATCACACGCTGGAAGGGGTCAATGAGCAGCGAGCGGCCATTCGCGGCCGTGATGAAGAAACACGCCTGGCCCACCCATTGTAAGCGCATGATTCCCGCTCGTTGTCAGAATGCGTTGGAGTCTGCGATTGCCGGGGGCGCAACACAAGGGGCATCTCGTCTCACTTGCGATGCGCGCAAAGTCCGCCTTCCGCGGACACGCGCCTCCGCGCCACGCCCGTAGGGGCTGCGGTGCTATTCCACGCTCGGCTGCGTATACGCCACGCTGGCGTGGCTGCGGGTGCCGGCTTCGACGTCGTAGATATTGAAGTTGTCCATGTCGCGGCCATAGAGGTGCAAGCTGATGGCCGGCTCGCGATAAGACGATACGCCGGTTCTGTGAATGTGATCGGGGTTCGGCACGAAGCTCGAGACGCTCCCCGGTGTCAACAGGATGCAGTTGCCGCGCACCAGTTCGATGTTGCTGCTCTCGTCGCAACGTTGATCGGTGCGGATGAAGGCGAACTCCTCAAGCGATCCCTGATGGATGCCGACAACGCCCCACGTGCCGTGGTCGTGAACGGGCGTCCATTGCCCCGGCTTCCAGCAGAGTGCCAGCAGCGAGCACGATTTGTCCTCGACGACGCGGATGGCGTTGCGAGCGTAGCGTTCGTCGCACATGCGTGTGTGCTCGGGTCTAAGGAAGGCGTTGGCGTGTTTGAGCAGCTCCGCCATCTTCGGCACCAGCACCGCGACGATCGTCGCCGGTTCTTGATGCTTCGTCGCTGTAGCGAGCACCTCATCCATGAATCTGTCGAGCACGTCGGGCATATGATGTTGATCCAAACGAACGACTGTAGCGCCCCGCGCCCCCGCGGGGCGTCTTATCTTGGGATGTGGGCAATTCTATTGTAACGGATCTTCGCAGCTTGAGGAGCAGAGAAGATGAGTTACACAGACATCCAGTGAGTCCACGCCCACTCCCAAAGAAGCCAAGCTCCAAGAATGATCGCGATAACGAAGGCCCATATCGCGATGAGCGCCTTTCGCTCTTTCTTGAGATGTTTCTCCGCCCAAGTTGATTTCGTATCGTTCATCCCACACTTTGGCTGGCTGCTTTCGAATGCGAGTATTATATCTGATGATTCCCCTTCTCCCATGCGCTAAAGTCGTCCCGTGCAACCCTGCGATACCCTCCTTGTCAACATCGGCTCCCTCGCCACACTCGCGGGCGACGGCCCGCTGCTTGGCTCCGACCTCGGCTCGTGGCAGGTTCTCAACGGCCCGTGCGCCATCGCCGTCAAGGATGGCCGCGTGCTCGACGCCGGAACGCAAGCGGACATTGAGTCCCGCTACCGCGCCGCCACCACCCGCGACATGGACGGCGCGCTCGTCACGCCGGGCCTCGTCGATTGCCACACGCACCCGGTCTTTGTGGGGAACCGCGCTGAAGAGTTCGAGATGCGCCTTAAGGGCGCCACCTACGAGTCCATTATGGCAGCCGGTGGCGGCATCGCATCGTCGGTCAAGAAGCTGCGCGCCGCCGATGACGCGACTTTAGATCGCGAGCTTCGCCTGCACCTCGACCTGCTCAAGGCTCACGGCGTCGTCGCCCTCGAAGCCAAATCGGGTTATGGACTCAGCCTCGAGCACGAGCGCCGCTCGCTGCAGGCGATCGAGCGCGCGCAGGGTTACGCTGGTCTCACGCTTGTGCCAACCTGTCTCGCGGCCCACACCGTTCCTGCTGAATTCAAAGGACGCACCGACGATTACGTCGCGCTTGTCTGCGACGAGGTCCTTCCCGCCATTGCCCGCGAGAAGCTTGCCCTCGCAGCCGACGTCTTCATCGAGCGCGGCACGTTCAGCGCCGATCAGGGTCGCCGCGTATTGAAGCGCGCCAAGGAGCTTGGCCTCGCTACCCACGTCCACGCCGATCAGTTGTCCGCGGGCGAAGGCACGCGCGTTGCCATTGAGTGTGGCGCTTTGAGCGCCGACCATCTCGAATATGTCGATGACGCTACGATCGCGCTCATGGCCAAGTCCGGCACCGCTGCCGTGCTGCTTCCGGGGAGCACGTTCTTCCTGCGTCAGGATCATTGGGCGCCGGCGCGCAAGCTGATCGACGCGGGTGCTCCCATCGCGCTGGCCACCGACTTCAACCCCGGCAGCTCGCCGACGGCCAGTCCCGCATTCATCATGACGCTCGCCTGCCTCATGCTCGCCATGACGCCGAAAGAGGCGCTCGCCTGCTTCACGCGCAACGCGGCCCATGTGCTGCGCATCGGCGCGGACTACGGCAGCATCGAACCCGGCAAGCGCGCAGCGTTCACCATCTGGCATTGCGCGGATGTGCATGAGATTCCCTACTGGTTCGGCGCGAATCTCGTGCGCGAGACGCTGATTGTATGACACATTCGCGCCAGGTTGTGGCTGTAGCGTCACGCGCCCTCGCGTGACGAGTCAATCGAGGAGCAGGACGCCATGCGAGGGCGCATGGCGCTACGAATCCCGGCGTTCGCCGGGATGACGCATAGCATGACGCCGCCGATATGAGTCGAGCACGCACCAACCGTTGGACACGCTTTCGCCGCAACCGGCCAAAGCAATTCAAAAGCGGAGCCTCCGTCCGCCTGCTCGAGGACATCGACGGCTATCTTCCCGCCATGCTCGAAGCGATCCGCTCGGCGCGCCGCCAGGTATTGCTCGAGACCTACATGATCGCCTCCGACGAGACGGGCAGGCAGGTGATCGACGCGCTGTGCGAGCGCGCGAAGGCGGGAGTCAATGTGCGCCTCGTGTTCGACGCCGTCGGCTCGCGCATGCTCTCGCGCGAGGATCGCATCCGGCTGCGCGATTCCGGCGCACGCCTGCGTATGTTTCATAGACTGAGGCTCTTTCAACTCTCGCGCTTCTTCCTGCGAACCCATCGCCGCATCCTCGTGATCGATGACACGGTCGGCTATGTCGGCGGCTACGGCTTCACCGACGACTGGAGCGATCGCGCCCCGCGAGGCAAGTACCACGAGCGCGTCTGGGAGCTGAAGGGCCCGGTGCTCAACGACCTGCAACGCGCATTCCGCTGGGGCTGCGGGCGGGCGATGGCTGCGGGCGTGGAGATTCTCGACCCGGCGCCACGCCACGACGATGTCGCCTGGCGCGTGATGAGCCTCACACACCTTGGACGCGATCAGGCGCTCCGGCGCATCGCCCGCGATCTCGCGTGCGGCGCGAACGCCCGGCTCTGGCTCGCCACCGGCTACTTTGTGCCAACGCTGACCTTTCGCCATGCGCTGATGGAAGCCTCGCGGCGCGGGGTCGACGTGCGCCTCTATCTCACGGGCGAGAAGACCGATCACCCGCTGGTGCGGATCGCGGCGCGCCGGAGCTATGGGGCGTTGCTCGCGTCGGGTGTGCGCATTTTTGAAAGCGTCGCGCGGCCCATGCACGCCAAGTGCCTGGTCGTGGATGAGGGTTACGCCAACCTCGGCTCGGCCAACATGGACCGCTGGTCGCTGCACTTCAACCGCGAACTGAACGTCGAGGTGTCCGATAAAAAAACCAATCGTTGCCTCGCCGATTCACTGCTGAGACTCGAGGCGCAGTCGAAGGAAATTAGGGCGGCGGACATGACCCATCGCTCCCCACGCGAAAAAATTATGGGCCTCGTTGCGGCGCTCTTCGAATGGGCGCTGTGACGAAGTATGCGGGGCCGGAAAAGGAATTCACGGCGTTTTATCTCTTCTTTTTATTCTTCTTGCCGCGCTTTTTGTCCTTCTTCCCCTTGCGGGCTTTCTTGTCCTTCTTTTTATCTTTCTTGCGGTTCTTCTTGTCTTTTTTACCGCTTTTCTTCCCACTCTTCTTGGCGCTCGCCGACTTCTTCTTATCTTTCTTCTTCGCCTTCTTGCCCTTGTCCTTCTTCTTGGCTTTCTTCTCGGCCTTGTCCTTCGACTTGCCGCCGGCGGCGAGCGAGCGCAGCACGTATTGCAAAATCCCACCGTGCTCGTAGTAGCTCAGTTCGTCAGGCGTATCGATGCGGCACTTCGCCGTAAACTCCTTCACCGTGCCTGAACCGTCGCCCTTCCTCGCGCGCACCTTGAGCATCGCGCCAGCCTTGAGGCCGTCGGCGATGCCAAACACGTCGTACACTTCTTCACCGGTCAAGCCCAGCGACGTAGCGTCTTCACCATCCTTGAACTGCAAGGGCAGCACGCCCATGCCGATCAGGTTCGAGCGGTGGATGCGCTCGAAACTCTTGGCGATCACAGCCTTCACGCCGAGCAGCACCGTGCCCTTGGCCGCCCAGTCGCGCGACGAGCCTGTGCCGTACTCCGCGCCCGCGAGAATCACGAGCGGAAGATTTTGCTCCTTGTACTTCATCGCGGCGTCGTAAATCGCCATCTGACCGCCGTCGGGCAGCAGGCGGGTGACGCCGCCCTCGACGCCAGGGACGAGGCGGTTCTTGATGCGGATATTCGCGAATGTTCCGCGCATCATCACTTCGTGGTTGCCGCGCCGCGCTCCGTACTGGTTGAAGTCGGCGGGTGTGACGCCATGCTCTTGCAGGTATTTACCTGCGGGGCTGGCGGTTTTAATGGAGCCTGCGGGCGAAATGTGGTCGGTGGTCACCGAGTCGCCAAGATAAGCGAGCACGCGCGCGCCCTCAATGTCGGTGAGCTTGCCCGGCTTGGGCGCCATATCGTCAAAGAAGCTTGGCTTCCTGACGTAGGTGCTCTTGTCGTCCCATTGGAAGAGGTCGCCCGTGGGCACGGGCAGATCGCGCCATGCTTTATCGCCTTCAAATACAGCCGAATAACGCTTGCGGAACATTTCGGGGCGAACGTTGGCGGCGATCGCTTCGCTAATCTCGCGGTTGCTGGGCCAGATATCCTTGAGATAGACCGGGCGGCCGTCGCTTGACGTGCCGATCGGATCGCTCGCAACATTGACATTCATGGAACCCGCGATGGCGTAGGCCACCACCAGCGGCGGGCTGGCGAGATAGTTGGCTCGCACGTGCGGGTTGACGCGGCCTTCGAAGTTACGGTTGCCGCTCAACACGGAAGCGACGACGAAATCGTTTTCTTCAACGCTTTTGGCGATTTCCGGCGGCAATGGCCCGGAGTTTCCGATGCAGGTGGTGCAGCCAAAACCTGCGAGGTTGAAGCCAAGCTCGGCGAGAGGTTTGGCGAGTCCGGCGGCTTCGAGATAGTCCATCACCACCTTGGATCCCGGCGCGAGAGACGTCTTCACCCAAGGCTTGCGCCTGAGGCCCAGCGCGCGGGCCTTCTTTGCCACTAGGCCAGCAGCGATCAGCACTCCGGGGTTGGAGGTGTTCGTGCAGGACGTAATAGCCGCAATCACCACATGGCCGTCGGCGAGTTCAAAGGTATCGGTGCCGATGGACACGCGCGCAGGTGCGACCATGGTTGCGGTGCCGCCGCCATTATTACCGCTCGTGGCGGAGCGTATGCCTTCGAGTTCCTTCGGCCATGCGCGGCTGGTGGCGCTCAAGGCTACGCGATCCTGCGGGCGCTTGGGACCGGCGAGAGACGGCTCGACCGTTCCCATGTCGAGCTCGAGCGTTTGCGAAAATTCCGGCTCGGGCGTGTCGGCATCGAGGAACATGCCTTGCGCCTTGTAGTAGGCTTCGACCAATTTGACCTGATGATCGTCGCGGCCGGTGAGGCGCAGATAATTGAGCGATTCGTCGTCCACGGGGAAGAAGCCCATGGTCGCGCCGTATTCGGGCGCCATGTTGGCGAGCGTTGCGCGGTCGGCGAGGCTCAAGTTGCGCACGCCGGGGCCGAAGAATTCGACGAACTTGCCAACGACGCCAAGCTTGCGCAGCATTTGCGTTGCGGTGAGCACGAGGTCGGTGGCCGTCGCACCCTCGGGCAGTTTGCCCTTGAGCTTGAAGCCCACGACTTGCGGGATCAGCATGCTCACCGGCTGACCGAGCATGGCGGCTTCCGCTTCGATGCCGCCAACGCCCCAGCCGAGTACGCCGATACCGTTGATCATGGTGGTATGCGAGTCGGTGCCGACGACGGTGTCTGGATAGGCGAGCGGTTTGTCGCCGTCATAGTTCACGAACACGACGCTCGCGAGGTATTCGAGATTGACTTGGTGAACGATGCCGGTGCTCGGCGGCACAGCGCGGAAATTGGAGAACGCGCGCTGGCCCCAGCGCAAAAACGCATAGCGCTCTTGGTTGCGCTCGTACTCGAGCTTGACGTTCTTGGCGAAAGCCTGATCGTCGCCGAAGTAGTCGATCTGCACCGAGTGGTCGATCACGAGGTCGACGGGCTGCAGCGGGTTGATGCGTTTGGGGTCGCCGCCCATGGTCTTGAACGCCTCGCGCATGGCCGCGAGGTCCACGACGCACGGCACGCCGGTGAAATCCTGCAGCACGACGCGGGCGGGGCGGTAGGCGATTTCCTTGTCGGGCGTAGCTTTGGGATCCCACGAAAGGATCGCTTCGATGTCGTCTTTCGTAACCGAGCGGCCGTCTTCATTACGCAACAGGTTTTCCAGCAGCACGCGCAGACTCACGGGCAGGCGCGCGAGCTTTTTGGCGCCCGCCAGTTCGAGGAGGCTGTAGTAGGTGTATTTCTTGCCGTCGACCTTGAGAGTGGATCGTGTGCCGAAGCTGTCCTTGCTCATGTGTGCCCTCGTTTGGTTGGGCTTTGAGACGCGCGACATGCGAGCCTCAAAGTGTGCTGTACCACCGCTTGAATGGCGCCACGTTATCTTTTTTGCCGCGCGTCCGAAAGATGACGCATGCGGAGGGCGATAGAGACATTTTGTCGGTGACAAGGGAAATTTAAAGATTCCATGACATAAGCCGCTTTTGAATTCGATCATGCCCGCGGGCATCCAGATTCGGCGACCGACTCTCAGTACCCAATTCAGTACCCAATTCATTGGGTACTAACTTTTCGGCCATGTTCCCTGTGTCAGGTCGCGTCAGGTTCTTTTGCCAACCTCCGACACGCTGCTTCGAGAGCACCAAGCTTGTTTTGGGTCACGTCCCACACGATCGGCATGTTGATGCCAAAGTATTCATGGGTGAGGATGTTCCGGAACGCGATGATCTTTCGCCATTCGATTTCCGGCGCCGCAGCTCGAATGTTCGCGGGCAATTTCCGCGCAGCCTCTCCGATCACCTCAAGATTGCGGATCACGGCGTCCTGCGACTTGTTATCGTCGCGAAACGCATCTTCATTCATATCCTGAACATAAGCGCGGATTCTGGCGATGGCTTCGAGGATGTCATCGAGATAAAGCCGATGATCCCTATGCATAAACAACGTCCCGCTCGATCAAAGGCTTGAGCCTCGGCTTGAGCGTATCCATGAGAACGAGATCGACTTCGCGGCCAAAATGCGCTTCGAGCGAGAACTTCAGATCCATGTAATGGTCAAAGGTCGGTTGTTCCAGTTCCACAAGCAGATCAATATCGCTTGATTCGGCGGCTTCATTGCGCGCGACCGAACCGAACACGCCGATGCGGCGCACCGTATATCGGCGCGCCAGTTCATCGCGTAGTCCCGCGAGTTCTTGAACGATGCTGTCGCGTGTTACAGTCATGATTCCTCAACGGTAATTATACGCGGGAACCCGGCCTACGGCCAGTGTAGCATGGATATCATCGGCGCAGTTCATGGCTATTTCTCCGAGGGGGTATTATACCGCTTAAAGAAGGCGTCATCCCGATGAAAATCGGGATCCATCTGGTACGCCTCATGTGAGTGACCCCTTTAGCTTGCGCGTACCGGCGAAGCTGTCGATGGTTGCTCTCCGGAATGCGTATTATGAGTGTGTTCATGCCTCTATTGCGGATTTAGGATTAATCCGAGATAATTCGCCATTCTCAAATACATACTGAGGGATATTACAGAAGCGTTCAATTTCAACCCGAACCCCTGCGTTAGGATTATGCATCGCCACAGCGTTATGGCAAATTTCAACTTCTTGGCAATCGCCTTGATTGGACAGCCGCGTTCCTTCTTCTAGTAACAATACAACGCTCACGCGTGTTCCCGAAGGTTGTCCGTTCTTGCGGTTACGAAAAAAACCATCTTCTCGGCGCCTTGTTGATGATTCTTCCTCTTCGGTCTCCGGGTTTATTTGCAGCATCGCCGTCTGGGAGCCATAAAGCACCTTCTCAAATTCCGGACGATCGCTATCCAGGAGGAATCTCCCCAAGTGATATAACGCAGATCCATCGGTGTGAGCTTCCACGGGCATGAGAACCACGATGTTGACAGCTCCTTTTGCTAACTTTTTTGACGCCTCATCAATATCACTTCTATAATCCCGGGCTGCACCAAACGTATGCCATTTTCTCATAGGGTATTCGATAAGTGTGGTTTTGACCTCCACGACTGCTTCAAAGTGGTCCATTCGGATTAAAAATTCCGGAATCTTTCCATTAGACAGCTTGGGTTTCGGAACAACTTTGTAGCCAAGTCGATTGGTGAAGTACCAGCACGCAATACATTCGGCCATCGCTGAGTCAAAGTTGCGGTCGTCTATACCTCTCAGGCGAGCTAATAAATCTTGTCCTTCCTTGTCTGCATCAAACATCCCATGAGTACGCGCACACTCGACGTACTGATCCCACATTTTTCTTTTTGCAGTTATGTAATGCGGGTTGGGCTCGTAACCTTTCCGTGGAAAGATCAACGGAGTTCCTTTGATGATCTCATAGCGCTCATCAAGGTAGAGCGATGGTTGTTGCAAGGACCTAAACTTATCCAAAACGTCGTCTGTGAATACGTTCCTCAAGTGCTCCACGTTTCAACACCCCAAAATACGCCTATTTTCACTCTTTTGCTGGCGACTGTGGTGCTGATTTCAGTTCGCCCTTGACTTTGAGCACCTCAATGTCGGTTTCCGTCAATGTCTTCGTGATAGCCTGTTTTGTGTTCACTCCTAGATGCGGAGCAGCTGCGGCAATCATTACCGGGAACACACGTCTCAGATCATTGCTTCGGCCAGTGCTTACCATTGCAGTTACCCAAAGCTGTTGCTCGTCCTTTGTATCGCGAAATTTCTTCAGGTCCCACGCATCTAATTTTGCGTATCTTGTGTATGTCGTATAGCTTCCCGAATGCTGAGAGTGCCCCGTTACTCCATACGTGGGGGTATATGTTGTTTGTGATTGATACGAGGCTGAATTCCTGTAGACATTCACAGTTCCTGTTGTATTCGATGCTGAGACCCCGGTCTGTCCCCACGTCGGTAGCGAATACGTGTAGTTGTGCGTTTGCGCATCACCAATGCCGTAAGACAGAAAAATAGCGATATCAGCCCTTTCAAAGCTTTCGGCTGGGACAAAG
>JABWBM010000197.1 GCA_013360495.1 Planctomycetaceae bacterium
TCCTTGAGCTTGCGGGTGAGGGTATTGCGGCCCCAGCCGAGGAGTCGCGCGGCTTCCTGGCGGCCGCCGTGCGTGGCCTGCAGACGGCCGATCTGGCGAATCCAGAAGCCATTGCGGCCTGCGTCAAGCATTATCTCGGTGACGGTGGGACGACCTTCGGAACTTCGCAAGATAAGAAAGGACTCGACCAAGGGGACATGCGTGTCGACGAGTCGACGCTGCGGAAGGTAATCGCGGTGTTGCGCACGGCACGGAGCAGCAGCCGCGCGACGGGGCGGCCGTCCGGGTGCAGCACTTCCAGTCGTGTATCCACGGGAGAACCGCGCCGGGCGGCATCGGTTTCGAGAACGAGAGCTTCGCCAGCCTTCGCCTCGAACCGGAACAAATCCGCATCGCCCACACGGTCGATTCGGCCGTGGGCCGAACCACGTTGTGTGAGCGCGGTTGCGCTGGCGGGAGAATCGTTCGGCTCCTGTTCGGCGAATTGAGGTTCATCGCGCACGATAACTTTGAACGCCCGCAGCTTTCGGAAACGTTCGCCGTCGATGGGCACCTCCATCTCACCGGGCGCACCGACCTTCACCTTCGCAGTCGCATCGGGCGGGAGATTGTGGCCGCTGAGCTGAATGTCCGCTTCCGCATTCGCGCCAACGCTGAGCGGGAACACGCCGGTCACGACGGGAAGTTCGCCCATCGAAAGTCGGTAGATGTGGTCCGGCGACGCGGTGAGCATCTGGTCCGAGACTTTCGCCGTGTAACGGCCGTCTGCAGGAATCTTGAACGCGACGATTCGATCTCCGCCGTCGAATCCGCTGTCGCTGGCCAGTACGGCGCCGCGGTTGTCGAGCAGCGTCAGGAAGCCATTGGCCAGCTTGCCGGTGGTGTCGCCCATGACTTCAACAATCTTCTTATGGTTATTAAGGGCTACGGCGATATGGTTCTGGAGGAAGTACGCGATCAGCACGAATTGGCCGAACAGGTTAAGGAAATCTGCATTGCTGGAGAACGTGCGGCAGCTCTCACCCGCCAGCTTCTTGCCTTCAGCCGTAAACAGATGCTTGAACCGCGTGTCGTCAATGTCAACGACATTCTTCGCAATGTTGAGAAGATGCTGCGGCGTCTGATCGGCGAAGATGTGGAATTGACTGTGGAGCAAGATTCAACACTCGGCAATATCCTTGTCGATCCCGGTCAACTGGAACAAGTCATCATGAATCTGTGCGTTAACGCAAGGGACGCCATGCCGACCGGAGGTTCGTTGTCGCTCAAAACCTCGAACGTGACTATCGACGGTGAGTACGTTAGCGATCATCCGGGTTTCGCGGAAGGAGAGTTTGTCCAGTTGCGTGTAGAAGACACGGGCATAGGTATGGACGAACAGACCAAGACCAGAATATTTGAGCCGTTCTTCACGACGAAGGAAAAAGGTAAAGGAACGGGGTTGGGATTATCGACAGTCCACGGAATCGTGAAACAAAGCGGTGGTCAGATTAATGTCTACAGCGAACTTGGCAAGGGAACGGTCTTTAACATTTATTTTCCGCGAATAGACAAGCAAGTTTCAAGCTCTTCGCACGGTGGCGATGGAGTAGCAACACTTCGCGGAACTGAGCACATTCTGCTGGTCGAGGATGAACTCAACGTCCGTACATTGATTCGAAAAGCTTTGGAAAGGCATGGATATCGAGTCTCTGAAGCGGAACATGGACAACATGCTCTTGACCTCATTGATGCGGAAGAGGGCATATACGACCTCGTCATAACCGATGTCGTCATGCCGCGCATGGGTGGTGTCGAACTGATCGATCGCGTCCGTAAGCTCAAGCCCGAGATGAAGTTTGTTTTGATGTCAGGATATACAGAACACGCGCTGATTCAGAACGGAACAATTCAGGAACATGTAACCTTTGTCAACAAGCCGTGCCAACCTCAGATTCTACTTCAAAAGGTGCGACTGACGCTCGACAAGGGGAATGGCCAGTAGAACTTGAGATTTGCGAAGCGAGTCTTTTACAAGGTAGGAACAACTATGCCAAGCGTACTCATTGCCGATGACGATACTCAACTCCGGGCCGTTCTGAAAAAGCATTTGATGGACGATGGTTGGGTCGTTTATGAAGCAGGAGATGCCAAGAGCGCGCTCCAACTTCTTCAGTCGAGCACCAAAGTACACGCAAGCGTCATTGATGTTCGTATGCCCGGTGTAAGCGGCGTTGTGCTTGTCAACGCGATGAAACAGGCGGGATTGAAGGACAAGATCGTTACTGTAGTGATTAGCGGACAAGCGAACGCCGAAGAGGAACGCGCTCTTGCCATTTTGGAGCCGATAGCTTACCTCCGTAAGCCCTTTCATCCCAAAGACCTCGTTGATGTGTTGAATGACAATGTCCCCAGAACCATCAAGCAAGGTAGAACGATTGCGAAGTCACGTTCAAATACGATCTTCTACGCAACACCTGAAAAGATGCGCGAAGAGCTTGCCAAG
Organism: Planctomycetaceae bacterium; assembly: GCA_013360495.1. Lineage (GTDB taxonomy): Bacteria > Planctomycetota > UBA8742 > UBA2392 > JABWBM01 > JABWBM01. Next base: position 2,486 of record JABWBM010000197.1, read on the forward strand.
GCGGGTCAGACCTTTCGTGGCGCAGACGAATTGCTCAAGCAAATTTCCGGCGTGTTAACTATTCCGACGGTCCTCGAGAAGCTCGCTACAACATTGGAATCAGAAGACTCCAGCGCCCGGGACCTAGCGGAAATCGCGAAATATGACCCGTCCGTCTCAATCCGGCTTTTGAAACTGGTGAACTCCAGCCTCTATTCGCGCTCCAAAGATATCACAGATCTGACACAGGCTGTCGTTCGCGTCGGCTTTGAGGCCGTCAAGAACCTTCTCTTGTCCGCTTCGCTCTATTCATTCATCCGTTCGAGCGAACGTACAGGAGGATTGGATAAAGAGTATCTCTGGCTCCATTCTATTGGCGTAGCAGTTCTTGCGCGCCGCCTCGCTGCCGTTGCTGGGCGGGAAAAAGATGCAGAATTTCTGTTCACCGCCGGGCTGCTTCATGATGTCGGGAAGTTCCTACTTGATGAGCACGCCCATGATGATTATGAAAAAGTGATCGCATTCGCGAGGGAACGTCATTGCAGCCTTCGCGATGCTGAACGCACATTCCATGAGACGGATCACTGCGAAGTGGCGAAGACGCTTTTGGAACGCTGGAAACTCCCAAAAGAACTGATTGAGGTGGCGCTCAGCCATCACCTTACGCCATCAATGCTTGAAGCAACGGCTACAAACGACCGGCAAGGAGCCGCCATTATCGCCCTTGCGAACAGGCTTGCACCCTTGTTTGGCACGGGGAATTCAGGACACGAGCGAATTTATGACATTGACAATGAATGGCTCAAGCTTTGCCGGATCGACAAGAAAGACCTGCAAAACATCAGTAACGATTTTTCCGATGATCTCGCACGCGTCATCGATTTCTTCGAGGCTGATAGACTCCTCGCACTCCACAAGAAAAAGACCCTCCGGACAGGAGGAAAAGCCGTTATTGCCGGATTTGATGGCGCAACGGGCATTTGTGCTGCCTCGCGTCACTTGCAGTTCAGGGGCTACGACGTACAGCATGTCGATGAGGCGGCAGATCTGACACGATTGCTCCAAGCGTGGCAGCCGCGCATTGTCATTCTGTATGATCGAATCATTCCCGACGGTGAACTGGAGTCGGTGCTGGAACTCATCGCATTAGTGGGATGCGTCGATACTTGCGCTCTTCTTGGACGCGATGACTTGGGAGATGCACCACCACCCCGAATTTCTCGTTTCGAGATGAGCAAACATTCTGTGGGTGCAGGTCTGTTGGGAACATAGTAGAGGAATTTTGGCTCGAAGGTGTCATCGGTGAAGTATGGCGGCTGCGAATATGTCACCGTCGCACACTTGTCATCATATGTCACCTACGCGGCAGTGGCAAAGAAGCGCACTCCATGGAGGAACTTGTCCCATTGACCTATTGGGCCGTGTAAAAGTCCGCGAACATCATTGATGAAGGTGTACCAACATACATGATTGAGGACGGGATTCTTCCCGTCCTTTTTCATTTGCTCCCAGTCAGCGACAGCAAACTCAGAGCGATTCTCAGGATGGCGTACAGTCATAGCGTCACGCGCCCCCGGCTCCGCCGGCGCGGCGCATTGCGCTCAGCGGTTCAAGCGCTACTGGGACATGGCAGCCAAACCGTCGGCGTAGATTTTTGCGAGGCGGGCGCGGTCTTTCCACGCTTCCCTGCGTAGGCCATTATCCAGCTCGAAGATGTGACCCGTGCGCGGATCAGTGATCGTCGCGACCGCTTCGCGCACCATCTGGCCGAGAGGCCAGCGCGCGACCTTGAGCTGCGATTCCACGTAGTCCAGCAGGCGGTCGACGCCGCCGTCGCGGGAAATCATCAATGAAGACACCGAGCTAAACGCCGTCAACAGCAGGATGTTAGCGCGGATACCCTTGGTCTTGAGTTCGGGCGCCATCTTTTTCGTGACCAAATCCTCGAGCGCGGTCTTGGCGCGGCCAATGGTATATGGCGGCAGGTCAGGCAGCGAAAACGACACGCCGTAGACCACACCCTTGCGCGCGCTGAGTTGTTTCTCAAGCGCATGCGCGACCATGGCAGCGCCCTCGGCGGAGACCAGCAGGCTTTCCTGTTTGTCCTTTTCGTCGATGTCGTCCCAGTTTTTGCCTGCGCCGAAGTATTTGCGGTTGAGATAGGCCGGGGCGTACACCACGGCGTCAAGCTCTGGCATGGAAGCGCCGAGTGCTTTCAACGAGTTTGGATCGGTGACCTCAAAGGTCGACACCTTGGGCTTGAAGGTAGCCGTTTCCTCGATGCTCTTCTTCACCTCGTCGTTTTGCACCGTGAGGTAGGCGGTCGCCCCACCCTCGAGCGCGGCTACTTTGGCAAAGTTATAGCCGAAGCCCGACGGACGGTCAGCGCCGATGACGAGAACGTTTTTGCCTTTAAGATTTGGCACCTTCATGTGCGGGGTACCGAGATCGGCTTCTTTGGTCAAGAGATCGCGCAATACTTTCGCCATAAGTCCACGCTTTCAGACCCCATCGGGGGATATCGTTTATTGCCCCACCACTCACCCGACCGCAACACAATGCAGTCGAATTATTGGCCTCTCGAACAATACATGCAATCGAAAAGTTCGACGGCAACAATCGCGACGGGAGCAATGAAGAGCGTACCGAAAATGTGCCGCCACCCGGGATTCGAGGGCTTGGTACGGAAAGTTACCTCCGGTCGTGTGTGGTACATAACTGTGCCCTTATTTGTGTTGTCTACGGGTTCTTCATCGTTCCCCCACCAGCATCCGTATAAACTTATGGCTGATAGCGCGGCCAGGGTCCGCGTCAATGCTTTGAGATGAGGATGCAAGATGAAAAATATTCCTGCGACAAAGATGCAAAAGATTGCGGGCGGATGGGTCGTCACAGTTGTTGAACCGCTCGGTAAATGGACCGTCGGCAGGACGCCAACGTTAGATTTCACGATATCGGCAGGATGATCGCCGATACATGCCGATGATCCCATCGACAGAGCCCGGCCAAGAACTGTGTGCGGATTTTCGACCTTACTTCACCAGCTTGAACTGGCCCATGCGGCGCAGCTTCTCATAGCGCTTTTCAAGAAGCTCCTCAACCGGCAGCTTTACGAGGCTGTCGAGCTTGCGCAGGATCGCCTCCTTCAAGAACTCGCTCGCCTCGCGCTGGTTGCGGTGCGCCCCGCCCTTGGGCTCCGGAATGATCTCGTCCATGATGCCGAGGCGCACGGTGTCTTTCGGAGTCAACTTGAGCACATCGGCGGCTTCCTCGGCCTTCTTGCCGTCGTGCCATAGGATCGCAGCGCAACCTTCGGGCGAGATCACCGAGTAGTAGGCGTTCTCCATGATCATGTAGTGGTCGCCGACGCCAATGGCGAGTGCG
>JABWBM010000198.1 GCA_013360495.1 Planctomycetaceae bacterium
CCACTCTTGAACTCGTCGGTCAGTTGCGTTGCAACATTCCTGCGCGTGGCATCGGCGAACGCAACTTTGAGACCAGTCGCTTCGATGCGCTTGGCTGCTTCACGCAACACACCGACGTTGGCCGGGTCGAAGTGTGAATTGGCAAGGGCAAGGCAGACAAAGCCCTGCCGCTTGAGCGCGGCGGCAATATCGTCGAGCAGGGCGTGAAGCGTTGACGGCTGGATACTGATGGTGCCCGAAAAACCGCTGGCGTAGTCCGCGGGAGTATAGGCAAGCGAGGGTAAAACGAATGCCTGCATCCGATCCGCATCCAGCAGGTCCGCCGCTCGCCGCGCCATCCCTTCGCTAATGATCACGTCGGTGTTGAGCGGCATGTGCGGCCCGTGGGATTCCGTGGCCCCCACCGGCAAGATGGCGACAAGCGGCTTCTTCGACGCGCGAGCTTCCTCGATGGCGGTGTGCGGAAGCTCATCGAAGAAACGCGCCATTACTTCGCCCCCTGCGGCGAAGCAAGCCGCGCAAGAGCTTGATCCTGACGCCGCGCCGCGATCAGGGCGTGGACGGCTATACCGAACACCCCCACCAGCACCGCCACCATGCCGTAGTAGAGCGTGTCGATGGACTCGCCTGCCTTGGCGCTCTCCTCCCTCACGCGCTGTTCAAATTTGTCGCTGTATTTTCGTTCGAGCGATGGATCGGTCGCAGGAATCTCCTGCGCTGAAAGTGGCTGGTGCGGCAGCTCTGCGTCCCGTTCTGAAGGGCCAAGTTCGCCAGGGGAAAACAACAAGCCAAGGGCCATCATCGATGCTTGGATCATTGAAATCATATCGCCACCTTTCAACGAAGTTCACGGATATTGCCCGCCAGCCGCAACTGCCAGTAGCGAACCATCAGGAAAAACAAAAAAAACAGGATCAACGCGGGCTTCGCCACGGCGCTCAATTCGGAAATCTCATTGACCCTGAGCAAGCTTTCGAGGCTCTCCGGGTGCGACATGCGCCCGAACATCTCAATGGACCGCGACACCAGCGGATAAAGCGGCACCGTGGCCAATCCGTAGACCGCTGAAAACATGCGCTTCTTGCGCTCATCCTCAACCGCGCCGCGAATCATCATCAGCGCGATAAAACTCAACCACAGGATCAACGTCGAGGTTAGCCGAGGTTCCCACGTCCATCCTTTGCCCCAGGCAAAATCACCCCAAATGTAGCCCGTCACCATAGTCAGCAGGCACGTCACCGCGCCCACCTCCACGGCGGCCATCAGCAACGCGTCCCAGCGCCTATGCCGAGAGATCAAGTAGAGGACGCCTGCAGCCGCCATCACCATACTCATCAACGCAGTCGTCAACGCGCAGGGAAGATGCACGAAGAAAATACGGTAGGAATCGTAAAGCTTCATCGGGTTGGCTTGTGGCGTCTCCGGCGGCGCGAAAATCGCGAACGAGCCGTCCGGCATGTGCGGGTCGAGTACGATCAACGCGTGGTAGAGGACACAAAGCGTGAGACCCAACCCGGCCGCACCGACAAGCAACGTCAGCGGGAAATAGACACGAGCGAATGTGGAAGAGCGCGCCATCAGGCTTCCAAAACCTTTCCAAAACTCAGCATGCCGAGCGCGAGATAAAGGGCGTCAAAAGCAGCGAGCATGATCAACTCCTCCCACACCGCTTCCAAGCTCGTGCCGAGCAAGACATCGCGCGACGCACTCGTCGCAAGTACGAACAGCGGGACGACTATAGGAAAGAGCGCGATGGCGAGCAACGCATCCCGCCCGCGCAGCGACGACGTCATGGCGGCGATCACAGTGCCAGCGGCAACGTAGCCCAGCGCCGCGAGCGCGAACAATGGAAGCAGCCGGCCAAATACGAGCGCTACTTCCAGGTGCATGAAAATATGCGCTGCAGCCGCCATGCCGGCCAGCGCAAGCAGCAAGGACACCATGCCCGTCATCACCTTCGCGAGGTAAAGCAAGGCGGGATCGATTGGGAGCAGCATCACGCCGTCGAGGGCGCCGCTCTCGCGCTCTTGCGCAAAGGTGCGGCTCATCCCGACCGAACCGGCGAAGAGAAACACCAGCCAAAGCCCTGCGACCGAGAGCGCGCTCTTCACGTCGCCCGACGGCTCAGGCGAAAAGCCAAGCCCGAGGACAATGACGCCGAGCACGCCCAACAATCCCATGGATGCGAGCCAGCCGAGCGTGCGCCGCTCGATGGCAGCCTCACGGCGAATCAGCAGGTCGAGCGTTCGGATCATAGTTGGCTTTGGGGAAGAATGTGGCGACTCGTGTCATTCCCGCGCAGGCGGGAATCCAGGTCCGAACGAAAGACTGGATGCCAGCCTTCGCGGGCATGACGATGGATGCAACCTCGGTTCACTCGTCGTCCTCGTTCATCGACACCGGCGGCAGGCGCACGCTAGCGCTGGAATCGTCGATGCCGTACTTCTTCATCTTTTCCCAGAGATTCTTGCGCGAGATACCGAGAATCGAAGCGGCATCACCTTTTGCGCCGGCCGTATGCTGTAAAATCTGGCGAATATGCGCTTCTTCGGAGGCTTCGACAACATCCTTCAACTCACGCAGATCATCGCCCGGGGTCAACGCCGGAACCGGCGGCTTCGCGCCCGGCCCAACCGGACGCAGGAAGTGCTCCGCCTTCAAAATCTTTTCCTTGCCGGAGAGCGCGATGGCACGTTTCACGGCGTTTTCCAGCTCGCGCACGTTGCCCGGCCAGTCATAGGCCTCGAGCGCAGCAATACAGTCTTCATCGATACGATACCCCTTGTTGCCGCCATATTTCGCGACGAAATGCTCGAGCAAGAGCGGAATATCACCGTAGCGCTCCTGCAGGTTCGGCAAACGCAACGGAATCACGTTCAAACGGTAATAGAGATCCTCGCGAAACTTGCCGGCTGCGACCAGTTTGCCGAGATCCTCCTTGGTCGCGGCAATCACGCGCACATCGACGGGAATGGGCCGCGTGCCGCCTAGCTTCTCGACTTCTTTCTCCTGTAGCACGCGCAGCAGTTTCACTTGCGTCGGGAGCGGCATGTCGTCGATGTCGTCAAGGAACACGCTGCCCCGGTTTGCGCGCTGGAAGCGCCCCGCGCGGCTGCCCGACGCGCCGGTGTAGGCGCCTTCCTCGTGGCCAAAGAGCTCGTCCTCGATCAAGGTTTCGGCGTATGTGCCGCAGTGGACGGGGATGAAAGGGCCGTCGGCGCGGGGACTGTTGGCATGGATCAGACGCGCCACCTGCTCCTTGCCGGTACCGTTGGCGCCGGTGATGAGAACGTCAAAATCACTCTCGGCGATGTTCTCGATGAGCTGGAAGACTTGCTTCATCGCCTCCGAGGAACCGACGAGTGACTGGAAACTTTTCTGTTCTTCGGCTTTGCGTTGGAGTTCGAATTTCTGGCGCGCTTCTCGCGCAAGCAACACCACCTGATTGTTGTCGAAGGGCTTCTCGATGTAGTAGTTGGCGCCGAGTTCCACCGCGCGCTTGTTACGCTCGTCCGAGGTGTTGCCGGTGATCATCACGGCGAAGATGGACGGGTAAAGCTTCTTGGCCTTTTCCAGCAGTTGCAGACCGTCCATGCCGGGCATGACGATATCGGAGACGAGCATGCCGCAGGGTTTGCGCTGAAGTTCATTCCACGCGGCCTCGCCATCGGCGACCGCGATGACTTCAAAGCCTGCATCGGCGAGGTCGTCGCGTAGGGTGAGCCGGATGCCTTTTTCGTCGTCAGCGATCAGGATGCGCATGGAGTTCGAGTATACCAAAGAGTCTCAGTGAAAGTGATTTTGAACCACAAAGGCACGAAGGAGGGAAGAATCTCAGCCACAGATGAACGCCGATTTACGCCGATGAAGAATATCACGAAAGCGCGAAAGTATGAAAACGCGAAATAGGAAACACTGGCCCTTCGAGTCTTCGCCGCGCTTTTTCCGTTTTGTGTTTTCGTGATCTCTTTCTTATCCACCCTCATTTGCGTTCATCTGCGGCTAACTTTTCTTATCTTTTGCGGAGCTTCGGATTGAGCGCCTCACGCATCCCCTCGCCAAGCAGGTTGAAGGAGAGCGTAACGACGAGAATCGCGATGCCCGGCACGATCGTCAGCCACGGTGCCGTGGTGATATACTGGCGTCCTTCCGAAAGCATCTTGCCCCAAGTCACCTCGTCTGGAGCAGCTCCAAGGTTGAGAAAACTCAATGTCGATTCGAGCAGGATGGCATCGGCGACACCGAGCGTCGCGGAAATAAGCACCGGCGAAAGGGAGTTGGGAACGAGATGGCGAAGAATGACGCCAAAATCAGTTACGCCTAAAGAACGAGCGGCCTGCACGAAATCCCGCTCGCGCAGCGAGAGAACTTCCGCACGAACGAAACGCGCCGTCCCCATCCACGACGTGACACCGATGATGAACATCACCAGCCAAATGCTGCGCTCATAGAATGCAAGGATGGTGAGAAGCAGGATCAGGCGTGGAATGGTGGACAGGATTTCGATTGTGCGCATGACGAAGTTATCGATCGTCATGACGGGTTTGTAAACGTGGCGCAGGAGGGGATGGCTAACGCCTTGCTCCTGTGCGGCTTTGACAAGCAGGAGAAATGCAATGATGAAAATAAACACAACGATAATCAGAAAAGGAATATTGCGGTTGATCTTATAGAAGACGTCCGATTCACTCAGGCTTTCAATATTGGCCTTGATAATGGTGTTGTGGATTCCCTGATTCGCACGGATTTTAGCGTTTTCGAGCATAAGGGCCTGGGAGGAACGGAAGTCGACATCCGAAAGCATGCTCTTCGCGATGGCTTCCGAGTCGCGAGCCGCAGAGGTTGTCACTTCCGCCTCGACCTGCCCAAGCTTGGAATCGAGCACTTTTGATTCGGACGATAACCCGGTTACCGTGTCCCGTTGTTCTTGGCGTTTGGAATGGCTCTCAAACGATTCATTCAAGAGTAATCGCTGCTGCCTCTCGTATAAAACTCGATTTGCTTCGCGTGCTGCAAGCAACTGAGAATGACGGGCCAAAGCCAGCCGCCAGTCGTATTCCGCCCGTAATTGGATTGCCGCAAGCTGCTCGCGCTTCGCATGCTCGTGTGCCTCGTCGAGCTTTCTTTTGAGTGTTGCGAACTCGGCGTCATTCTCAACACTGGCATCCGGCTTTTCTTGGGTATAGGCATCGTGCCGTCCTCGAACGGCCTCAAATTCGCGCGTTGCGTCCGCGGCATTGTCAAGTTGATCGACGTACGTTTGCAGTGTGTCTTGGGCAATATTGTTCGTAACCACAGCCTGTCCCAAAATGCCACTGCGTTCTTGAATCCGGTTGTAGCCGAATGCCCATGCGGCCAGCAACGAAGCAAAGACGAAGAACACGAGCGTCCTCCATGCTTTCCTCGCTGCCGCCGAGATGAATTGGAGGACAAGGCACAGCCCACCAAGGGATGCGAGCGCGACCGCGAGCGGTTCGGCCGAATCTCCGAGAAAATCGAATGTCGATACGAGAAGAGCCATGGGGGGCATGGTGACGGTAAGAAGGAAAGGCAGCCGGGCCTTTCCGCGTCCGAAAAATCCCGTCACTCCGCCGACGAGCACCCCTATGATTACGGAAATTCCGACGGCGAAAAATCCGACCAGCAGCGAAACCGTCGAACCTGACCACAGCATTAGGGCCAGATCGCGTCCCAGCGAATCCGAACCGAAAACATAGCTCCAGTCTAGATGGAGGGTCGTATCCTGATCGTTGACTTTCGCGGGTACGGTGCGCTCGACGGCATCGAACGACGGGGGGGTAAACTGACTTGGGAGGGTCGTG
>JABWBM010000028.1 GCA_013360495.1 Planctomycetaceae bacterium
GGTGCTTGAGCGCGCAGGGAATTGGTACACATTCGGCGACGTCAAGCTCGGCAACGGTAAGCCCAAAGTGATGGAGGCTCTACGTAGTCCCGAGCAACGTGAACTTTTCCAGAAAATCGATCAGGCCGTCAAAGAGCAAATTTTTAAGCGCGACGAGCAAAAGGAAGATGTCGACGAAGCCGTTGCTGTGGCGTAAGGAACTGTCGTGCTGCAATGCGGTGTATGGCCGTAGCGTCACGCGCCGGCTCGACTGAGTTCGCCGCGGGCTTGCGTGACGTCTTCGACCCAGACGTTCGATGAGGCGCCACGGCACTCGCTTTCGCTGTGTCACCCCACCGAAGCCACGCTTTTCGGTGGGTTTGCGAATTATCACGTAGCGCTATGGTTTCTATGGCTCGATCCCACGGTGCCATGGCAAGCCGTAGCGCTACAACGCTCTTCTCCACGTCACGTGTAAAGTTCTCTTTTCTTGTCATTCCCGCGCAGGCGGGAATTCAGGGCCAACCCTGGATATATCGTAAGTTCTGGATCCACGCCTGCGCGGGGATGACGAGAGGCTCAATTTCTCGACCTTGCACGTAACGGCTCTTTTCCCAAGCCGTCGTTGGATACGGCGCAAAACCAGTGTAAGCTGGCGGGGTGTTGAGGCCGTCCGCATGTGGCGAAGGGCGCCGCGCGGAAGGTCAGCGCATCCCATGAAGCGACTTCTTGACAGCATCGTCTCTCCAGCGGATATGCGCGCCCTTAATCCGGCGCAACTCCCCCAACTCGCCGGAGAAATTCGCGACGAGATCAAAACCGTCACGAAAACTACCGGTGGCCACATCGGTTCCGGCCTGGGCGTGGTGGAACTGACCATCGCGCTTCACTACAGTTTTGATTTTCTCGAAGACAATCACCTGATCCTCGACGTCGGGCATCAATGCTACCCGCACAAAATCCTCACCGGCCGGCGCGAGCGCATGCTTACGCTGCGCCAAAAGGACGGCCTTTCCGGTTTTCCTGACCCGAAAGAATCTCCCTATGACCGCGTGAAAACCGGCCATGGCGGAACCAGCCTCTCCACCGCGATCGGCATGGCTGTCGGACTCCTTCATGACGAACCAGAAACCGCCCGGCGCGTGGTCGCCATGATCGGTGACGGCGGCCTGCAGGAAGGCATGGCCCTCGAAGCGCTCAACCACGGCGGCTCATTCGAAAAACTTCCATTATTGATCGTGCTCAACGACAACCAGAGCGGCATCGGCCCAACTGTCGGCGCGCTCGCGAATTATTTCTCCAAGGTGCGCACCGGGAAAATCTACAGCAATGCCCGCGACAACGTCCACCGCATGATCCACGAGCTGGAGAGCCAGACGCCGCCACTTGGCCGCATGATGCGTGATTTCCTCGATCATGTGCGCGCGGGCATGAAGGGCCTGATGCCGCTGGTGCGTCCCGGCGTGATTTTCGAGCAACTCGGCTATTTCTACTACGGCCCGATCGACGGCCACGACATCCCGACGCTGCTCGACGCATTGAAGAACTGCCGCAAGCTGCAGCGCCCCGTGGTGCTGCACTGCATCACCCATAAGGGCAAGGGCTTCTCCGACAAAGAAGATTTCTACCGTTACCACGCGGGCAAGCCCGCGAAGCACATCACCGCGCATATTCCGAAGGAATTTCGTCACGAAGGCGGCCCGCCCTACACCGACATCTTTGTCGATGAATCAATCAGGATGGCTGCTGACAACCCGAAGATCATCGCCATTACGGCAGCGATGCTTCAAGGGACAGGCCTTGAGAAATTCAAGGAACGCTTCCCGGAGCGCTGCTTCGACGTCGGTATGGCGGAGCAACACGGCGTCGGCATGGCCCAAGGGCTCGCGCTCTCAGGCCAGATACCGATCTGCGCTATCTATTCGACATTTTTGCAGCGCTCGCTCGATCAACTCTTTCAGGAAGTATCGCTGATCGATACGCCGATTGTCTTCTGCCTCGACCGCGCCGGTGTTGTCGGGCCCGATGGCGCCACGCACAACGGCGTCTTTGACATCGCATACTGCCGCATGTTGCCGAATTTCGTGGTGATGGCGCCGCGCGACGGGACAGAATTACGGGCGATGATGCGTCTTGCGGCCCGCTGCGGCCACCCGGCGGCCATCCGCTATCCCCGCGCCAACACGCCCACGCATGAGCTTGAACGCCCCGCCCGCGCATTCGAAGTTGGCGAATCAGAATTGATCGAGGATGGCCCCGATGGCTGTTTGATCGCTTACGGCTCTATGGTCTACCCAGCGCTTGATGCTGCGCACGCGATCTTCGAGCACCATGGTAAGCGCCTCGCGGTTGTGAACGGTCGTTTCGCCAAGCCGCTTGACGAGCGCATGCTGCGCCGCGAATTCGGACGCCAGCCCGTGATCTTCACGTTGGAAGATCACATGAAGGCGGGCGGCTTCGGTTCCGCCGTGCTCGAGCATGCGTGTCAGCAGGGATTCGATACGCGCAAACTAGAAAACATAGCCATTGAAGACCACTATATCGATCATGCCCAACGCGCCGAAGCCTTGGCGGAAGCTGGTCTCGACGTTCCCGGCATCGTGCGCCGCATCGAAGGGCGGATGAATCTCCCGACTCCGCACTCCGAACTCCGGGCTCCGGACTATTCGCCCCTGTCATAGCCCTGACGAGCCCCTGCTGCTACGATAGCCGTCATGGGCGCGGCACAAGCCAAAACAAAACGCGTTGTTCTCTATGGCGACGGCAGGCGCGCCGACGTGATGCATGCCATCGCGCAGGTGGTGCCGCTACTTAAGGAAAAGGCCGAGCTGCTCCACGTTTGCACCGATCAGGCGCTGGACCTGAGCCGCATCAGGTTCGACCTGCTGATCAACTTCGGAGGCGACGGCAGCATCCTCGGCGCCGTCCGGTCTATGGGCGCCAATCAAGCCGCCGTGGCTGGCGTGAATTTCGGCAAGGTTGGTTTTCTCGCAACCTACGAACTTCCCGGCTTGCTCGCCTCTCTCGATGACATTCTTGCCGGCCGCGTATCGCGGCAGGAAAGCGTCATTCAGGAAGCGACGCTGATCCGCTCGGGCGGGAAACGCAGCGTATTCCTCGCAGTCAACGATACGGTGATCTCACGCGCCGCGAAGTCGCGTGTGGTCTCCATGCGTCTCTCGATCGACGGTTCCTACGTCTCCACCTATCAGGTGGACGGCATCATCGTCTCAACACCGGTCGGTTCGACGGCGCATTCCCTCGGTGCGGGGGGCCCGGTGCTCGAACCAGAGATGGACGCCATGGTCATCGCGCCCATCTGTCCCCATACGCTCGCCGTCCGCCCGATGGCCGTGCCGGCAAACCGCCAGATCGAAATCGAAGTGATAGAAGCTGAAACGGAAATTGGCGTCACCTTCGACGGGCAGGTATTCGAGCCGCTCAAGACGGGCGACAAGGTCGTCGTGACTCGCTTCCCCCATCGCTTCATTCTTCTCGGCGGCGGCACGGAAACCTTCTATCATAATCTGCGCCGCAAGCTGCTCTGGGGCGGACATATCGAGCACTCGGCGCAACAGGCGTGGCGGCCATAACCATGGCGAAGAGAACCAGACGCGTTTCATCCCGGCTGGCCATTGAGGCAACGCGCCAGAGCCTCGACGTGCTGATGGTCGGCATGTCCGACGGGCTCGATGCGTTCTGGAAACAACGATTGACGGAAAGTCTCGCGCTCGACGACGGCTCCGATCGCATTCTCGAAGCCATCGACTTCGAACAGTCGTTACGTCTCGCCCGTGAATCGGTGGCCCCGGTAATCTTTTTCGACTTGATGCTCGTCAACGACTGGGGTGTGCCGAAGCTCGAACAGATCTTCGACGCCGCCGGGCCGGTGTCGGCCCTCGTAGGCGTCGCTACGGAAGAATGCGACAACGAATACGCGCGGCTTGCCGACCAATGCGTGCTCGACGGCTACAAGCACGGCCAGCCGTCAAAGCTCGCGGTGCGATCGCTGATAGAATCGATTCGCGACCAACTCTATATGCGAGGTCGCCTCGGCGAACAACACCATGATCTCCGGCCACTCGAGCGCCTGCGCAAGCTCAATCGCATCGGGCTTGCGCTGACACAGGAGCGCGACCTCGGCAAGCTCCTGCAACTCATTCTGCGTGAGACCACGCAACTGCTCGACGCCGACGCCGGTTCCATCTACATCCTCGAGTCCACCAAAGAACGTGTCCGCACGCACAAGGTACTTGGCCGCGTGGAGAGAAAGTCCCATGCCTCTGCGGTTCGCGTCGCCGAAGGCACCGAACTCGGCCAGTACAACTTGCGTTTCGCGGCCGCGCGCAACGAGTCGAAGGAGATCCCCTTCAAGGAAATTGTGTTTCCCGCGAACCTGCAGTCCATCGCGGGGTACTGCGCCCTCAAGGGCGAGCTCGTCAATCTCCCGGATGTGTACAACATCGATGAGGACGCGCCATACACGTTCAACCCGGACATCGTTGACAAGAAGTACGGTTACCGTTGCGTCTCCATGCTCTCGATTCCGATGCGCAACATGCGCGACGAAGTGGTAGGCGTCATCCAACTCATTAATAAGAAGAAGAATCCGACGCAGGTGCTCGATAACCCCGCGACCACGCCGGAATGCGTGCTGCCCTTTGGACCCGATGACCTCGAACTCGCCCTCTCCCTCGGCAATCAGGCCGGTACGGCCATCGAAAACGTCCGCCTCTACGACAGCATCAACATGCTCTTCGAGTCCTTCGTGTATGCCACGGTGCGCTCCATCGAACAGCGCGACCCGTCAACGGCGGGTCACTCCGCCCGTGTTACGCGCATCACGCTCGGCATGGCCGACATCATTCGCAACAAGAAAGACGGCGTCTACAAGGATGTAACGTTCAGCGAAGAAGAAATGGTCGAGCTGCATTACGCCTCGATTCTGCATGATGTCGGCAAGATCGGCGTGCGCGAGCACATCCTGACAAAGGCGAAGAAGCTTTTTCCCTTTCAGCGGGACGTTGTGGAAGTGCGAACCGGCTTCATCGAAGCTTCCATCCGCCAGCGCGCATTGGAGCGAATTGCGGCGCTCAACGGCTCGACCGCAGCGGCTAAGGACGCCATCACCAAAGAATGTAACCAAGCAGTCGCGCAGTTACACGAGGATTATCAATTCGTTATGGATGTGAACGAGCCGGGTTTCCTCACCGATGAGAATCTCGCGAAGCTGAAACTCGTCTACGAACGCGAGCACCCGGTGGCGAAAGGCGCTCCGGCACGTCTCCTTACTGAACAGGAGTTTCAATCGCTCTCAACTCGCCGCGGCTCGTTGAGTGCCGAGGAACGCATCGAGATCGAAAGCCACGTGCTCAAGAGCCGAAAATTTCTCGAAAATATCCCTTGGTCGCCGGAATTGGCGAATGTCCCGGCCATCGCGGGCTGGCACCACGAAAAGATGAACGGCAAGGGCTACCCGGACGGTATCCCGGCAATGGAAACTCCACTACAGGCCCGCATCATGGCGGTGGCCGACGTGTTCGACTCGCTCACAGCCGCCGACCGGCCCTATAAGCCCGCGATTCCGCTCGAGCGCGCGCTGGAGATCATGCAGAACATGGCGAAATTCGGCGACCTCGACCCTGAGGTGGTGAGACTTTTCATCGACGATAAGGTGTGGGAAAAGCTCAACCTCAAGGTCACGCTGCTCAAAGACGCCAATGAGGCTCAGCGCAAGGCAACGTGAATATCTTTCACCGCTGAAGAAGGGACGAAGACTGGAGCCGCGGATAAACGCAGACGGAAATCACCAGAACAACGCGAGCTCACGAGATCACAAAAGAACAACGGCGCTACAGCGGAGCAAAACCAAAACCAATATCGCCGAATCGTTACTAGGCTTGAGGAACGCCGCGGATTTTCTTCACGATCAGCGGGTCGATGGCGATGCGTCCCGCTCCCGTCAAAAGCAGCGCCAGCGCTGGTATCGCGAAGAGTACCGCCGGCTCCTTCGTGTCCCATGGGTCATTGGCGTGAACCAGGAAAATCGCCGTGGCCATGGTGCAAAGAAGACCAAAAGCCGCGATGCGGGTGCCCGCACCGATAACGATGAGCAATGAGCATACGAATTCCGTAAGCACCGCAAGAATCAACGTCGGTTGCTCGCCAAAACCCAGCGGATCAGCGGGGAATTTCTCACCTTCCAGGAGCATATTCAGCTTACCCAAGCCGTGGCTGAACGCCATGACTCCGCCGAAACCAAGGCGCAGAACCAGCAGACCGAGATCGTTCGCTCCACAACATTTACTTCCGTCGGGATTACTCATGGCGAAGAGTATAGTTCCGGGTGAAGCGCACACCAGCCCCCGACGATTGCCGCAGATCGTATTGACTCGCACCCGCGTGCGCGTAGAGTCGCATACCGCACACATAAGGAAAGCACGAATGGCCCTCGTTGCCGCAAAACTCAGTAAGGTCATGGTCTTGGACAACAAGACCTACCACACCATTTTCATCGAAGAAGCCGGCGGCGCGAAACGGCACTTTCCCATCGAGATCGGCCTGTTCGAAGCCGTAGCCCTTATCCGCAAGCTTGACGGCGAAGACACTTTACGCCCCATGACTCACGACCTGATGCAGAACGTCGTCAGCGCGCTCGGCGGATCAATCAAAGAAGTCCACATCACGGAACTTAAGAACGCCACGTTCTTCGCGGAAGTAGTCATCGAAACGGAAGACGGCGAAGTGACCGTCGACGCGAGACCATCGGACGCGCTCGTCCTCGCGGCGTCCGCCAAGGTCGACCTCTTCGTCGACGACAGTGTCTTTCAAGCCAGCATGACGGTCTAACCTATGGCAGCGATCATCCTCGACGGCAGAGAATTGGCCAAGCGGCTACAAACGCGGCTCGCAGGCGAAGTGAGCGAGTTGAAAGCGAAGGGCATCGTCCCTCGCATTGCCTCGATTCAAGTGACTGGTGACGATGCCAGCAGTTTCTATACGCGCAATCAGGCGAAGCTCGCCGAAAAGCTTGGCATCGCCTATAATCTGATCGAACTTCCGAACAGCATCACATCAGACCAGCTTGCGCAGACGATTACCTCACTCAATAACGATCGCAGCGTTACGGGCATCATGCTGCAAGTCCCTCTGCCCAAGCACCTCGACGAGAACCGCTTTCAACATCAGATCGCGCCGCAAAAGGATATCGAAGGCGTCCATCCGGAAAACATCGGCGCCATGGCGGGCGGCGGTGACGAACTTGTCCCCTGCACCGCGCGCGCCGCGATCGAATTACTGCTGTCGTCGAATATACCGATTAAAGGCAAGCATGCCGTCGTGCTTGGCCGCTCGCGCATCGTCGGCAAACCGGCAGCACTGATGCTGCTCAATCGCGATGCAACGGTAACGGTGTGCCATAGCCGCACGCCGGACATCGGCCGCCATTGCCGCGAGGCGGATATTCTGATCGCCGCGGTGGGCGGCAAACCGAATTTAGTGACGGCGGACATGGTGAAGCCGGGCGCGACCGTGATCGATGTCGCGACGATCGCGCAGCCCGACGGCTCGATTACCGGCGACGTGGATTTTAAGGCCGTCAGCGAAGTTGCCGGGGCTATTACGCCCGTGCCGGGCGGCGTCGGCCCGGTGACGGTGACCATCCTGATGCGCAATGCGATCATCGCGGGGCGAGAGAATTCTTCACGGTAGCTTCGCTTGACATGCAGGAGGTGCTGGCATACAGTTCGCGCGTGTTGACATTACGTTGCGTGCAGCTTCTTATGTAGCGTCACGCCTATGGCGTGACGAACCTACCACTGATAGGGTCAAAGACGTCACGGCATAGCCGTGACGCTACAAAAAAAGCCAGCTTTGCACGTGATGTGGAGTTGAAACTCAGGAGTTGTTCAGCATGGATATTCACAAGATGATGTCTCCCAATCGGGTGGTTCTCGACCTCAAGGGCAAGACCAAGGAGCAGGTGTTGGTGGAACTGGTGGAAGCTCAGGCAACATCCGAGACCGTCAAAAACCCCGATAAATTGAAAAAAGCGATCCTCGAGCGCGAATCAATCATGTCCACAGGGATTGGCATCTCGATCGCCATCCCCCACGCCAAAATCGCCGACGTTACCGACTTCACACTTGCCGTTGGCCGCAAGAAGGACGGAATCGATTACGACTCCCTCGACGGCCAGCCGGTGAAGATCATCATCATGATCGCGGCGCCCGAGGGGCAGCAGAACACTTACCTTCGGGTGCTTGCGAAGGTGACGCATGTGCTGCGCGACGACGGCGCGCGCGCGAAGATCCTTGCGGCGAAGGCACCGGAAGAAGTGATCGCGCTGTTTGAGAATGTCTGAACCCATGGCGGAATTTCAACGAGGCAAATTCCCACTCTTCATTCGGCGCTTCGTCACCGGCATCTTCGAGGAAAACACCTGGTTCATCCGCGACGAAGAATCCGGCATGACGGCGCTCGTCGATCCCGGCGAAGCCGTCGATGAGATGCTCGATGATTCCGGCCTGCTGGGAGACAAGCCCCTCGATCGCGTTCTCCTGACCCACGCCCATATCGACCACGTCTGGGGACTCAGCGCCGTAAAACAGCGTTGGCCCAAGGTCGAAATCCGTATGCACCGCGACGACCTCGAACTGCTGCGCGCACTGCCACGTCAAGGCGCGATGGTCGGAATGCCCCTACCGCTCCCACCCGCTCCGGAACCCGATCTTTTCGTCGGCGACGGCGAACGTTTCACCTTCGGCAAGCGTAGCGTCGAGGTGATCCACACCCCCGGCCATACCAAGGGCGGCATCTGCTACCTCTTCGACACCGGCGATCTCTTCCTCGGCGATATGATCATCTCGGGCAGCGTCGGGCGCACGGACCTCCCCGGCGGCGACCCAACGAAAATGAAGGCCTCGCTGCTGCGCTTGACGCGCCTCGATCCCGACATCTGGATTTACGGCGGCCACGGCCCGCAAAGCCGCCTCGGCGACGAGATGAAAACCAACGCAGTGCTCCCGCACCTCGGTTCGCTGTAGCGCGCTGGAGTTGACTCGCGCCCCTCCCTGCGCCATAGTCAGCCACCATGAAGACCACGCACCAGTGGCTTGAAAGCATCTGCCCCACGGGACTCTCCGCCCGCGAGGTGGCAGACATTCTGACCTTCTCCGGAACCGAAGTCGAACACATGACCGAGGTCGGCGCCGACACGGCATTTCAGATCGAAGTGACCTCGAACCGCGTGGACTGCCTTGGCGTCATTGGGCTGGCCCGTGAGATTGGCGCGGTCACCGGCAGGCCGCTCAAACTCCCGGAGGCGCGTTTCACGCCACGCATTGAAAAGCATGGCGTCACTGTCGAAATCGAGCCTTCGGCCATCGGTGCCTGCCCGTGGTATACGGCGCAGATTATCAAGTCGGTGCATGTCAAACCGTCGCCGGACTGGCTCAAAAACCGCCTCGAAGCCGTCGGGATCGCGAGCATCAACAATATTGTCGACATCACGAACTTCGTGATGCTCGAATACTGCCAGCCTTTGCACGCCTTCGACCTCGACCACCTGCACGAGAATCGCATCGTCGTGCGCATGGGGCGCAAGGGCGAGACGTTCACCGCCATCAATCACAAGGTATACGAGCTTTCGCCCGCCGATCTCGTGATCGCCGACGCCGACCGCGCCGTGGCTATCGCCGGCATCATGGGCGGCGTGGACAGCGAAGTGACACGCGACACCGTGGACGTGCTGCTCGAGTCCGCCTATTTCGAACCACTCGGCATCAAGGCCAGCGGGAAGAAGCTCGACCGCCAGCACAGCGACAATCTCGCTTCCGAGGCGCGCTACCGCTTTGAACGCGGGGTCGACCCGCAAATCGCCATCGCAGCAAGCCGGCGAGCGACCAAGCTGATTCTCGAAATAGCTGGTGGTGAGACCATCGGCGAGTTGCTGGTTGCCGGTAAGGAAGGCAAGCCCTGGCTACGCGATTTGCGCATGCGCGTATCAGCTGTCGAGCGCTCGCTTGGCTCTCCGGTTCCTGCCAAGCGGTGCGCTGAAATTCTCGGCGGTCTTGGACTTCAGATTGTTGCCGTGAGCGAAAGTGAATTGACCGTGCGCGTGCCGAGTTTCCGTCGCGATCTCGAGCGCGAAATCGATCTCGTCGAAGAGATCGGACGAATCGAGGGATTGGATAAGTTCCCGTCACGGCTCACGCTGCCCGTATCGCGTTCGCGACCAAACCCGCTGCAAGAGGATGTCCAGCTTACCCGCGACATCATGCGCGGGCTCGGCTTCGACGAAGCGCTCACCGATACCTTCGTTCCGCGCGACGGCGCCCACGCGCTTTCGCCATGGGAAACGGCCGCACCGCTCGAAGCGCGCGTGGCCATGAACCTTGCACGCCCGGCGTTGCGAACTTCCGTGATCCCGAGCCTCGTCGGCGCTTATGCGCTCAATGAGCGGCGCGGCAACAAAGGCGTTCGCCTGTATGAGATTGCCTCGGCCATCTTGACCAATTCGAAAGGCGAAACCACTGCGGAGAAGAAAGTGCTGGCGTTGGTCGCCCCCGACTTTGATGCCATAAAAGGCGCGCTCGATGCCCTCTTCGAGCGTCTGCATATCCCGGCGCTCGAACTTGCAGATGGCGGCTTCGCTCTTTTCGCCGGCGGCTCATGCGCCGAATACCGCGTCGATGGCAAACGCGTCGGCGTGCTCGGCAAGATCAGCGACGCAGCGACTCGCGAGTTCGACATCGCTCATCCGTGCGCCGCAGCGGAGATTGACCTCGTGCCGCTCCTTGAGAAACGCGCGCGCGCGCCGCGCTTTGTTCACCTGCCGCGCTTCCCGGAAGTAAGCCGCGACCTTGCCGTGGTAGTAGATGAAACCGTGCGCTGGGCAGCTATCGCTGACCTCGCGACAAAACACGGCGGACAACATTTGCGCGAGGTGCGCTTCTTCGACGAATTCCGCGGGAAACAAGTGGCCAAAGGCAAGAAGTCCATCGCCTTCGCGCTCCGTTTCCGCGACGACAATCGCACGTTGACCGGCGACGAGGTCGACGCGGCGGTGAAAACGATTGTGAACGCTCTATCCAAATCGCTTGGCGCGGAATTGCGCGCGTAGGAATCGTTTACCCGGAAAAATATCGCCACGAAGACGCCGACCGCGCTATAAGGTCGTCCAACATTCCAACGAGGAACACCATGGCCGTGAGTGCTGAGAAACGAGCGACACGCGAGGGCTACGGCGCCGCGCTCAAGGAACTGGCGACGAAGAACCCCAATGTCGTGGCGCTATCCGCCGACCTCGCGGAATCGACGGGCGTGCTCAAGCTCGCCGCCGTCGCGCCCGAACGCTTTTTCCAGATGGGCATCGCCGAGGCCAATATGGTCGACGTAGCCGCCGGCATGGCAACTTGCGGCAAGATTCCCTTTGCCAGCACCTTCGCCATCTTCGGCACGGGCCGCGCATGGGAGAGCTTTCGCAATTCGGTCTGCTATCCCGCGCTCAACGTGAAACTTGCTTGTACGCACTCCGGCCTTTCCGTCGGCGAGGATGGTGCCAGCCATCAGGCCCTCGAGGACATCGCCGTGATGCGCGCAATCCCGAACGTCACGGTCGTCGTACCTGCCGATTACGCTGCTGCCCACGCTGCGACTATTGCTGTAGCTGAGCAACGCGGCCCGGTGTATCTGCGCCTCGGCCGGCCTAAGATTCCGGCGGTCTATGAAGACGGCAAAGCGCCCATGACGCTCGGCAAAGGCAACGTGCTGCGCGAAGGCAACGATGTTGCGATCCTCGCCTGCGGCCCGCTGGTCAGCATGGCTGTTGACGCCGCGAAGCTTCTCGAAAAGGACGGGCGTCAGGCGACGGTAATCGACATGCACACGATCAAACCGCTGGATGAGAAGCTATTGCTCGATGTCGCGCGGCGCTGCCGCTGCGTCGTGACAGCGGAGGAACACAACATCGTCGGAGGCCTTGGGGGCGCGGTCTCTGAAGCGTTGAGCCAGCATCTCCCGACACCGTTAGAGCGTGTCGGCACCCGCGACACCTTTGGTGAATCCGGCACGCATGCCGATCTGTGGAAGAAGTATGGCCTAACGCCGGACGCCATCGCAGCGGCTGCACGTAAAGCCATGGAGCGGAAGTAGTTAGGACGTGAAATCCGCCTTGCCTTGCATATCGCCATGGTCTAGAATGATCCGTGCGTTACTTCCCGTGCGCATTTGCCATAGACCGCTGCGCTTCCTCCCTCACGCAGGCCGGTGGAGAAAGTCATGATCACGAGAAGTGCCGGTATGTGGGCGGCCTTTGTTCTTTGCGCTGCGGCGCTTCATGCTCAATTCGCCGATTTCTCCAATCACGACACCAGTCATAAATTCGGGACGTGGAATTTGTCGGACGATGATGTCCCGGATGCGGAATATTGGTCAAGTCAGGCGGAGAGTGAAAATTTTCTGATTACGGTCTATGCCCACGTGGTCATCGGGGACAACTACAACATCGCCCTGGGAGACTTGACCCCCGACACGACCGACCCCGACTTGACGATCAGTTATCACATGGTCGTTCTCAATAAAATCACGGGCCAGAAGACAGGCCCCACTGCTTTGGACGGTGGAAACGCCGCATATGTTCACCTGAACGCCACTCTTGGCAACCCGTACAACGTCACTGTTGAGGGAATCATTGACGAAGCTTCTGCCCTCGTAGCGCTCGAAGGATTCCGCCCGGCCGTGGCATTCACCCCACGGGCCGCCGACCCGGGAAACCCCAATTCGGCTATTGTCGCATTTCCGCAACGCGACGCCACAAGCGGAGCAATCGACATCGTAACGATTTTTCTTGTCTATAACTCGACCACCGACACGTTCACGGAATCGACGACCCGCCAAAAGGTCAACGTATCGAACAGTTCCGGAAATTCACTCCATCCTGGACTGATCATTCTTGATGACAGCATAGGCCGTGGGGATTTCGTGGTGTGCTGGACGGACGATTCGACAGCGGGAACGATTGGTGGTTCTGCGGATCTTCCTGTGGACAATTTCGGATTTGGATTGACCGACGTTTACGCGAGACGCTATCAGCAGGAATTCCCGTCCGTGCCAGGGGCAGGCGCTACGCCTGACGACATCGCTGTCAACGTCAGCGACTCCGATGACGTCGACGAATCGTGGGTGCGAATGACGACCGATCACGATGATCGCGCGTGGGTGGCGTTCGTTTCCGATGGCGAAGCCGGGGGGACGAATGTCGCTGGAACCGGCGCCGGTCCCACAAGCGGCACCACCGATGTATTTGTATGCGGCTTGGACGTCTCCGCAACTCTTTCGCGCGATTCAGCCCGGAACGTCAGCCAGTCCGCTGGTTCTTCGCTTCGGCCCGACATCTGCTACAACTATGACTCTACCGCGGATGACGATGTCATCGGGTTGATCTTTCTCGACGACAGCGATAACGGCATCGGCGGCAACAACAGCATTTCCACACGGACATCGCTTCCCAACCCAACGAACCCGCCGAATGCAGGCAGCAAGGCGTTGGATACATACGTCCGGTCGTTTACCTTGACTGGAACGATATTGTCGGGGAATCAGTTCATTTGCGACAACATAACCTACGATACCGACGACCAGCGTATCGTCCATATGACCCCCGGAAACGGCCTTGGATTTTTTCTTGGCTGGACAACCAATCATTACAACTCGACCACGACTGAATGGGATAGCTACGCTTCCTATCTCCTCGAAGTGGACGAAGACGGGGACGATGTCGGCACAGTCCTCAGTATTCCTGTCAACACCACAACAACGCCCTTCGAACTCGTATACGACATGACCGTCGGAAGCGACGGCGCTTCGTTGACCAGCGTCGGGCTGTCTTTCATTTCCACGTCCTCAAGTCAGGAAAACCTTCGCCCCGGCGAGCCTAACGTAGGGGGCGGCTGGGACGTTTACGCCATAGAAGGCGAACTTGGCGGAAGTGGCACGCCCGCAACTGTCGCGGTTTCCGGTATAAAAGCCAACAATGGCGCGCCGATCGACCCCTTCAACGCCCCTGGCACCATCGACGTGGTCTACAAAGTCACCAACACCGACGCCGTGGCTCTCCTGACCGTCACAGGATCGACGATTACGGCCCCGCTTGGGTTTACACTTTTTGGAAGTATTTCGCCTGACCCGTCCGGCGGAATTCTCATTCAGCCGCTGACATCAGAGACATTTACAGCGACGTTCACCGTCAATTCATCCCAGTTGACGGCTGGCAGCTTCCCCTTCATCTGCGAAGTGCGCGGGAGTTCGAATAGCGAAGATATCGGCGACACATCAGCGGGAAACATCACTGTTACCGGAATATCCGGAAACATCACCGGCGTCTCCCTTTCAATTGAAATCACCAAGGAATCCGGCGGTTCCCCGGTGGTTACTGAAGGCGTCGAAACAGAGTTGCGCGCGCGGGTCGTGCTGTCGAACGTTTCCGGCCCGGCCGCGATTACGAACATCGTTGTGAGCGGCTCTTTTGGCTCGGGATTCTCGCCCAATAATTTTGGGACCATGGACTTCAGCCCAGAACCAACGACGACGACTGTCCAATCCGGCGGAACCATGGTCTTTGTCGCCACATTTACGGCACTCTCGACCGCCGACGAGGGCACCTATTATCCGGCCATCGTGTTTTCAGTCGACCAGGGGACAGCATCCGGATCGATCACCGCCGTTGTGTCTGAGCCCATTACGGTCGCTGTTGGCGGAATTATTGACGACGATGGAGAAGGCGGCGACCCAGGTTCGTATTTTGAAACCCGTCCGAACGCTGGGATTACGGGCTGTGCATTGATTGATTCCGCGCCGGTTGTTCTGTTCGCCATCTTGAGCGTCTTGTTTGCGGTAGCGTTCAGGACACGGCAGCGGACGCGCTAACTCCGGCTGCTGGCCCCCGGCGTCGTTGCCGGCCGATGAACAGAAAAGCCGTCAGGGACAAAAAGCCGATACCCGTCGAAGCTCCCATATATTCGCCAGGAATTGCGGGAGCGACCCGCCCACTATAATCGCTCAGCAACGACAGGTGCTGCATGTACATCAACGGCGCTTCAAGCAGGTTGACACCGGAAAATCCTTCAGCAGCGGTAAGGACAGGATTGATCCATACCAGCCATTGAGTTGCAGTCGCTCGCGACTCGTTACCGAGCGATTGGAGCACCCCGTTACTCCAGAATGGTGTCGAACAGAGCAGAACGTTGAGCGTGCCTACAATGGCCACCCGAAAACCGGAGAGAGCCTTCGCGAACACGAAAAGCGAAGATACCCCATACCACCCAAACGTGAGCGCAAGAAACCATAGGCCATGCACCAGTTCGAGTTGTCCGCCGAGCACTATCACTGTCAGCCAGCCCCCCAACGCTGGAGACAACAATCGGCTTAGGCCGCCCTGCCAAAAATATGGTTCGAACTTGCGTGGCGATTGAACGGGGGCAACAAAACCTGCGGCGAATGTCAACACCAAGAGCGCCACATCCGCCGCTGTCTCGCCAAGTCCAAACCGCGACGATAACGCCAGCCCCGTGGCCGGCAGGCCTAAAAGCCAACCGGCCTCGCGGATGATTGACTTAGCTCTCGTCGTCTTCGTCATCTTCAAGCTCGATCAGTAACGCCGAATCCTTCTCCCCGAGGTCAAGCTCCTCAAGCAATACCTTGAGCGCCAGGAGCGCGGCGCTTTGCTCGGCCTCTTTCTTGCTCGGACCTTCGGCGGCGGCGAACTTCCGTTTGCCGATCACGGCTGCCACGGTAAAGCGTTTGTCGTGGTCGGGGCCGCTTTCTGACAGCACGGTATAGGTTGGCGTAGCACTCATGTGCGACTGGGTAAGCTGCTGCAAAGCGCTCTTGTAGTTGCGCGAAGCCTGCTGGCTGACGAGCGCGCGCAGGTCCGGCTGGAAGCACTTGCGGATAAACGTGACGCAAACGTCGTAACCGCCATCGATATAGAGAGCCGCGATGATCGCTTCGTACACGTTCGAGAGAATGCTGCGTGGCAAGTCGGCCCGCGCGCCAAGCCCCTTGCCGAGCACGATGAACTTGTCGAATCCATATTCCAGCGCCTTCTTCGCCAGTGTCTCGCGCGAGACGAGCGATGACTTGATGCGCGTCATCTCGCCCTCGGGAAATTCCGGGAACTCGTGGAAGATCATCTCGGTCACGGCAAGGCCAAGGACTGCGTCGCCAAAGAATTCCAGCCGCTCGTTGCTAGGCTGCTCGTCGGTCTTGACGGAGCTATGGGTGAGCGCCTCCCGCACAAGGGCATGGTTGGTAAACGCGTGGCCAACCGCGGCCCCAAGATCCTGAATGACCGAGGCCGAGAACTTCGCACGGGATGAATCGCGTTTAGCCATGGTTGATCTTCTGAATGCAGGACTCAGACGCTCCCACCCCGCTCGACGATAGTCTTCGCCATCACCGGACGAAAGTACCTCAACTGCACACGCGCTCCCGGCGCAGTTTCAAAAAACGTGTCCGGCTTGTGCCGGAACGCCGCCAACCCCACGCTCGCGGGGAGGATTTCCACATTCTCAGCGTGGACAGGCAACGATATTCGCCCGCGATAAACGAAGGCGCCACTGCCAAACGCTAACGCTTCGTCTTTCCCCGCCAACCGGCCAAGCTGTTCCGGGATAACGAGCATATCGTGTTGTGTTCGCGTCAGCTTTGTTCCGTCCCACAGAAACGCGGCCGCCATAACTTCGTCCTGCCGCGCGTCAAGACAGGGAATAAGACAAAGTGCGCCTGAAGATTTCAGTAACGCATCAGAACGCAACAACTCCTCGCACATCGCTTCCATGGCGCCGATACCAACGACCGGAATCTTATGCACGAACGCAAAGGTTTCGGCGGCGGCAAGCCCGACGCGTAGTCCGGTGTAACTTCCCGGCCCTTCGTTAACAACAACCGCCGAAACGTCCTCTCCCCTGACTTTCGCCTGCGCCAAGGCGTCACGGATAGCGGGAACGAGGTTTTGGCCGTGGGAGCGTCTGGCGCTGATCGGCACCTCCGCCCGAAGCTCGCGGCCAACGAATACGGCAGCGCCGCCAGATTCCCCGGACGACTCGATGGCAAGGATGACGGCGTCAGCGTTCATCGCGGCCGATCTCCCGGCGGATGGCCTCTGCGATTTCGCCGGCGCATCGCGCGATCTGATCCTGCGCCACGCCCTCGACCATCACACGCGCCAAAGATTCGGTGCCGGAGTAACGCAACACTACCCGTCCGCGCTTGCCAAGCTCGCCGTTCACGCGCTGATGCGCCGTGACGACAGCCGGCATCCGGTCGAAAGGGCGTTTTTCTTTGACGGGAATGTTGAGCAGAATCTGCGGATAGCGTGTCACCTGCTTTGCAACATCGTCGAGGCTCGCGCCATCGCGCCGTAGCCGCGAAAGGATATTGAGCGCCGTGAACATCCCGTCGCCGGTGGTGGAACCGCGCTGGAAGATGATGACGTGCCCCGATTGCTCTCCGCCAAGCATTAAACCGTCGCGCAGCATGCGCGCCACGACATAGCGGTCCCCCACCGTCTCGCGCACCAGCTCGATGCCGTGCTCTACGAGCGCCAGTTCCAAACCGATATTCGCCATCACCGTGCCGACAATGCGCGGCGCCCCAAGCGCGTTCTCAGCCTTCAGCCAGCGCGCCAGCGCCGCCAGCATGTGGTCGCCGTCGAGGATCGCCCCGCCAGGACTCACCAGCATGACGCGGTCGCCGTCGCCGTCGAAGGTGATGCCCGCGTCGGCCTTCGTCTTGAGGACGGTATCGATCAGCGTTTCGGGATGAAGCGCGCCGCACTTTTCGTTGATCCGCTTTCCGTCTCCAGAGCAAGCGACAGGATGCACCGCCGCGCCGAGTGTTTCGAAAACCGCCGGCGCCAGCGCATGTGCCGCGCCATTGGCGCAATCGATCGCAAGCGTCATGCCCGCGAAAGGTTTGGAGGTTCCTGCAACCCCGCGCGCGCACGCTTCAAGATGGTCGCGATAGGCCAGGACGTGCTCATGGGCGGGACGTAGCGCGCTCGCGCCCGCTCCGTTCGAGTTGGAAAGCGCCGAAAGCTTTCGTTCGATCGCCTCCTCAAGTTCATCCGCCAACTTGAACCCATCCGGCCCGAAAATTTTGATGCCGTTGTCTTGGGATGGGTTATGGCTCGCGGAAATTACAATCCCCGACGCCGCGCCCAGGTTCTTCACGCAATAGGCCACTCCGGGGGTCGTGACGACGCCGAGGTCGTAAACACTGTAGCCGCCCTGCGCAAGTCCGGCGCTAAGCGCATCGAGTATCTCCGGCCCAGATGGCCGCGTGTCGCGCCCGATCAGCACCCTGCGCGGCGCTTTGGCGCGCGACTGCTTCGGACTTTCGTCAAGCACGGCAGCGATTGCAGCGCCGATACGGCGCAAGATTGGCGGCGTCAACGGCTCCTCGCCATAGCGGGCGCGGATGCCGTCAGTGCCGAAGAGTTTGGTGCCGTTCTCCGCCATAATAGGCTGTGCGACTATAGGCCCGTATTCAAGCCGCCTCAAGCCGCGATTCTCTGGTGGACTGCTTGCCCGGCTTTGCCATGATGCCCCCATGGGCATCTTCAAGGCATACGACATTCGCGGCGTGGTGCCGCACGAGCTGGACGAAGCAGGAGCCTTCGCAATCGGCTATGGTTTCGCGCGTTTTCTGCAGGAAGAAACCCACACGCCTGAGCCTCTGATCGTCATTGGCCGCGACATGCGAATGAGCGGCGAGGGGCTCACCCGCGCCATGATTGGTGGCGCGAATACTGCCGGCGCGCGTGTCGTCGATGCCGGACTATGCACCACGCCGATGCTTTACGCTGCCGTCGCGTTCACGCCACAGGCATCGGGCGGCGCATGCGTGACGGCGAGCCATAACGGACCGGAATACAACGGGTTCAAACTTTGCCGCGCGGGCGCGGTTCCGGTAAGCCGGGACACGGGTTTGCTGCGAATCGAAGACTTGTCCCACCAAGCTCCATCTTTTGCGCCAAACTCGAAAGTCAGCTCCGAAGCGTTCCCGCCCCGCCCCGGCGAGCGTGCTCCGGTTCCCCCACCAGATTCTCGCTGTAGCGCAGCGTTGTGGGACGCCTACTGGCGGCGCATGAGATTGTTCAAGCGCACGTGGCCCGATAAGGTCAAGCTCGCCATTGATCCGGCCAACGGCATGGGCTGTCTCTACGTTCCGCTCCTGAAAGCCTTGGGCGCCGAAATCGTGAGCATCAACGACACGCTGGACGGCACTTTTCCCGCTCACGAGGCCAACCCCATCAAGGCCGAAAACCTCGAACCCTGTCAGCACCTAGTCCACAAAAACAGGGCGACGCTTGGCGTGGCCTTCGATGGCGATGCCGACCGCGTGGCATTCGTTAACGAGCGCGGGAGTGGCGTCCCCTGCGACCTGCTTACGGCGGCGCTCGCTCGCGCCATGCTCGCGCGCAATAAGGGAGCGGCGGTGCTCTACGACCTGCGCAGTTCGCGAGCCGTCGATGAGATCATCCGTGAAGCAGGCGGAAAGCCTGTACGCGAGCGCGTGGGCCATAGCTTCATGAAAGCCACCATGCGCGCGAAAGACTGCGTCTTTGGTGGCGAACTGTCGGGACACTATTACTATCGCGATGCATTCTATGCTGATAGCGCATTGATGACAGTGATCGAAGTTCTCAACGCCATGGGCGAAAGTGGGAAACCACTGAGCGAGTTGACTGCAAACGTGCGCCGCTATCACCAGTCCGGCGAGGTGAACTTTGAAGTGGCCGATAAAGATCGCGTCATCAAGCGTTTGCGTGAGCACTACCGCGATGGAGCGATGGACGAGTTGGATGGCCTGACGGTGAATTACCCCTCATGGTGGTTTAATGTCCGTCCTTCCAACACCGAGCCGCTCCTGCGCTTGAACGTCGAAGCAACCACCGCCGAGGAATTGTCCTGCCATCTGAGCGAACTGCGCGCTTTGTTGGAAAAGTAGAAGAGTTCCCTACCGCTTGCCGAAGAGAGCGACGCGGCTCTCCGTGCCGTCGATCAGGCGGCGGATATTGGCGCGATGCAGGTAGATGATCATCACGGCGACGAGGCTGATGACGACGAAACGCGCAAAGTAAGGCGCCTCGCCGATCGATTCATCGTACTTGAGGATGAAGGCCCCCGGCGCAGCAAGGCTCGCGACGATACTCGCAAGCGACATATAGCGGAACGCGACGAGCACCAGCAAAAACACCGCAAGGCACAGCAAGCTCGCCGTCGGCAGCAACACCGTCAGCACGCCAAGGCCCGTGGCCACGGCTTTACCGCCTTTGAACTTCAGATACACGGGAAATACATGACCAAGGCACGCGCCGATAGCAGCGGCGATCATCACGTCGCCAAGCACCACATCGCCGAGCTGATGATTCTGCGCCAACCAATAAAAGAGATATGCAAGCAGTACCGGCAGGCACCCCTTGGCGAAGTCCAGCAGGAACACCACGAAGAACCACTTATAGCCGAGCACGCGCCCGGCATTGGTGGCGCCGATGTTGCCGCTGCCAAACTCGCGCAGGTCGACGCCCTTCGCCTTGCCGATCATATACCCGAACGGAATGCTTCCGATCAGATAGGCGATGAGTGCGGCTGCGACAACCGAGAGGATGATGAAATAGTCCATAGAAGGTGCTACTTCCTCAACTTAAGGGAACGGGCATAGCGCGCCAGTTCCGCCACCATGGAATAGTGGCCCATGGGGGTTATTAAGTATACTCCCCGCGAGCGAGGGGCGAAACCCTCGAGAAGCTCTTTCGACAATTTCAGCCCTTCTTCTCGACCTTCTTTGCCCTTTTTTCCGCGCATTCTTTCCCGCACAAGGTCAGGAATTGTGATTCCCGGCACTTCGTTGTGAAGGAACTCGGCGTTGCGCTCGCTCAAGAGCGGCATCACACCGATGAATACCGGAACCTTCAACGGTTCCAGCAAGTCCAATATCTGATTCGCGGTCGTGATATCAAACACCGGCTGCGTCATGAAGAACGACGCCCCCGCCTCCACCTTGCGCTCGGCGCGTTTGGCCTCGGCGTCGAGGCGCTTGACGCCGCTGTTGAACGCGCCGCCGATGCAAAACTTTGTCCGCAGGGAACCGTCTGATTCCGGCGATAGCGCCCCTTCGTTCATGGAGCGGATCACTTTCATCAGGTTTTGGCTCGACACGTCGAAGACGCCGGAGCTTTCGGCGTGCGCCTGCGTCGCCACCGGGTCGCCGGTGATGGCGAGCAGGTTGGTGATGCCGAGGGCAGCTGCCCCAAACAGATGCGACTGGCTACCAAGCAGATTGCGGTCGCGGCAGGCGAGGTGCAACGTGATGTTGGCGTTCAACTCGCGGATCAGGATCGCCGCCATGGCGAGGTTTGACATTCGCATCACGCCGAGCGGGTTGTCGGCAATCGTGATGGAATGCACGCCGGCCGCGAGCAATTCGTGAGCGCCCTCCAAATCCTTCCGGTAATTCAATCCGCGCGGCGGGTCAACCTCGGCGATCACGCGGACGCCGTCGCCGGCGAGCTTCGTCAGTGGCGTCTGCCAAACGATAGGCGGTAACGCGACTTCGGGTTTCGTGACAACCGTCGCGGCTTTCGTCGCGCGGCGGGCGGGCTTGCGCTTCTTGCCAAGCACGGCCGTAAGAGCAGCGATATCTTCCGGCGTGGTTCCGCAGCAGCCGCCGATCAGGTTGACGCCAAGCTCGATGACCGCCTCGCCTTGGCGCGCGAAATAATCGGGACTCGTGATGTAGACGGGCCGGCCATGCTCGTCGAGGTCGGCAAGACCACGGTTGGAGTAAATGCTCACAGGCTTCGCCGTGAGCGACGCGAGTTTCGCGGCAGCAGCAGCGGCAGCGCGCTCGCCACCGCCGCAGTTGTGGCCAATGACATCGATAGGCTCGCCTTTGAACGCCTCGACCATGGCGCGCGGCGTGACACCCGAAGTCGTGGAACCGGTGAGCGTAAATGCCATCTGGAGAATCAGCGGGATGTCACGGGAAATGCTGCGCGCGGCAAGGACAGCGCTGCGGGCGTCTTCGATATCCCCGAAAGTTTCGATCAGCAAAACGTCCACGCCGCCATCGACCAGCGCTAGAGCCTGTTCGCGGTAGGCGGCGATAATCTCGTCCTGCTCCATCTTCTGCGAACGAGGGCCGATAGGGCCGATTGCGCCCGCCACCCACGCGCGGTCGGCTGCAGCTTCGCGGGCGAGCTTGACGCCCTCGATGTTGATGTCGCGCGTACGCTCACCAAGCTGCGCGGCTTCAAGCACAGGCCGGGTGGCAGTAAAGGTGTTGGTCTCGATCAGTTCGGCGCCGGCCTCAAGGTATTCCTGATGGATCGCCTTGATAAACGTTGGGCGAACGAGGTTCAGCGCCGGGGCGGGAACGCCTGCGACCGAGAGGCCGCGCGCCATGAGCATCGTCCCCATCGCTCCGTCGGCGATGATGACGCGTTCGCGCAATTCCTTGAGAAAATCTCTCTTCATGGCTTCCCGCGGCCCGGATACCTCGTCCTCTTTCCGTAGCGCCACGCGCCCTCGCGTGGCGAATGAGCCCGTCACGCGGGGGCGCGTGACGCTACAAATTCGGCGCGCACAAGCGCGGCGAAGCGGCCGTTATACTTCTATTGCGGGAAAGTGAGAAGCATGGGACGTGAACAGATTACGACGGCACGGCCCAGGCATAGAAGCGGTCAAGGTCAGCCTTCATCTTCTTGAGCGCGGATTGACGCAGGTACATCATGTGTCCGGCCTCATAATACTCCGTGCGCAGGTTGGCGCGGAGCGCATCGGGTATATCCATGTGCGAAAAGACATAGTCGCTCACAAAATACTTGGTCACAAGATCGTAGTAGCCGCTCGCCATCAGAACCTTGAGACTCGGGTTCTGGAGAAGCGCTCCCGCGAGTCGCGCTGACGCGTCGGGAACTCCGCCGCCCCCACCCGGGCCGGGCCGGGCATCCGTCCAGTTCCAGGGGCTGACATTCCCGAGAATCTCGTAGGGAAGGTCGGATTCGTATTTCAATTCAGTCTGGAGATAACTCCTGATGCACGCCGCGTATGGCCCCATCACCGGCGCGATGCTGGGCTCAGCAGCAAACGAATCGGCGGCCGACGTTCGTGCCGGGCCGGTATAGCGGCTATCATAGCCGCCGAGTTGAAGATTTTGATCCTTCAACAGTTCCGTGCCAAAGGTCGAGATGCGAAGATTGACGCTTTCGATGTATTCCTCGGAAAGGCCAGAGTACCGGGCGAGTTTCGCGCAAATCTCGCTGTGTTCGTCCTCCGGCAGTTTTGCCCCGAGCGCCAGCGCCGGCAGATATTCGCGCAAGGCAAATCTCTCGACCTCGTCCAGTGTCGCGCGCAGGTCTTTCTGCAGTTCGGGTGTGAGTTTTTTGTGATGCCACGCCGTCGCGGTATAACTCGGCAACGAGACCGCGTAGCGCAAGTCACCTCGAATGGCGTCGGGGTTCAAGAACGCCGAAACGAGTATGACGCCGTTCAGGTAGATACCGCCGCTTTGCAAGGAATGGGCGAGCATCGAAGCGCGATAGGTTCCATAACTTTCGCCCGCGAGGAAAAGAGGGGAGAGCCAGCGGTTATTGCGGCCGATATAAAGACGAATGAACTCGGCATTCCATTGCACGTCCTCTTGAACGCCGTGGAATTGATTGTCCTTCTCGCCGGGCATGGGACGGCTAAAGCCTGTGGACACCGGGTCCATGAACACGAAGTCGGATTTGTCGAGCAATGAACAGTCGTTGTCGATCAATTCATAGGGTGGGTTCGGAGCCATGCCCTCGTCGCCCATCTTCACGCGGCGCGGGCCGAACACGCCAAGGTGGAGCCATACCGAGCAGGACCCTGGGCCACCGTTGAAAGAGAAGGTCAAGGGACGCTTCGAAAGATCATCGACGCCGTCCTTGGTGTACGAAATGAAAAAATAGCTCGCCTTCTTCGTGCCATCCTCATCGGTGAGGATAAAGTTTCCGGCAGTGGCGGTGTAGTCGATCTCCTCGCCGTTGATCTTGACGGAGTGCTTCGTCGACGAGAGCTTCTCTGTCGTATAAGACAGGCCCTGTTTGCCCTCGGGATCGTTCTTCCGCGGGGCATCGGGCGCTTCAGCTTCGGGAGTCTCGCGCAGCTTGCGCCTTTCGTCGGGGGCGCGCTGCGCCAAAAGCGCGAACGAGCCGAGAAGGCCGACGATGAGAACACACAACTTCAACGATTTCGTCATACCGACGGCTCCGGTAAATGGTTGATGTTTGGGGAATCACCCACGTCCTGTGAAAAACCTAACCTTGATGGTACGGGCGGCTTTATAGCCAACGGCAGGGAAAATTGAACGGAGAAATGGACTTCGGTACTGAATAGTAACGAAAGCTAGTCCTGTTGGCCTTCACCAAAAGTACCAAAAACACCGTTGTCTTCGAGCCCACTAATCGTTACGAAATCGGGAACTGGCAATAATGCGTTGTTGTAATTGATTTCTGTGGCGTTCGTAATGGAAGTATCCTTAAGAATCATCAAGCCACCTCGCCATGTTCCTCCGGCATCATAAAATGGCACTCCAATGAGTAAGTCGACCGTCCCATTGCCATCGACATCGCCGGAACTCAAACACCAGCCAAAAAAGTCGTCCGTATCGGCTACGCCTGTAATGATCAAGCTGGCATCGGTAGCATTATAGGTATCGGTAGCGGCCTTGCCGCTAAATAGCAAAACCTCACCTTCGCCGAGATTCGCTCCTACAAGATGATTTCGAGCCCCGACCGCAAAATCATCGAACCCGTCGCCCGTAATGTCGCCGATACCGGCAAAGGCATTGCCGCATTCATTGTCGTTTTCATTGAGATCGACTATGAAATGCGCATCGGAAGTTACGAATTGCTGTTGTGTACCAACACTGTATGCGCTATCCCCTTTGAATATGTACACAAAACCATCCATATCCGTGTTCCCCTTGTCGGCCGGCGCGCCTACGCCAACGTCAACAAACCCATCGCCGTTCACATCTCCAACCAATCCGACTGAGTGTCCTAGCCATGAACGATCCGTCGTCGTGGTTATGACGACATTGGCAAATAACGAAATATCAACATCAAGGCTGGATGTGATCGGGCGGCCAAAGACGATATAGGCTTGCCCGCGCTCTGTTCCACCGTTGTTGGACTTGAATGCGCCAAACATAACGTCTCCATAACCGTCCTTATTGAAATCCCCTGCACGAGCGACTGCGGCGCCAAAGAAGTCCCCTGTCGTTTCCTTGTTGAATATGATGTCCGCCGTAGATACGTCCAAAGTTTGCGGCGAGCCAGTGGGATAAGCAGCATCACCGAGAAAGAGATACGCAGAGTCACCACGAGCCGTGCCGACAACAAGATCGACAATACCGTCAGCATCGAAATCTCCGGCTGAGGAACTACTCAACCCAAGATTGGCTCCGGCCGCTGAGGTCCTGACTTCCAAATAGCCGACGCCAATCGCTCCTCCGACGGTGATTGTTTGCGGCGCGGGCTGAAGTATTCCGGAGGCGTCAGTGCTATCCTCGCCAAAAAACACATACAATTTTCCAGCATCAGCGCTTGCCATGCCGAGAAATGCGGCCCTTCAGTCACCGCGATTCCCGCAAGCGTGCTCGCCGCGATCGCAACGCCGATCCTGAGTTTCAGGAGCGAGCAAGTCATGCGAACCGCGGCGAGCATCATGGTCACTTTCAGCTGGAGGAGAGGATCAGCGGAACAGCCAGAGTTCCGACAGATACTTCCAGTTGATGAAGTAGTAGAGGACGAAGGAGACGAAGAAGATCGCGACCAGCACGACCGTTCCCGGTATTTTGACGTGCTTCTGCGTACCGTACTGCGTGGCTGCCGCAACGCCTCCCGAATGAAGCGGGAAGACCAGCTTATGGCCGCTCGTCACCTTGGGACCGAACAGGACGGTGCCGACGACCACGAGGATGTAGATGATCCCGCCGACCGCGGCCACCACGGCGAAGATGCCGTTCAATCCCATCATCAGGAACGCGCCAGCCGAGTGTGCGAAGCCGAGCGCCGCATCGCTGAACGTCATGTCCCAGTGCCGCCGCGCCACGCCGAGCGTGCCCGCCCCC
>JABWBM010000199.1 GCA_013360495.1 Planctomycetaceae bacterium
TGGGGGTGATCTCCGGGTAAAGGTTCTTGCTCGACACAAAAACCAGTACACGGAATCACTCCCAACCACTACCTAAAAATGGCGAAACCCTAGTCTAGAGGAGGCGGTGGAGCGGAGAAGTCTTCACTTCACCGGGCGGAGCGTCACGAAGTAGCTCTTGTCGCCGACTTTCTCGAGATCGCTCACCTTGCCGGTGAAGGATTCGTAACCGGCGGCTTCCACCGCGACGAACTGATCGTCCTCGAGCTCGCCGATGTCCGATGGCAGCGTGAAGGATTTGACGTCGTCGCCATACCAGACTTTGAGCTTTGCGTGGCGCACGTTGCTGTCGACGCGAGTCAGCATATTCGACGCGCACGCCGTTATCACGAGCACAGCGAAACACAACGACAACGTTTTCATAGGCTTACCTTTCCGCATTGTTCGGTTGATTGAGAGCGCGCGAAGCGCGATCGACGAACACCACGCCCGGCTTGTGCAGATCGGGACGCAGCACAAGCACATAACTGTCGCGCCCGGGGCGAATTCGAACGCTCGCTTCCATTCCCGCGCCGAGATCGACGCGCTGCTCGCCCGCGGGAAGTTCGAGCCGCGCGGCCTGAATTTCCGCCGGCAGCGAGCACCAGTTGCGCGTGTCCGCCTGCTCCGTCGCGGTCCATAGCAGATTGCCGAGCGCGCCGAGCGCTTCGCTCAAGCCTTTCCCGTCCCTTCCTTCGAGATGTGCGCCGGCCTTTGAGGCGCCGGTGATGATGGAGCTTTTCACCGCGCGCCGCACCAGCGCGCGGGCGAGGATCATCGGCATCATCGCGCTCAGTTGTTCGAGCGCCACCTGATTGACGTCGAGCAAGGTTTCCGTGTCGGCGATGCCTTCTCCGGCCCGCACCGTCAGCGGCATCGGGCGATCGTCCGCGATCGACAGGGCAGGCACGGGGATATCGGCCTGCGCGAAGGGAACAATGGAATCGGTGGCGATGGTTGCGATCAGGCCCGCGATGCGCACGGCGTCGCTGGTGGCGTGGTCGTAGGTTTGCTCGAAGTGCGGCCCGCGACCGGCGAGATAGAACACATGCAACACGCCGTTGCCGGGGTTCGCGTAGCGGCCATTCGTCACGCGCTCCAGCCCCGCCTTTCCGAGCAGACTATCAGGTTGATAGCTCAACATGCGTTCATAGGCGAAGCGCGCTTCGTCGGGCGCCAGCGTCGACTCAAGCATGATGCCTTGCAGGTACGCGCCGACGGCCACGCGGCGATAATGCTCGCGCGGCTTGTAGCCCTGCTTGTCGCCGAAGTCCGAAGCGAGAATCTGCTCCTGTTCCTCGCCGACCTGCAGGGCATAGGCATAGGCATCGCCCTCACCGGAGATCAGGTCCATGAGCGCTAGTAACACGCGAATCGTGATGCGCTCGTAGTCCTGGCCCGGGTAGTCATAGGCGGTGTCGTCGCTGATGGCCGCTTGCATGAAGTCATCGACGCCAGCGAATTCGTTGTCGTCGAGGGTGTCGCGCGCGCGGCGCAGCAAGCTTGTGGCTGCACCGGTGTCTCCTTCGGCGAGCAGCACCATGGCTTTTTCCATCAGGAGCAGGACGGCGTCGTCTTCGCCCGCCGGGACGTTGAGGGCACGCTCGCGGGCGACATCTTCGACAGACAGATCGGCCTCATCAGCGAGCAGGTGATTGATTTCGGCATCGGCGGCCTTGAAGTCGGCGTTGCCCCATGCGGCGCGAAAGCCGGTCAAACGGTCAGCGTGTGTCGCGCACCCGGCGATGGAGAGCGCCAAGAGCGGCATTGCGAGACGGAAGACGAAATGACGGACTGTCTTCTCTTGGAGCGTCACGCGTCCCGGCGTGACGTCATTCCCGCGAAAGCGGGAATCCAGAGCCAAAGAGAAGACTGGATGCCCGCCTGCGCGGGCATGACGATTGAAAGCCCAATTTCTACTTTGTGTTTGGTCGAAGACGTCACGGCATAGCCGTGACGCTACAACCATGATGAATCGGCCGAAGGAGCGAAGCGGCGGCATCACCACGGCTGTCCTCCTTGTTAGCGACGGTTTTAACTACTCCGAATAGCCCTTACGCACTCGTTCGGTCTTCTTGTCTATGACTATTCCTGTTTCGGCGTTAACAAGCTGAAGCGTCAACATATAGTTTCTTTGGCGCTCATCCTCGCCTTGAGAAGACGCCGAGGTCAGCTTTCCGAAGAGCAAATAGTCAGGAACGGCGCCTTTTGCACGGAGAACGCTGAGAAATTCTGTGTGTCCCTTCTGCAAGAATAAATCTTCTACTCGCAAGCCTGTTTCGCTCAAGGCTGCGTCGACGTAGTCTTTGGAAACACTGGTAAACATCCGTGACCCGACGATCACCGTATCGATAAGTTCATACATTGACTCACGATTATCGCCCAATTCTTCGGCGCTCATGTTTTGTATGCCAACAAAGGCGACGCACCTTTTATTATCTTTGACTTCAGCTTTGATCGCATCGGAACTGAGGAAGTCCCGCGTTACTCCAGCAACGAGGCGGTCAAAGGTTTCAATACCGGCTTTACGGCTGCCGGGAAGGTCGCCCTCATCTTCGCTCATTATCCAGCCTTCGTGGCTCTTGCAGGCAACCAGCGTCAGTCCCAGCGCAACGGTTCCCAACGTAAGTATCTTGTTCATGGCTCTTTCCTTTTCTTCTCTTCTATACGTCGTTCTATCGCCGCATGGATGAAGTCGTGCGCGGCGCTTGTCTTCAAATTTGTGCTACGCGTGTTTTACCGGCCGCTCTGCATGAACCATCGAATTCGTCTTCTCAGGCTTGTCATCCACTCCCGGAATTTTTGTCGGCGGCGAGCGCTCCGGCGAGGTACAGCCGATACACACGAGAGTAAACAATACCGCTATCAATCCGCGCGCCATGTTCAACTCCTCCAATGATCGATGCACCATACCATTCCGGTTGCATGACACGCCATTATTACGAGTTACGGGTATGGTCTGTCACGGGCGGATTGAACACGCCGCCAGAGTTCAGGCAGGCACGTTACGTGCAAAGCCCTCCGTAAACGTCTCACCGGCGACGTGAGGCAAGCGCGAAGCGCGTTACGCCGAGCGCAGCCGGTGTCAGATACCCGCAAAAAGACTGGGTGCCGACTGCGCTCGCTGTAGCGCTTCGCTGAGCTCGCGTCGTCGGCATGACGCAGATACATGAAAACGTCTCAGGAACGCAACTTTGCACGTGACGTGCTGCGTGCTCAAGAACGCGCCACACGCAGGAAAATTTGAAAGAAGCTGTTTTTTTATTCAGGGTTTTGGAAATGCAACCGACAAAATACTCATTGATATTTTGAAGGTTTTATACAATAACATGACTTCTATGCTTTATGGTTTGCTTTGAACCGTCCCTCCGGACGTATCCGGAGGCGGTGACGCTTCGATGAAGCTCGGGCAAATAGCGGGGACCACGGTGGCTGACGACGTCCATACCAAGTACTATCAAGGCCTCTCGCAGGAAGAAAAGATGCTCGTCATCCTGCGTGATGAGCTTTATGACGGTTCGTGGGACAAAATGACCCGCGATCTGAAGGATCGGCTGACGGGTAAGCCGTATATTTTCAAGTTGGTACACCGGATCGAAGAGGATTTGGCGCGGATTGAGAAGCTTCAGAGTTACGAAACGAAATATAAGGTGAATCTGGCGGACTACGCCGAAGGAGAAGAAGCATGAGGCCATCCACGCGACGTGCGTGGCTCCCCCCCCTGGCTGTGCTTGCGGTTCCTTTGATCTTGAGCGGTTGCTCCCTGATTTTCGGCGGCGATGACGTCGTCGAAGGCGATGTTTCCGTCAATGAATTTGACGGCGAGAACGAGGCCGGGATTGAGACCGAGGCGGCGATTGACGCCGGCCCGGTGGTCGCGCACCGCCTGCCGGGGAAACGCGATTACGTCAATCAATTGATCGAGCTTCCTCTGCGATTTGACGCCGAGCGCTGGCACCTCGACGCCAACGAGCGCGGCGGCGGGCGCCTCGAAGTGCGCGAGTTCTACGTTTTCCGCGATGTGAGACGCATTCCCTCAGACCGCTCGGGCGATACCATCCTCGTCGTCCTCGAAGACAACAGCATGTACGCCTTTTCCGCCATGAATTTCACCGTGCTTTGGAAGGGCCTGCTGGATCAGCGCACGCGCTATCTCCCGCAGATGACGGGGAGTTCGATCTACTTCGTCGACGAGCACGGCAATTACCAGAAGTTCAATCGCGAGACCGGCGAATTGAGCGACAAGGGCTACTTCGGCGTAGGCAAGCGTCCGTCCGTGCAGCCCGTAGCGAACGACACCCACCTTGTCATCCCCACGTCCCACAATGCCTCGGTGACCGGCTGGGGCGACACCGACTCGTTTGTCGCCACAAGCCTCACCCCGACCACGTGGACGTATCCGAGCTACCTCACCGGCGACGAGCGCGACTTCCGCATGGTGACGATCAGGCCTGTCGCCGACGTCGAGGGGTTGTTCTTTGTCAGCAACAACAACTATCTCTACGGTCTGAGCGCGCAAACCGGCGATTTCCGGTTCAAGACAGACCTTGGCCGCGTCGGCATCGTCCGGACGCCACCGGTGTTGCACGACGATATCCTCTACGTTGGCGGGTCGTCACAGTTGTTTGCTATCAGCCGCTCGGGCGAGATTCTCTGGACCTACACCACCACCGGTCCGGTCGAGGGCCAGATATACGTCATGGACGACAAGGTGTACTTCAACACGATGCGCATCACGGGCGATGTATTGCCGTCGACGGATCCTTATCAGCGTTTGCCGCTCGGCCGGGTCACGGCGGACAATCCCGAGATGGACATGCGCTTCGTGCCGGACCAGTTTTGCTGCATCACGATCGGGCGCACCCGGGTCCCGCTCTATGACGGCACCAAGAATCCGCCAATCAAAACCGATGACAAGGGCAACCCGCTCTACGATATCGACGTGATTAAGGCGCCGCGCGCGCTGGACTGGGTGATTGACAATCAGGGTCAGCGGGTGCTGCTCAAGACGAAGAAGTACCTTTTCGTGCTCTATGAGGAGTGGGAAATTCCCTACAACGACATCGAAAAGGAAGAAATGCGCAAGTCGGGCCGCGTGATCCGCGATGAGGAATTCCGCGTCTACACGAAGCGCGTGCTGCAGGTGCTTGACGTCAACACTGGCGAGGTCATCAACCGCGCCGGGGACGAGTGGAGCTGGGACGTTTCGGACTTTCCCTTCATCGTTGGTTCGGACAAGGACAACGACCGCGCGCTTTATTTCTGCACCAAAGACGGCCATATTTTCAAGGGCATGGCGACGGACTGAATCGTTTCCAAAGTTGATTTGCATTGCAGCGTCACGCGCCCTCGCGTGACGTCTTCGGCCTATCTTTGGTTGATGGATAAGACGTCACGGCGTAGCCGTGACGCTACGAGCTCGCTTTCAGCGCTTCGTCGATAAAAACCTTGGAGTCAAAACGCGAGGGTAGCTCCTTGTGGTAGCCTCGCACCCACGATTTCCCGTTGACCAGCACGAAGGGGATGGCGCGCTTGCCCGTATGGCTCTCAAGGTACGCAGCCGCATTCTCGTCTTCGTCGATGCCGACGTAGTCGTACACGACGCCTTCCTTGTCGAGCCACGCCTTGAAGCGGCGGCAGTCCGGGCACCATGCGGCAGAGTAAACAGTGAGCTTGGTATCTTTGAGTT
>JABWBM010000200.1 GCA_013360495.1 Planctomycetaceae bacterium
ACCGGCAATAGCAACGCAAGAAATGACCGTCATTTTTAAACGCGTCAAGTTCGACATATTCACGGACCTTCTCCAATGGTTACGGGACAGGAAGGCCACCTTTTACGCCGCGATGAAAGGATATTCCAGCGTGATATCCCCTATCGCGCGGCTTCTCGCGCATCCGAATGAATGTTACAAGCCTGCCCGTGATACACGAACGTCCAACGGATTTCGGGCGCGCCATGGCGGCGCTCATTACCGTGCAGATACTCTTCGGCCTGCATTATCCGGCCGCACGCGAGATCGTCACGGCGATCCATCCGCAGGCTTGGACGGGCCTTCGCGTGGCAGGGGCAGCGCTGGTGGTGTTGCCGCTCTTTGTGATTCTGCGCGCGCCATGGCCGAAAGGGGGACGCGAGTGGGGCTCGCTCCTCGCCTTGAGTGTCTTCGGCGTGTTCATCAACCAATGGGCATTTGCCGAGGGCATCGCGCGATCCACATCGACCCACGGCGTCATCATCATGGCGCTCATCCCCTTGATTTCGCTCCTGCTTGCCGTGTCCGCGAAACAGGAACGCTTCACCTTTCATAAGGCCGTCAGTGTGCTGATCGGTCTCACAGGCATGATGGTGTTACTGCACGCGGATGAAATTCTGCTTGGCAATACGTCCGCGTTCATGAAAACCCGGGACGGTGAGACGGCGAAACGCTTTCTCGATACCGTGCTCGCCGGCGACCTGATGATGGTGGCCAATGCGACGTCTTATTCCGTGTTTCTTGTGCTCTCCAAGCACCTCACGAAAACCATGAGCCCACTCACCATGACCATGGGGCTTTATGTCTGGGGCGCATTGCTGGTGGTGCCGATTGTCGCGATGCCAACGCTCGCGGACGTGAATATCACCGGTCTTTCGCTGACGCACACGCTGATAGCGATCTTCATTATTCTTGGGCCAACGTTCGCCACGTACTTCCTTAATATCTTCTGCCTCAAGCGCCTCCCCACTTCACTTGTCAGCATCTTCATCTACCTTCAAGTCCTGGTGGCGGCGTCCTTCGGCATTCTCTTTCAGGGCGACGTGGTGGATTGGCGCGTCGGCGTAGCAGCGCTGCTGGTGCTCGGCGGTTTGAGCTTGCGCATCGTGCGCTCGCGCGACCCTGTCCCCGCCCACGGCGGCATGGTGGCGGCGGGCGAGCGCGCGGGCTGATAGGACCACATTTAACCTTGGCCCTTACACGCGCCGTAAATAGCGCTCGAAGGGCATGACGAGCAACACAAGTGCCAGGAGCGCTGCGACGAGGCCCGTCGCTGGAACCGGTGGTGTGATGGGCAAAGCTGTTGCGCTCTGACTGACACGGTTCTCGACTACCGGAAAACTTGGCGAAATCTCGAGTGCTTTGGCAACCGCCGCGAGCGCCGATGTCCGCGCCAGCGGAACATCGTCTGTCGTGCGGATTTCCACCTGGGCGACGTTATCTGGAATACGCGCGATGGAACGATCACCCCAGTTCACGACCTCCAGCCGCCCCTCCTTGCCGTCGTTGGTGATTCCGACGGCTTGCAAGCCAACTCCTGCACCGCTCCAATGCACTTCACCGGGCAATGAACGAACGCCAAGCAGTGGCGACAATTCGCTGAGTCTCGAACGCCCGAAGTGCTTCAATGTCCGATCGAGCAATGTCGCGGGCATGAGGGGCGATTCGAGCCAGCTTCCGGCATTCGTCGCATCCAGAGGCAGACGCAAGTAGAGCACCTGACCGAGCCCGTACTTCGCACCAACCAAGGCTGCGGGATAGAGACCGTCTCCCTTCTCATCTGTCGCGGCCATCAGCGTCAGCGTCCCGGGTTTTGGAGCGATCTCGACACCCTCTGCGCCAATGAGCGGAAGGTCAAGAGCGCCAGCAATCGCTATACCTGTGCCTGTTAATGTGGGCTTCAACGTGCCCGGAACAAAAGGCACCGTTGGCTTTTGATCGTCAGTTTTCGGGTCTTTTGGCTTATCGGGAACCTTGCCGGCCTGCAACTCGTCATAGCGCCGGTAGGCATATTCCACCTGCCCAATGATCAGTTTCGGAATCTCCGCTTCCTTGTTGTCGAGCACGCCGAAAGCGAGGTCGTCCGCCGTTGCGAGCGCGCTCATTACGCGCTCGGCTCGCTGGGTCTCGGCATCGCCGATTTCCTTCACACCGACACGAATTGTCGCAACGGTAACCTTGTTCTCGATCGCTTCGCGACGCAGAGCCGGGTGATCGGCCTGCGGGTTGCGCTCCAGCGCCTCGAAGCCGTCGCTGACGACGACGATCACCTTCACTGCGGACGTTTCCTTCTTGATATGGTCGAGCGCCGTGCGCGTGGCGTGGTAGATATCCGTTTCCGACTGCTGCCGCGGCGGGTTTCGCTTGAGGTAGTCCTGGACTCCTTCGCGTTTGCCGGCGATCACGTCCGATATGCCTTCGCCGTCAACCCATTCGATATCGGTGGTGAAGAGCAACACACCCATCCGGTCGAAATCGTGAATGCTCTCAAGGGCTTTCACAATCGCCGCCTTGCTTTGGGACAAACGCTCCTTGAAAATCATGGATCCTGAATGGTCGATAACAAAGACCATGCTGATCTTCGCGACGTTGGACTCACCCTTTTCCAGCTTCGTATCGCCACTTGGCGGCTTATCCGGCTCTTTCGGCGGAATCAGCGTCACCGGCAAAAGCGCGTCCCAGCCCCTTGGAGACTCCATCCGGTACTGCTCCTGTGTCAGCCCGGTGAAGAGCACGCAGCCGCCATCGTTTGCGTAGTCTTGGAGCGCCGGGATTACCCA
Source organism: Planctomycetaceae bacterium (assembly GCA_013360495.1). GTDB lineage: Bacteria > Planctomycetota > UBA8742 > UBA2392 > JABWBM01 > JABWBM01. The sequence goes on from JABWBM010000200.1 coordinate 2,799, forward strand.
TTCTGGCGGTGTGCGTAACGTATCAAGCGGAGCGATAACCGCGCGGCATGTATCGAACCCATCGGTCTTATGCTCCACCGGGTAACCCGCGACGGTGAATGTTGGCAAGAGCGTTTGGTAGCGGCGCAGGACGGCCTCGTCCGTGCTCAACACTCCGATATTCTCTGGAACTGTGGCAGCAACCGTGCGCGACGCGCTGGCAATCACTTGTTCGTTGCGTCTGATCTCCACGTCGTACTGCGCGGTTTCCTGCCCGGCAAGCACAAGCCTCTCGGATATCCACGTACCATCGACTTGCCGTTCAAGTCCAATCTCGCGCCCGGCCATTCTCAGCACCGCTTTGACGCCGCTTTGCGTCCCCGTTGGGATCACACGCAACGTAAACGGTTCACCGGGAATGACCACGGCTGGTCCTGCAAGCTCAACGGAGGGCTGGAGTGCTTCCTCCTTATTGGGCGCCTTCACTTGTGGAAGTACGTCGAGCGTGTATGGCAATCGCGATGCCTCCAAGACTGCCGCCACTCTGGACGCCATTGATTGCGAAACATGGGCGTGAACCATGGGAACGGGAGATGCGAGACTCGCGCGCGCGATCAAGGATTCAAGTGTGCGCGCGCTGCGTTCGCTGTCGTAGGTTTCCACGCTACCGTCGTCACGAAGCGCTACATGCCGCGCGTGCGGCCAACGCAGCTTCGCCCGCAGAGCAACCTCCGGCTCAATGGATTCGTGCAGAAGAACGATGTCCCTCGTTTGCCCCTTCTCCACCGGCGGATAGACGGGCCTCCCCAAGGCGAACGCAAGCGCAGCAATCACTGCGCAGCGGATAAACGTCGCACCGATCCATGCTTTGCGCGGCAACTCACGCTTACCGAATGACGCGATCAACGCCACAAGCGCCACGCCGCCAAGCGCGAAGTATGCGACGTTTTCGACTGTGAAATGGACGTCGAACATGGCTCCACTGATATTAGTACGTTTCGCGCCTAACCGACATAGAGGCGGTGCTTTTCGATGTACGCGCGAACCGCTTCCGGAAGGAGGTAGCGAACCGATTGGCCCCGCGCCGCGCGTGCGCGGATATCGCTCGATGAAATGTCCATCTGGGGCATATCGATTGCGTCGTTGCGAAGTTGTGCGATCACGGCTTCGCTAAAATGTCCGGCAAGCCCACCGAAGACAGCCTTCGACCGTGGCGGCCGCAGCGCCACAACGAAGCGGACGAGCTGCACCAGTTCTTGTGCTGACTTCCACTGATGGAGCTTTTCGAGCTGGTCCGCGCCAATAACCCAGAAGAACTCCGCGCCAAGGTGACTTCCCTTCAATTCCTTCACCGTGTCGATGCTGTAACTCGTCCCCTTGCGCTTGAGTTCGCATTCTTCCATAGCGAATTCGGGATTGTCCGAAATCGCCACCTTCACCATGGCAACACGATGCTCTACCGCGACATCCGGGGCGTCCTTCAAGGGTGGTGCGGCTGTGATGACGAACCGGATTTCGTGGAGCTTGTGGCGCTCGCGGGCGGATTCGGCCAACGCCAGGTGACCGAAGTGCGGCGGGTTGAACGTCCCGCCAAGAAGGCCGATGCGCCTGTCTTTCATGGAAGAATTGAACCACAAAGGGCGGAAACACGAAAGAATTTCTTTACCGTAGAGAGCATAAAGACCAAAGATCTTTAGCCGCAGATGAACGCAAATGAACACGGATAGGAAATGCGACCACGAAATTCTGAAAAGATGAAAGCGCGAAAATGACACGCTTGAAATTTCAACATTCCTGTTTCGTGATTTTCTGATTTCGTGCTCTCGTGACATTCTTCATCCGCGTTCATTTGCGTTCATCCGCGGCTCAATTCTTTTTAACCAACTGGAATGAATAATTCGTATTGGCCATGTCGTTTGGCTTTCAATTTCGTAAAATGGCCGCAGAGAGGACAAGATGCGCCCGCCAGTTATTATTGCTTTTCTATTGCTGTTCGGCGGCGCCGGCGCGCTCGTCTGGCTCAACGCTGCCGGCGGGACCGCCGAGAGCAACTTCTCCATCACGCGCATCCTCGCCGGCGAGGCTCGCGAGAAGCAGCGCGTGCGAATGGCGGTGCAGGCGGTCGAGTTTCATAACCGTTTCAACCCGGTGGTGTTCGAGGCCATCGACATCGTGCCGGAGGGACAGCAGCCTCGCCTCGATGCCCAGCGCATCCGTGTGAGCTACGACGGCAAAGACAAGATCGCGCTCGAGCCCTACAGCCACGTCGCTATCGAAGGCGTCTGGAACGAACAGGAAAAGGTCTTTCACGCTTCGTCCATGGTCACTCGCTGCCCGAGCCACTACGAGCAAAAGGGCAAACCGCCGCAGCCAGTCGCTGCGCCAAAATCATAGCGGTATTTCGATGGAAAATCCCCGCTTCTGAAAACCCTTCGGAGTTGACGATTCCTATTGGGTCGTCGAATGGGTCGGCTCTTCGCCGTCTTCGTCGAACTTTCCAAGCTTAGCAAGAATAATCGTCACAAGACCAATGACCGCAAATATCGACGAAACAATAATCCCAACACTCTCGACAGGAAAAGAGCGATCGATAGCAGCTTGATGAGGGGTTTCGGGATTAACGAAGCACAATGTCTCGCTACCGGCGGGATGGCGCTTCAGGACATCGCGACCTTCGGCCCAACCAAAGAGCTGATAATCGTCAGATTCATACTGCGCACCTTTCCACTCATAGCTAAAGGTTATGTATACTCTGAAATGGGAGTCTCTCCTGTCGCCGCTCCAATGACCCTTGCTACTAACAATCTTGC
>JABWBM010000201.1 GCA_013360495.1 Planctomycetaceae bacterium
AAGCGTTGCCGCGCGTGGCGCTCCTGCGTCTCCGCCTGTCCATACAAGAAAACCTATTACAACTGGTCGACGGGAAAGTCCGAGAAGTGCCTGCTGTGCTACCCGCGTCTCGAAACCGGCCAAGCGCCGGCCTGCTTCCACTCCTGCGTGGGACGCATCCGCTACCTCGGCATGGTGCTCTACGATGCTGACCGAATCCACGAAGTTGCGATGTTGCCTGATGAAAAGCTGGTGGAGGGCCAGCGCAGCCTGATTCTGGACCCGAAGGACCCGGAAGTCATCAGGAAGGCTCAGGCGAACGGCATCCACGACGACGTGATCGAATTCGCCCAGCGTTCACCCGTGTATCGTTTCGTGAAAGACTGGGGCCTTGCGCTGCCGCCCCACATCGAATACCGCACGTTGCCGATGCTGTTCTATGTGCCGCCTCTGCTGCCGGTGCTCGGCGCGCAGAACGATGACATCTACGGCAACGTCAGCAAGACAGGCGACGTCTTCCACGCTTTCGACGAAGCTCGGGTTCCTGTCGAATACATGACGAGTTTGTTCGGCGCGGGTAACAAGAGCGTCGTCGAATACTCGCTCAAGAAGCTCATGGCCGTGCGCGTGTTCAAGCGCGCACAGACGGTCGGCGACATTCCGATGGAAGCCGCGTTGCGCGGGCTGAAAGAGGCTGGCAGCAACGAACATGAGGCCGAGGATATTTACCGCATGACGGCGCTGCCGACCTTCGCCCAGCGCTTCGTGATTCCGCCGATGCACAGGGAAGAAGCGATCGAAGCCTACAAGGATCCGCAACAACACAAGACGGAAGCCGGTTTCGGATTTATCGAAACGCCGGTACGGAGGTTCTAAGGGTGCAACACCACGCGGAAACATTGATGACCTTCGCTTCGCTGCTTCGTTACCCGCAACGTGGCCGGCGCCCCTGCATCCAGTGGGTATCGAGGTTGCTTCGTGACCCGGTGTTGACACCGGCGGGCCAAAAGGAATTGGAGGCGTTTCGCGACCTGCTGCTCGATATGAGCGATCACCAGATCGAGGAACTCTACGCCCGCACCTTCGATATCAATCCTGCGGTCACGCTCGATGTCGGCTTTCATCTTTTCGGACTCGCCTACAAGCGCGGCGAGTTCCTCGTGAAAATGCAGGAAGCCTTGCGTGAACACGGCATCGACCGCGGGCCGGAACTGGCCGATCACCTTCCCTTGCTGCTTGAACTCGCTGCTGTGCTGCCCGATGAGGATCGCAAGGTTTTGATCGCTGAATGCGTAGCAGGGCCGGTCAAACGCATGTGCGAGGCTTCCGCCGAACAGAATGGATACGCCCACGTGCTGCGCGCCTTGCACGCATATCTCACACGACACTTCGACATGATCTCTTATACCGAGGAGAATACCCATGACGCCGATGTTGCAGGTAGCTGGTAACGTTGCGTTGGATACCGTGCTCTTCATCGCCTTCCCGTACACGGTGGTCGTGCTCTTTCTGAGCATGACGATCAAACGCTACGTCTCGGAGAAGTTCACCTACTCGACGTTCTCCTCGCAATTCCTCGAAAACCGGCAGCAGTTCATCGGATCGGTGCCGTGGCACTACGGCATTCTGGCGCTCTTTCTCGGCCACCTGGTGGCGTTCCTGTTTCCGGCCAATGTTCTGCTCTGGAACTCGGTTCCGGCGCGGCTCTATTTTACGGAGTTGGCGGCATTCGCTTTCGCCATTGTGACGCTCTTCGGCCTCGTCAACCTCATCGTGCGACGCGCGCGCCATCCTCGCGTCCGGGCCGTCACGTCGAAAATGGACGTGTTGATTCTCGCGTTGCTGCTTTTTCAAGTGTTGAGCGGCATGTATATCGCCTACTACGCCCGCTGGGGTTCAAGCTGGTTCGCTGCTGTGCTCTCGCCTTATCTCTGGTCGCTCTTCACGTTTACGCCCGACATCAGCGGCGTAAGCCAACTTCCCCTATCCATCAAGATTCACCTTGTGGGCGCATTTACGATCTTCGCGGTCTTCCCGTTTACTCGTCTGGTGCACGTGCTCGTTGTGCCGAACCACTATCTCTGGCGCAGGCCGCAGGTGGTGATCTGGAACGCAGCTCGAAGGATGTGGAGGTAACTGAAGGTTCGACCCGGCAGCAAGGAGACAACCATGACGACCACAGCCAAGAAATTCAACCCGGTGCAGTTCCTTTCCTTCAAGGGGCAGTACGGCGTGCTGCACATGACGTGGTTCGCCTTCTTCCTGACATTCGTGGCATGGTTCAACATGGCGCCACTCGCCACCACCATGCTCAAAGATCTGAGTTGGCTGACTGAAAAAGACCTCAAGCTGCTCGCCATCTGCAACGTGGCGCTCACTATTCCGGCGCGCATCGTCATCGGCATGATGCTCGACCGTTGGGGCCCACGTTTTTGCTATTCCGCCCTTCTGATCGTGATGTCGATTCCCTGCTTCCTCTTCGCCGTCGCCGATTCGCTCACCCAGCTTGTGATTTCGCGCTTGCTCCTTGGCATGATCGGCGCGGGCTTCGTGATCGGCATCCGCATGGTGTCCGAGTGGTTTCCGCCCCGCGAAGTTGGCGAGGCCGAAGGTATCTACGGCGGCTTCGGGAACTTCGGCTCGGCTGCTGCCGCCTTCCTCCTGCCGACGATTGCCCTCGATCTGATCGGCGGCGAGAACGGCTGGCGCTGGTCGATCGCGCTGACCGGTCTCGCATGTTTGGTCTTTGGCTTCATTTATTACGCCGTCGTTCGCAACACGCCGCCGGGGAAGACTTACCGCAAGGCGAAGCGTGTCGGCGCGATGGAGGTGACTTCGTGGCCGTCTCTCTACGGCTTGATGGCGATTCAGATTCCGATGATCGGCGCTCTCGGACTGTTGGTGTGGCGCCTGCACGATATGAGTTTCCTGCCGACTCAGGGCGCGCACGTGGCCTACGGCGTGCTTGCCTGCGTCTTGCTCTTCCAGTGGTACAAAGCATGGACGGTTAACGCCCCGCACTTGCGCAAGGGCTATCCGAAGGAAGACCAATATCAGTTTCGTCAGGTTGGCGTGCTGAGCCTCCTCTACTTCGCGAACTTCGGATCAGAGCTTGCCGTCGTATCCATGCTGCCCTCGTTCTTTGAGAAAACCTGGGAGTTGACCCCACAACTTGCGGGCGCGATCGCCGCCACCTATGCGTTTATGAATCTCGTCGCTCGCCCCATGGGAGGCTGGCTGTCCGATCGCTTTACATCACGAAAGACGACGTTGCTTGTGCTGACAATCGGTCTTGCCGCTGGTTACGCGATGATGGGCCTGCTGGACGGGAGCTGGCCGCTGGTGGTGGCCGTCATCATTACCATGGCATGCTCATATTTCGTTCAGGCGGGTGAAGGCGCGGTGTTCGCGGTCGTGCCGCTCGTCAAGAAACGGCTCACTGGACAGGTGGCCGGCATGGCAGGAGCCTACGGCAATGTCGGCGCCGTGACCTTCCTGACGATCTTCGCCGTGATCGGCGACCCGCACATGTTCTTCTATGTTATTGCCGGAGCCGCGGGGCTTGGCGTCGTGGCGTGCCTGCTGCTCAAGGAGCCTGAAGGCTCCCACGCTGACGATTATCAGGAATCGTCAAGCACGTCGGGGCGTATGCCCCAGCAGGAAATTGTGGCGGTGTAGTATTCCAAACGTCAGGAGGCGCTGTGCCAGTATCAGTCGTGACGCCCGGACCAATCAGTCCAAACCGTGGCTCGTGGCTTGAGCAGTGGACGCCCGAGGACGCGGTCTTTTGGCAACGTTCGGGCAGCAAAATCGCCTGGCGAACACTGTGGCTGACAACCTTTTCGCTCGTGCTGTCCTTCGCCACGTGGTTTGTGATCAGCGCCCTCGTCGTGCGCCTACCCAACATTGGTTTCAAGTTCAGCGAGATGGAGATGTTCTGGCTCGCCGCCATGCCTGGGCTTGCGGGTGGGACACTGCGCATCATCCACACCTTCCTGATTCCGATCTTCGGCACCCGCGCGGTGATCAGCATCGCCACGCTGCTCAAGATCATTCCCTGTGTAGCGCTTGGCATGGCGGTGATGGACCCGACGACACCGTGGTGGATGTTCATGGCGATCGCGTTCCTGTGTGGTCTGGGCGGTGGCGACTTCTCTTCGTACATGCCGAGCACCAGTTTGTTTTTCCCAAAACGTCTGCAGGGTACAGCGCTTGGCATTCAGGCCGGCATTGGCAACTTCGGCGTAAGCCTCACGCAGTTCATTACGCCATGGATCATCGGTTTCGCAGCCTTTGGCGCGCTTGCCGGCGAACCACAAACTTTTACCAAGGCAGACAAGTCGTCCGACATCTGGTTGCAAAACGCCGTGTTCTGGTACGTGCCGCTGCTCGCGGTTTTGGGAATTGCCTGTTGGATCGGACTTCGTAGCGTTCCGGTAAAGGCGTCATTCCGCGAGCAACTCGACATTTTCAAAACCAAACATACCTGGTTCTGCACCATCACCTACGTCATGACTTTCGGTTCGTTTTCGGGGTTTGCTGCTGCCTTTCCGATGATGATCAAAAGCTTGTACGGGGGATTCCCGGACGCGCCCGACCCACTCAAGTACGCGTTTTACGGCCCGCTGATCGGCTCGGCCACGCGCGTGATCTTCGGCTTCGTCGCCGACAAGACAGGCGGCGGCATCCTCACGCACCTTACGGGTCTTGTCATGATCGGGTTGTGTATTACGGCCGTCGCGACCGGCGTCCTCGCTCCTACGTCGCTCGATCAATTCCCGCTTTTCGTGGCGATCATGCTTGGCATTTTCTTCTGCTCCGGCGTGGGCAATGCCTCCACCTTCCGCCAATATCCAGTGATCTTCGCCAACAATCCCCGGCAAGGCGCGGGAGTTCTTGGATGGACAGCCGCCGTCGCGGCATATGGCCCATTCATCTTTTCGCTCCTTATCGGCCTCGCCATCAGCTCCTCCACCGCAGGCGGCGGCGTGAAGTCAGCTTCGGCGTTCTTTATCGGCGCTGCCGCGTTCTATGCAATCGCGACAGCGATCAACTGGTTTTACTACGTGCGCAAAGGATGCGAACGTCCGTCCTGATGGAAGGATGTTCGACAATCAAGCGAGGGTTACCCCATGACGAAAACGATCATCGAACCCTTTCGCATCAAGATGGTGGAGCCGCTGCCGCGGACAACGCGCGAGCAGCGCGAACACTTCCTCGCCGACGCGCGCTACAACCCTTTCCTGCTGCGCGCAGACCAGATCACCATCGACTTGCTGACCGATTCGGGAACGGGTGCCATGTCCACGAAGCAATGGGCCGCAATGATGACGGGCGACGAAACCTATGCCGGCTCCTTATCCTATTTCGACCTCAAACGCGTCGTTCAGGATATCTCATCCATGACGCATGTTTTTCCGGTGCATCAGGGGCGCGCGGCCGAGCATCTGCTTTTTCGCGCTATGAATATCACATCAGGTTCGATGGTGCTGGCCAACGCTCATTTCGACACGACACGAGCGAACGTGGAGTATCTGGGCGCCGAGGCCGTCGACCTC
>JABWBM010000202.1 GCA_013360495.1 Planctomycetaceae bacterium
GTACGCTACCGACCGGACTCTGTCGCTATGTCCTTGAGGCACGCTCTCGTAGGGCCACCATGGCGCCCCAGCGTTGACATCCCACAGCTGCAGCGTGCCGTCTCCGCTGCCGCTGGCCGCTCTTCTTCCGTCGGGACTGAAAGCGACGCACGTGAGGCCATCGCTATGTCCCTTGAGTTCGAAAACCAATTCCCCTTTGACGGTATCCCAGACGTAAAGGCTGTTGTCGCCTCGACCGCCTGCCGAGAGCAACCGGGTCCCATCCGGATTCCATGCAAGGCCTCGGCATCCCTCGACAGGATTTCCCAATCGATCTTTCTTCTCCGGATGCCGGACGATCATGGTTGCCTCATCGGCGCCAAGCTCGAAGAAAGAGATGCTTCCGGCTGTCGAACCGACCGCGAGCCACTGTCCGTCCGGTCGAAAGGCGAGCTTTTGTTGGGCCATTTCCCAGGGCAATGGTTCATTCGGACCGTATTTCGAGGTCTGCTTCCACGTATGCAACGGCTCTTGGCGATCCAGACTCCAGACCTGAATTGCGCGCGTAGCTACTCCTTGGAGCTTGCTAAGACTTGTAGTCGCAAAGTTTCTCCCGGATGGAGCGAATGCAACGCTCGATACTTCATCGCCCTCGAATTCAAACTCACGAAACACATTACCTGTTGGCGTTTCCCAAAGGATCAGGCCGACCTTACCGTTCTTTGCTTTTTTCCCGCCGAGGACGCAGGCGTCGTCAGGACTCAGGGCAATGACATCCGCGAGGCCCAGCGCGCGAACGATTGTTCCTGTGCTCACGTCCCATACATGGATGTTAGCCACCCCATCATCTTTACCTTGATCGCCTCGATCACCCCCGGAAATCACGTACCGTCCATCACTGGTGAACATTACGTCTGTCGACGTCGTTATCCGCTGCGTATCAAAGCGTTTGATCTCGTAGCCGGTCTCGGCGCTCCAGAGGCGAATTCCCCCACCCCAACTAGCGGACGCAATCGTAAGCCCGTCCGGACTGAACGCTGCCGCGCTGACCGGACCGCCGTTGTTGAATCGTCGCACCCCGAGGCGCATCAACGGCGACACGACATCTTGAGCTGCCGGTGATGGATCGTTCGTCGCGCCGTCCTCTTCCTGGCTCGATGAAGAACGATCTTCCATGGGGTTGTTCTGCGACACGTGGCTTGGGTTACTCTGTATCTCGGTATCGCCGCTCGACAATCCGCCAGGACTCCCCTCGCTTCGTCCTACGTCGCTCCCATGGCTCTCTTGTCTGTTTGTAGGATTGGTCGCAGCGAATTGTACGTCATCATCTTGTCGACGTTGATTCCCAGAATCGTCGACACCCGTCGACGTGAAACGATTCGAATCGCTGAATGTTGTCACATATACGATACCGCCTGCAAGCAACACCAGGAGAGCAGCAACGACAGCAATGGCAATCTTCTTCCCCATGATCAAACCTCCCGCCTGTTTCGCGTAAGCCACCCCCTGAGCCGCCCCTCCCTGCCCAGCAACCGTACCCGCCGTTTCCATCCAGCGTTGCGCAGCCGCCGTTATGCCGCCCGCAGGGCCTTCCACAGGTATCGCGGCGATGCAGCCGAAAAGAATATCTTCCTTCGGCTTAAGCCTGTTTCGTAGACGTTCGATTCCACGGTGAAGCATGTATTTGAAGCGCCGAAGCGAGATACCCATAACTTCGGCGGCAGCCGCTTGCTCCATACCGCCGACGTGAGCGAGAACGATCGCCTGACGCTCATTCTCGGGAAGCGCCTCCATGTGCTGCGCAATCAGGCTCCTAAGCTCATCTTTCACCAGTTCGCGTTCCGGACTTTCGTTTCCCTCCAAAGCTTCTGTCGCGAGATCGACACTCATAAGCCCCCTTCCCCGGTTACGCTTCCTGAGAGCATTTCGCGCTACGTTGGCGACAACTGTCGCGAACCATGGCCAGGGATCAGCAGCCGGTAACGATTCGCGTCGGGACGCTGCAACAACGAACGCGTTCTGTACCACATCCTCGGCGTCAGCTGCATTTCGCATCAGACTATAGGCAAGGCGCCAAGCACGCTCTGCGCAAATCGATGCGCATGCATTGAGGACGTCATTGGCGTCAGAATCATTCACAAACACTGTCTCGCTCGTTACCCATCAATGTCGCGACAGGGCATCAAGGACAAAGATTTCCGGCATTTTTTATTTTGGCACACGATCCGGTCATTCCCGCCCCCATGAGGAAGATGATACCATTCGCATAGGACGCATGACTGCTCACGCAAGCGTTTTATGACACTCAACAACACCATTCACATGGACATCGAGCGCGCGCCGCGCGATCCGGGCTGCTATCTGTTCAAGGATGATGCGGGCAAGGTGCTCTATGTCGGTAAGGCCAAGGTGCTGAGAAATCGCCTTCGCAGCTATCTCCGCCCCGACGGCGATGGGCGCATCCAGATTCCCGTCATGCTCAAGTTGGCAACGTGCGTCGAGTGCGTGATTACGTCCAACGAAAAAGAGGCCCTCGTCCTCGAAAACAATCTGATCAAATTTCATAAACCTCGCTACAACATCGACCTCAAGGACGACAAGACCTTCGTCTCCGTGCGCATCGACCAGCGCCACCCCTGGCCCCGCGCGCAGATCGTCCACAAGTACAAGAAGGATGGCGCGACGTACATCGGCCCCTTCGCCAGCTCCATGAAACTCTACCAAACGCTCGACGCCCTCAAGCGAATCTTCCCATTGCGCCGCTGCTCCGACCACGTCTTAAAGAACCGCACGCGACCTTGCGTCTATCACGACATCGGCGTGTGCAGCGCCCCTTGCATCGCGGGCAAAGTCACGCCTGAACGTTACGCCGAGCATGTCAACGGCCTGGTCGCCGTGCTCAACGGCAAAGATACCGGGGTGCTCAAAGAGCTCGAAGCCCGCATGGAGGATGCCGCGAACGCCCACAACTACGAACAGGCGGCCATGCTGCGCGACCAGGTGTTCGCCATCCGCTCCACCATCGAGCGCCAAAACGCTCAGCTCGGCGGCACGAAAGCCGTTAACCGCGACGTAATCGGCCTCTACCGGAGTGGTGAAGACTGCCAGCTCCACGTCCTGCTCTACCGCGATGACAAGCTCGCGGGATCGAGCAGCCATCACCTCACGACCCAACTCCCCGACGACGAATTGGTGGAACAGTTCACTGCGCGCTACTACGAGGGCGACCACCCCGTGCCGCCGGAAGTCTTGCTGCCCGTGATGGTGGATGATCCTGAATCCTTGAGCGCCTACATTAGCGACAAGGCAGACTTCACCGTCACCATCCACTGCCCCCAGCGCGGCGACAAGCTCGCACTCGTGCGCCTCGCAAACCTCAACGCCGAACACGCCATGAAAGACCGCGAAGAGAAGCAGGCCAAGACTGGAGAGGTGCTCGCCAATCTGCAAGTGCTGCTGGAACTCGAAAACACGCCGCGCTTGATGGAATGTTACGACATCTCCCATCATCAGGGCGGCGAGATGGTCGGTTCCGGCGTGTGCTTTTCCGACGGCGCACCCGATAAAAAGCGCTATCGCCGCTATCGCATCATGACCGTCGAGGGTAACGACGACTTCGCCTGCATGGAAGAGGTGCTGCGCCGCCGACTCACTCGCGCGGGCAAGGAGGGCGAATTCCCCGATCTCATAGTGATTGATGGCGGCGCTCAACAGCTCGCCCGCGTGCAAAAGGTTTTCGATGAACTCAACGTCGTTGGCGTCGACCTGATCGGCCTCGCCAAATCCCGCGATAAGAGCGGCCCCGCGAGCAAACAGCGCTACTCAAGCCACGCGCCGCAGCAGATCACCGACGAGCGCGTCTTTCTGCCTGGGAAGGACGAGCCAGTCACGCTCAACCAGAAGTCACCGGAGCTCTTCATGTTGATGCGGCTGCGCGACGAGGCCCATCGCTTCGCCATTCGATATCACCGTGAATTGAGCCGTAAATCCGCGCTGACGTCGGGGCTTGACGCAGTACCCGGCATCGGGCCGAAGCGCAAGAAAGCACTGATCAAACACTTCGGTTCGCCGGCGATGGTGAAGGAAGCAAGCGTCGACGACCTGATGAAAGTCGAGGGCGTCACAGAAAAACTCGCCCGCGCAATTCACGAACACTTCCGCGCCCAAACGAACTCGCCAGCCGCAGAAGGCCTGTAGCGCCACGATTTATCGCGGCGTCTTGTTCCATTGATAATCTTTTTTTTGACTCATGACGCCATGCTGAAGCATGGCGCTACTCTGCAAATCAACCCTTGGGACTGCTCTAAACCGTTTGGAGTTCATTCGCAAACGGGAATACCCCGGCGGGAGTCCCGGTCATGCAGCGCTTGTGCTGGATGTGGTATTCAAATTCCTCGCGGAACTGCTTGATGTAGCTGTGCACCGGCATGACGATGGAGTCGGCGAGGAAGCAGATTGTCTTGCGCTCCATCTGAGACGCAACGTTGTTCAAAAGGTCAAGGTCGCCCTCGTGGCCATGGCCGAATTCGACGCGGTGCAGCACGCGCTCGAGCCAGCCCGTCCCCTCGCGGCACGGCGTGCACTGGCCGCAGGACTCATGGTGATAGAAACGCGATAGGTTATAGAGCGCGTTGACCATGCAGGTGGACTCGTTCATCACGATCACGCCCGCCGAACCGAGGAAGCTTCCGGCCGCTTTGACGCTGTCCATGTCCATCGGCGTGTCGAGCTTGTCTTTCGTGAATACCGGCATGGAACTGCCGCCGGGGATGACGGCCTTCAACTCGCCGATCACGCCCTGACCATATTGCGCGCCGTAGATCAACTCGCGCAACGGAATCCCCATAGGCGCTTCGTAGTGTCCCGGGCGCTTGACGTGCCCCGAAAGACAAAAGAGCTTCGGCCCCGGCGATCCCTTCGGGCCGATGCCCGTGAACCATTCGACGCCGCGCGCGAAAATCGGTCCCACGCAAGCAAGCGTTTCGACATTATTGACGATCGTCGGATTACGGAAGAAACCTTCCACTGCGGGGAATGGCGGCTTGATCTTCGGATATGCGCGTCCCCCCTCCTGCGCGCTGATCAATCCAGTTTCCTCGCCACAGATGTAGGCGCCCGCTCCCCCGGTCACGGTAATGTCGAGCTTGAAGTTTGCATCAAGCGTTTTGTCGCCAAGCCAACCTTTCGCGTGCAGTTCCTTGATCGCCTCGCGCAGCACGCGGATCTCGCGGGTAAATTCACCTCGCACGAAGATGTAGGCATGGTGGCAATCGATCGCATAGCAGCAGATCATGATGCCTTCGAGCAACAGGTGCGGGTCCCAGGCCATGATCTGGCGGTCCTTGAACGTCCCCGGCTCGGACTCGTCGGCATTGACGCAGAGGTATTTTGGCTTGTCGGTCTTCGGGATAAACGACCACTTCATGCCGGCAGGGAAACCAGCGCCCCCGCGGCCACGCAGATTGGCTTTCTTAACGTACTCCGTCACTTCCTCGGGCTTGTAGTTCTTGAGCGCCTTGCGCGCGCCTTCGTAGCCCCCACGCTTGAGGTAGGCTTCG
>JABWBM010000203.1 GCA_013360495.1 Planctomycetaceae bacterium
AGGCCGTCATCCACGGCCCAAGCTCACGCACCATGCCGAAAGCGACGGGGCCGCCGACGTACTCCTGCTGGCCGAATTGGATCAGTCCCATGCCGACGTTGTGGGCGAAGACCATTCCGATGAGAAAGAGGAAGAAGCAACAAAGCGGAAGCGATTCGATGCCGATGATCCACATCTCGCGCACCACCGCGCGCCAGCGGAAAAATATCTTTGGTGTAAAACGGAGCGCGCGCGCCATGAGCGCGAGTGTGTACCCGGCGGTAGTGAATAAATCGTTGATGCGCGCGACGACTGCGGTCATGGGCGGATGATAGCTCGGTGCACGACTTGCGGCAGGCGTATAACGCATACGCCCGGTACATACCAGTATGGCGCAGGTTAGAGCCGGAGCTACGGAGAAGCTTCGCTGCTTGCCAGACTTCCGGCAGGAAGCGAGCATGGCTTGAATCACGGATTGTTCCGTTGAGCCGAGGAAAATCTATGAAGCGGATTGCTCTGGTCGTTAGTTGCGGCGGAATAGTCTTTGCGTCATGCGCCGGCAATGGCGAGACGTCCAAGCCGAAAGCCAATGGAACGACAACGTCTCCAACGTCATCAGTCTCTGAAAACGCGCGAATAACCAGTAAACCGGAGCCGAATGCGCCAAGGTCCGCCGGCCTCCCCGCGCTGTATCCGGTTTCAAACGAAGCCCTCGACAACCTGCGGGATTCCGCGCGCGGGCGAGACGTGCCTATCACCATCTGGTACCCCGATGTGAAAGCTGGTGTGAGTTGCCCGCTGGTGATCGTTTCCCACGGCGCAGGTGGAAACCGCAAAGGGCATGTGACCGTGGCGGAGCACCTCGTCGCCCATGGCTATGTCGTTGCTGCGCCAGAGCATGTGGGAAGCAATACGAAAACGGCGCTCAGCGCGGGATCCAGAAAACGCAACAGTGAGGATGGCAAGGTGCGTGATGTTATTGAAGAAATGGTTTCCGACGAGAGCGAGCGCATCGCGCGGCCAAAGGATGTGAGTTTTGCCATCGATGCAGTCTTTTCATGGGCGGGTACGGCCGGGAAATTCAAAGGCGTGATCGACAAGGATACGGTGGGGGTGTTTGGACATTCCTACGGGGCGTATACATCGGCGGCCGTTTCTGGCGCGCGTCTGAAAACCATGACGGAGTTGAAAGATTTGTCGGACAAGCGCGTGAAGGCGGGGATCGCTTTATCGCTGCAGGGGCCGGAAACCGGCGGCGTGTTCTCTGAGGAGAGCTACAAGACACTGACTATCCCTTTCCTCATCATGACCGGAACCAACGACCAAACGCTCCATGGCCAAGGGCTCTCATGGCGCAAGAAGCCCTTCGAGCTTTCGCCAGAGGGGAGCAAGTATCTCGCGGTGCTCGAGAACGCAACGCACATGGATTTCAGCGATAGCGGCCGTCTTGGAGGCGAGGATGCGCGCCGGAAAGCGGCTGGACACATCGTCAAAACCTTGGCTCTTGCGTTTTTCGATGGCCATCTGCGAGGCGATGGCAACGCAGTGTGGAGGCTTTCGAAGGATTACGCCGCCACGCTCACGAGCGAACCGGTTCCGTCGATTGAATGGCAGACGAAGTAGCCAGCATTCTCCGGCAATGTATCTCTTCTCATGCCGAAGTGACGACAGTTTTATCATTGCCCTTTGCCCGGTAGCGGGCGGGCGAGGGACTTCACCGACTTTTTCAATTCATCGATCAGAATGCGCGACAGAGGAATCGCGCCAGCGCTTGCGCCGGCGAGCGTAGTGATGCGCGCTTGCGCGCGTTCAACCGGATTATCCATGGCGGTAGCTTTCCGTGAGATCCGGTTGAGCTCGTAAATGACCGCCGGCTGAAGGGGTTCGATCATTTCGATGATCTCCTTGTGTTGCCGCAGGCTTTCGATGTAGGGGACGAGCAGGCGTAAGCCTTTCTCGCTGTCGATTTCGCCGCGTGCGATGTCGTTTCGCGCCCGTTCCGCCACCTCGACAAAAACCTCAGCGTCGTCGGTATAGCGTTCAAGATCGCGCTCGAGCTCCTCGACACACTTGAGCAACGCGCTTCTGCGTTCGACCGTGTCCGTCCGGGTCGGCGCATGGCCGGCAAGCGGCCGTGCGATGGGTTGTGGGTCGTTTTCCGCGATGAGATCTTTGAGAGGGCGGTGGGGGATGCCAGTAATGCGGGCGCCTTCGGCGGCCGTGGTAAACGCAGCTCCACCTGCCAGCGCGAAGTTGGAGAAGGTGTGGATATAACTGACCATGTTCGTGAAGGTCCGGACCGGCTTACCGTCGTTGGCGGGAACTTCGGTGGTCTTCGGCATGTCCTCTTCGCGCAGTACCTGAACCTCGGGAGGGTGGTGAATGACACCCTTCGCATATGTCCGGCCATCGCGTCCTGCTGCCATGTCTGTGCCAACCAGCACCACAGGGTCGCAGCCCAGCCCGCGCGCGAAGGCGAAGCTCAAGTGAGCGACGTTGCCGAGTCCAACGAAGTGTGAGGGACGAACGATGTGCTGTGACGCCCAAAGCGCGAGCGGGTGATTATCCACGACGAACGCGCGTGGGCCGATCCATGCGTTGACGATTTTCGGATGCGCCGCCAGCAGCGCCACAAGGAGCGCATCCTTGACGTAATATTTTTCGAAAACCACGGACTTAGTATCGATCACATCGATGGTTGTCACCACATCCGGCGCGATGCCGGCTTCCATCAACACCGGCACGGCGGCGTCAGCCGCGATGATGATGCCGCGTTCGCGGGCTTGCGCCAGCAGCCCGATATCGCGGTCGAGGCTTGGTCCGGCCGCGACGCAGAACGCGGGAATGCCGGCGTAGCGTTGCGATAGCTCGGCGAGGTCGACGCCGGAGACGGCGGGATCGAGGTTCGCGCAGATCGAAGCGAGCACTTGAGGTCCATAGCGCGCGCCAGTGGCGGAGCTGAGCTCGACCGCGCGCACGGAATCGCGAATCATGCCGGCGACGAGCGTCGTGATGCGTTCGTCCATTGGCCGCATGGGGTTTGGGATCATCTGGATCTCACCAATGCCCCACTGATTGATCAGGATGGTGAACTCCTCCATTAACGCTTGATCGCGCGCGCCGAAGACGATGGAAACATACGGCATGCTCAGGACGTCGCTGAAATCATGCTGACTCAGCAGCCTGATAGCGATGTCAAGCGACGGTTCGACAATGACCAGCGCACGGTCGACGGGCAGGCGGTCGCGGAAGCGGCGCAGCATATCGGGGCTGCTGAGCCCGAGAAGAACCAGCGCGTCGCCCTTGGTCTGATCCGCGACCGTATCGACGAAGGAATCCAATTGTTTCGAATCCACCTCCGGGATTTCGATCGGCGCCATGGAGTCGAGTTGTTCGGATGGAATGTCCACCATGCCCCGCGCGAGACCCGCGAGGGATGAAGCGATTGCACGGGCATTGGCGGCGAGCTGCGCGGCGCGTGTCACGCCGATCCTCCCTGGCCGGCGACGACTTTTTCAACCTCGCTCTTGAGGTTTTTCATCATCGGCTGGAGATCTCCAATAGCCGGAGCGATATCGAATTCGAGGATGTCGCCGGCGGTGGTGTAGTCGTTGTCGGCGATGGATTCGCTCAATGATTTCAGGTGTCCATTGAGGGCTTCCAGCGCGCCATGGATGCTCAGCTTTGGGTCGGCCGGGTTGTAGTGAACGAGCACGCTCACCGATCCCAGCCCCTTGACCACGTCAAGGGATTGCTCGATGAAGGTGAGCAATTTTTCCTTGCCCTTTTTTGTGTCACCAGATTGCAGGCTTTCAGTGATGCTAACCGCATCCTTGCTCAACATGGGCACCCGGCTGACGAACTCGGTCATCAGGTCGTGAGCAACAGCTTCCGCGCTAGCGACGGTCACATCTAGCGTATTGAAGTCCTTCGGCGACTTGCCAAGGATGTCGAGGCTGTCATCTAGGTGGTCGAGGACTTTTCCGTCCACAGCGAACGTGCGTGCGATCAGGCGCTGCTTCAGGAGTTCTCCGCGAAGATACTCGATGAGCTGACCGAGTGTTACGTCTTCATCGGTCTCGACCAGACCGCGCTCACCATTGATCAGAATATCCATCACGGCTCCTTGAACGAAATCCCTGTCAGGCCTATTTGTACTGCTTCCGCAGCCGTTTCTCCACCGCTGGCGGAACGAAATTCGATATGTCCCCGCCAAGTGTGGCGACCTCGCGGATCAGCCGCGAACTGATATAGCTGTACTCGAGTGACGCCATCACAAAAACAGTCTCGATTCCCGTGTCCAGCGCGCGATTCGTCAGCGCCATCTGGAATTCGTTTTCCCAGTCGGACAGGGTGCGTATGCCACGCAACAATACATGGCTCCCCTGCTCACGTACAAAATCGACCGCCATGCCGGAAAACGTCGTAATTTCGACGTTATCGATCTTTTCTGCGCGTACGGTTTCCCGCAGCATGGCTATGCGCTCTTCTGTCGGGAAGAGCGGCTTTTTCTCGATATTGATGGCTACTGCCACAACCAGCGTGTCAAAAAGCCTGGCACCCCGCTTGATAACGTCCAAATGCCCACGCGTCATGGGATCGAATGAGCCGGGATAGATGGCTTTTCGCCTCTCCAACGCGCACCACCTTACGGACCGTCAGGAACGGCAGGGACAATAATCAAGAATGAGCCATGGCGCAAGACTGCGCTTTGATTCAAGTGGCCAATTTATAGTAAGATGCGAAGGTTCGTTTTGGAGTGCTGTGGTGCGTTATGGGGTATTCCCGCATACGCTGGTTTGTTATTGCCTTGGCGGCGACAGTCGCCCTATGTCCCGTTCTGCTTGCGGCGTTGTCGCCGGAACCAAGCGCACTGCTTTGGATTTGCTCATCTTTGCCATTTGTGATGTTGTTGGTTTTCGGTGTTCCTTTATATCGCATTCTGGAGGGCCTCGCCCAACGTCAGGCGCGTTTGAATGCGGACCTTCAAAGTCTTGTAAAGAGCGATTTTCAACATTTCCACGATTCTCTGGAACAGTCGAGCTCGGACGAAACGGACAACTGCATCGCTGTAATCGCCAAACGCCTCGAAACCGACCACGTCATGAAGAAGCAATTCACGCGTATCATCCCGCCGGAGTTGCTTGACGCCATGTTCAAACGCGGCGAGATTCAGCTTGGCGGCGAGCGTGTTCGCGGGGCGTTGCTTTTCCTCGACATCCGGGGCTTTACCGCCATTGCCCAGCGCCGTGACCCGGAACAGGTCGTGGATATTCTCAACAAATTTTTCAGCCGCGCGGTGCCGGTGATCGAGCGTTCGGGCGGCATCGTCGACAAGTTCGTGGGTGACGGCCTCTTGGCGCTTTTCGGGATACCGAAGAGCCTCGGCAACAACGCGCTGTGCGCCATTCAGGCGGCGATCGAATTGCAAGACCTCACCAAAACGCTGAACGAAGAAAAGCTCTACGGCGACGACATTCAGGTCGATGTCGGGATCGGCGTCGCGAAGGGCAACGTCATTGCGGGAACGATCGGTTCTC
>JABWBM010000204.1 GCA_013360495.1 Planctomycetaceae bacterium
CTGGAGCTTGCCCGCCTCTTGGGTATGAAAGACCGGCCCTTGGTGACGATCACAGGTACGGGGGGCATCGGCAAAACGAGACTCTCCGTGCAGACAGGCCACGATGTGCTACCCTTGTTCTCGGGTGGAGTGTGGTTCGTTGACCTGACACAAGCCAAAACCGTCGAGGGTGTGTGTCACGACCTCAGCACGGCGCTCAACGTGCAACTCACCGGCGACGACATGGTGAGCCAGCTCGGACGAGCACTCTCGGGTAGAGCAGAAAACGCTAAGGGCAGGGTCTTGGTGATCCTCGACAACTTCGAGCAGTGCGTCCACACAGCCAAAGACACCGTGGGCAAGTGGCTTGAGATGACAGGCGGGCAGGTGAGTTTCCTTGTCACCAGCCGCATACCTCTCGGTCTCACCCATGAACGGGAGTACCCATTGTCGCCGCTGGCGCTGCCGCCACGAAAAGCCACCGCGCAGGTGAGCAAGACCGACCGCAGGGGCGTGGCGGCGCTGGAGCAGTACGCCGCCGTGAAGCTCTTTATCGAGCGTGCCAAGGCTGCGAACTCTGCGTTTGAAGCGACCGATGACAATATTGACGCCATCGGGCAGATATGTGTCAGGCTGGACGGGATACCTCTGGCCATCGAGTTGGCTGCGGCCCGATCAAAAGTGCTCAGTCCTGCCAAGACGTTAGAGCGGCTCAAGCAGCGCTTTGAGCTTCTGAAAACTCGAAGTTCGGACGTGGTGGACCGTCAGGCGACGCTCAGGGGCGCCATCGACTGGAGCTGGGAGCTGCTCGATGAGTTTGAGCGCGCGACGCTCGCGCAGCTTTCGGTGTTCGTGAGCGGGACGTTCCTTGAGGGGGCGGAGGCAGTTGTTGAGTTGCCGCCGGGTGCGCCGGATGTCATCGACGTCGTGGAGAGCTTGCAGGAGAAGAGTCTCCTGCGCGCGACGCCGGTCGAGCAGCTTGGCGGCGAGTTGCGTTTCTCGATGTACGAGTCGATCAGGGAGTACGCGGCGGAGAAGATGAATCAGGGTTCAGGGGTCAGGGTTCAGGGATCAGGGAAAGAAGACGACGGCGCGACATCATCCGTCGCGGCTGACAAGAGCCAAGACCAGTCAGCTTCTTCTCTTCCTGACCCCCGACCCCTGACCCCTGACCCCTCTCATCAACTCCGCACTCTGGACTCCGAACTCCGCACTCTTCAACAACGCTGGCAAACGTGGGTCGTCGATTACGCCACATCCTGGTGGGGCGCGATCAAAGACGAGGACTCTGTCGAAGCGACATGGCGGATGGCGCTGGAACTCGATGAATTCCTTGCCATCGCCAATGACGATCAAGCGGTTCCGGAGATCGCTGGTTGGGCGGCCGTATTCGCGGCGTATTCATTGAACCGGCGAGGGCCTCCGGGAATGGTCGAGAAGCTGGTTTGCTCCAGTCTCAGCCGTTTCGGGCTTGATCTGGATGATCCCGGTCTCTCGCTCGAGGGGAAACCGGAGGTGACTCATTGGCTCGTGATGGCATACGCTACCCATTCCGTCAAAGTTTCTTTGACGAGTATCGACCGGCTCGCGCCTCTCATACCCGAGCGTTCGCCAGTCTGGATCGCCATGAACGACGGCCTGTGTTACTCACTGATTCAGCGCGGCGCGCTTGATGACGCGCGGCAACTGCTCGCAACCATCGAGTGCCACCCCGATGCTTCGAAAACCAAATGGCGGATTACCGGACGCCTGCGTTTAGCGCATGTCGCCCTCCAACATTTCAACATTGATGAGGCGCTTCGAAAAGTCAACGAGGCGCTTGAACTCGTGGAGCCGCAAACCGCGCCGACGCTGCATGCCCGGGTCTTGAGCTTTCTTGGTGGGATACTCACGACGTCACGTTTATATACGAAAGCGAAGGACGCTCTTCAGCAATCGCTCGCGTTCATCAAGCAGACTGACGATGTCCCGCATCAAATCACAATATTGCTCAATCTTGGGCACGCCGACATTCTGTCCGGCGATTTGGCGCACGCTCGCTCCTGGTATACGCAGGCCCTCGAACTCGTCAAGAGCATCGGCGGGTTGCGGGCGCAGGGAGAGTGCCAAAGCGGCCTTGGACGAATCGAGGCGCAAGAGGGCCGCATCGCCGAAGCGATCGCGCATCACGAAGCGGCCCTTCGCGTCTACCGTCAAACAGGCGATAAGGTTCTTGAGGCGCAAGTGCATTGGGGCATAGCTTACGAGATCCTTCAACATTCTCACGCTGCCGCTCGGGCCGCCCTTCTCCCAGTCGCTCTCGATCATCTTGCGCAAGCAAGTTCCATATTGAAAGAGACAGGCGTCGCCCAGTCGCCTCGTTATGCCGGATACCTGGATACCGCTATCAAGATTCAAATGCTTGCCGGCAATCACGAAACAGCCAAAGGCCTCGCCCGGGAAATGGTGGCGCTGGCAGACGGTTTTGGGGACGAGGCGCGCTGGGCGCCCGACACTCGCGAAAACGTCGAATACGCGCGTTCGATGCTGGAGGGAAAAGCGCCCGCTGACCCCTCTCCGTCAACCTTTATCGGGTCAAGCCCGGCGATGAAATCGTTGCGTTCGACGGTCGACAAGGTCGCCGCCTCCAACGTCGACGTTTTGATCCTCGGCGAGACGGGAACCGGCAAGGAGCTGGTGGCGCAAGCGATCCACCGCCAGAGCAAACGCGCGCGCAAACCCTTCGTCGCCGTCAACTGTGGCGCGCTTACAGAGACGCTTTTGGAATCGGAGCTTTTTGGCCACGAGAAGGGCGCATTCACGGGCGCTGACACGCGGAAAATCGGACTCATGGAGACCGCATCAGGCGGCACACTCTTTTTGGACGAGATCGGCGAGATGCCACTCTCCATGCAGGTGAAGCTCCTTCGCGCGTTGCAGGAACGAAAGATTCGCCGCGTTGGCGGCACGAGCGAAGTCGAAATCGATATTCGCGTGATCGCAGCCACGGTGCGCGACCTCGACGAAGCGGTGAAGTCGGGTAGTTTCAGGGGAGACCTCTACTATCGCATTAACGTGATGCGCATTGAAACTTCGCCTCTGCGCGAGCGTGGCAAGGATATCGCAGTATTGGCGGAGCATTTTCTCGCATCGTTCTCGGCAGAGTTTGGCGGGAAGGTTTTCCAGTTCGCACCCGATACGCTCGAAGCGATTGCCCGCCATAACTGGCCGGGCAATGTGCGCGAACTGATGAACGCCATCCGTTCAGCCATGGCCATGAGCGAGGATGGCACCCTGCGTCAGAAACATTTCCGCGCTCTCGCGGCAAATCAGGCGCAGCCTGGTACCGTCGATCCGTCTGAACTCGAGCGCAAACACGAGAGCGACGAACGCAACATGCTGGTCAGCCTGCTCACGGCGCATCAGGGTAATGCTACAGACGCCGCAAAAGCCGGCGGGTTCGCCCAGCGGACATTCTATCGCATGCTCAAGCAACACAGGCTCAAGGCGTCAGATTTCAAGCCCCGTCGAAATCCGTGACGATGTTTTTGCCGTGAATTCTCCGCTATCCGCTCTCGCGCCTCCTGTGCCAACTTTGGCAAAAACGCCATGTAACCACCCGTGGCAAAAACCTCGCGATTATTTTGCCGCATATAACCTGTTGTTAAATAATGGGTTGCGCCGTCAGCGGTTAGCAGCTCGCTCTTTGGCATCTCGCTTGCGATACCACCCTTCATGCCGGCGAAGTGTCGGAAAAACCCAGTGAACAGAAACAAGGATTGCCACCATGAAAAGGCGCGAACAAGGAAGCAATGTCCGCTCTGATGCGTGCGGGATCATCGCCCCGGTGCTTTTTGCGGCGATTTTTGCGTGCTCGATTTCTCTCGTGTTCAACGATCAGGCCTGGGCGGAATCGGACGGGCCAAAGCTTTTCCGCGATGACTCAGGCGACGGCGCCGACCGGCCCTCGGGAAGATTGCTGCTCCGGATGCCGCAGAAAGTCGATGACGTTTCGCCGCAACCCGTTGCTGTCCCAACAGCAGAACCCTCCGAGCCTCCGGCGGAACCCGAGGAACCGGTCGAGGAGCGGGAGCTGCCAACCTTCTTCGGCGAACCGGTTTCAGGCAGGGTGGTGTTTATTATCGATGTTTCATTGTCCATGAACCTGTGGGATGTCGGTGCCGGCGAGGATTACAATGGAAACATCGTGGCGAAAAGAACCCGGATCCACGCGGTTAAGTTCGAACTGTGGAAGATGGTACAAAACCTCGACGACGATGTCGCATTCGACATTATCTGGCTCGCTGGAAACGATTACGACGCATTCCCGCGGACTGATGCGTGGAAGGGACAACTGGTCAACGCAACCGAATCGATCAAAGAGGAAGCGGTCGAGGCCATCAAGCGGCAAGTGTTGTGGGGCGGAACGCCGACATGGCACGCGCTCAAGCGCGCGACCCACGACTACGGAAATGATTTGTCGAAGCTGGTGCTCTTGACTGACGGCGAACCCTTTCCCCGCGATGCCGGTGACTGGGGCGATAGCCACGACTCCGCGATCCTCAATGATTTCCCCGGATGGTTCGAGCCGATCGCCGCGAACGGTTGCGAACTCCTGTGCGTACAGGTCGGCCAAAACCCCGGTGCCACGGCGTTCATGGGGCAGTTCGCCGCCGCCACAGGTAGCGCGTATATCCATGTCCAATAACTAGGGCGATGGATTTTCTAGGAACCATAAGGAAGGCGAAAGGAGTGGGTTATGAAAACGATGAGTGAACAAAAGATGCAGTTCATTGAAGGCGGAGCGATGACTCCGGGGAAAGATTCAGGCCCGAATATTTGTGACGCCGATTGGCAGCTCAATGGTGGAACGTGCTTTCTTTTGCCGTGAGTGTGTTTTCGAGTCTCGCTGGGCTGAAATTTTCAGGGAGCGCCAGCCATGCAAACCACACCAATCAAATGCGTTTCGGCAGGGAAAGTCGGCGTTTCTTTTCGTGTATTGTGCGTCGAAGCCTTGCTGATCCCGCTGTTCGCCTTACCACTCATTGCGCAAACTGGGCCACTGGTCATTCAATCACCAGCAAACAAATTTCCGGACATGATGGAAGGGCGAGTGAAAAGTGTAGAACTGAAGGCCTCCTACCCGGTGACATCGCCCCCTTATGGTTGGAGCTCAAAGGCTTGGACGATTATAGGCCTGCCTTCGTGTGACCAGGTGGTTGTCACAGACAGTGTTGTTAAAAAGAAAATCAACTTTACGCCAGATGTTGGCACAGGTGGTCAAACATATACCGTAACACTGGCCGTCTCAGGCGTTAGGATCCAACCTGTCGGCACGATCGGCAACCCGATCATCGATACAGATGAAGTCCAACTCCCATTGACGGTGCATAAGCCTGTAGAGTTCAACGGGGCGAGAGACCTCGGCCGTTGCACGGACGGTGAAGTCTTCTCACACATCATTTCCACTCAGAACGGATATGGAAGCATTGCGTTTTCTTCGCCGGATCTTCCCTCATGGCTTTCGCTCGATCCAGTAACCGGTGAAATATATGGAAC
>JABWBM010000029.1 GCA_013360495.1 Planctomycetaceae bacterium
CCGTTCATGCCAAAGGTGGTCGCTATTGATGATGATGTCGCCGCTATCGGGCCGATCGAGCGTCATCAACAGGCGCAGGAGCGTCGACTTCCCCGACCCACTACGTCCAATGATGGCGAGGCGCTGGCCAGCCGGAACGTCGAGATCGAGCCCGCGTAGCACCGGCGTGCCGCCGTATGACTTGTGCAAGCTGCGGATACGTATGACCGGGTCTGCGCTCACCTACGCCCCCCTTACGAGAAGCCGCTTCTCCGTCCAGCGGATCAACGCTGTAGCGGCGAGACTCAACACGAGAAACACCAACCCGAGCAATGTGTACACCTCGATCGTGCTGCCGGCGCGAGACGCGTAGTTGTTGGATTCCATCAAAAGCTCGCGGAGCGTGATCGCGAACAACAAGGGTGTATCCTTCAACATCGCCACGAGATAGTTCCCGAGGGCGGGAACGATCGGCGGAATAGCCTGAGGAAGGATGACGGAAATCCACGTCCGCGCGCGACTCATGTTCAGCGCTTTCGCCGCGTCCCACTGGCCACACGAAACGCCTTCGATGCCCGACCGGTACACTTCTGACACATAACAGGCATAGTGAACGCCGAGCATGACAATGCCGATGGTGAGCGTGCTCGCCCATGGTTGACCAGAGAGCAAGAAATACACGAAGAACAGTTGAATCAGCAGCGGCGTCCCACGCACGAATTCAACAATGAGTGAGATCGTCCTCGATAAAACCCTAAGCCTACTGCGGCGCAGAATGACCAGCGGCAAACCGAGCATCAGCGCGATCATCATGCCGCCACACGTCGCGAGCAACGTTGTCACCACTCCTCTGCCGAGGACGGGCAGCGCGTCCCGGGCAACCATCCAGTCCCACGGCACTTCAAGCAACATGGGCGCCTCCCGCTCTGATGCCGCGGCTGGCGGCAACCTCTATCCGGCGAACCACAAAGGCGGTCAACGCCGCGATGGCGAAATAGAACGCCAGCGAAATACCGAATATTTCCGCGGTGCGCTGCGTGCTGTTCTGCAGCACACGGCCATGATGAGCCAGCTCCTCGACGCTGATGAACATGACAAGCGCGGTATTTTTGAGAAGTTCGATCTGAAGATTCCCGTAAGGCGGCAGCATGCGGACAAGCGCCTGGGGAAGGATGACATACCTCATGCGGGACCAGCGCGACATATTGAGCGCGGTCGCTGCCTCCCATTGTCCTCGTGGAATGCTGGTGATGGCGCCGCGAACGATTTCAGCTCCATAGGAAGAGTAGTTGAGTCCCAACCCCAGCACGCCGACAGCGAACGCTCCGAGTTCGATTCCAAAGTAAGGAAGAACGTAATAGAGCCAAAACAATAATATGAGAACTGGCAGCCCTCGAAATACGTGAACGTAGAGAGCAGCAAGCCCTCGCAGCAGAGCGTTCGGCGCGACTCGCCCGAGCCCTGCGAGGGTCGACAGGACGAGGACGGCCAGGCTGGATACGACGTACACTTTGAGGGTGACCCAAAGTCCCTGTGTCAAATGTGGAAAGAGATCGAAGAATGGCACGGTACTCCCATAGATTCATCGCGACGCTTTGAGCCGTCACTGGTTCCCCGTGATGTCGCTGGCTTTCACGTTGCCCGGCAACTCGTCTTTCGTGAATCCGAAACGCGCAATCAACGCGATGTGCTCCGGCGTGCCGATAAACTTCGCCAGCTCGGCGTTGAAGGCGTCGAGAAATTCGTGGTCATCTTTGCGAAATCCGAACGCGCCATAGTTCTTCGCGCGCCCGTCAATCTTCGGCTGCCGGAACGGCTCCGCGCGCTCGAGTCCGTCGCCCGCCTTCTTCAAGAGGTCAAGAACGGTGAGCGCTGTTCCGGAAAATGCGTCGATATGCCCGGTCTTCACGCCTGTGAGCGCTGTGGCGTTATCCGGGAAAACCATCAATCGCGAATCCGGTACGCCCAAATCTTCCGCGAGCTTCAATTCGACCGTGCCGTTCACTACGCCGAGTTTCGCGTCGCCCTTGGCTACCACGTCCTCAAAACTGTGCAGATTCTTTGGATTGCCGCTTTTCACCAGAAAAGCCTCACCAACGCCGTATGTCGGGTTCGAAAATGAAATGGTTTTCGCCCGTTCAGGCGTGATGTACATGCCGGCGGCGATCAGGTCGTAGCGCCCGGCGCGAAGTCCCGGAATGAGCTGTCCAAAATCCACAAGCTTCGCTTCGATACTCGTCACACCGAGGCGTTTGAGAATGACGCGCGCAATTTCAGGCGCTTCGCCCGTTACCTCACCTGTTGCGGTATCGTAATACCCAAAGGGAGCCTCGTTGGCATAGGCAATGCGGATCGTCCCCGTACGCTTGACCCGCTGGAGCGTCGTCTCATCATTTCTTGAATCGCAAGACGCCACGCTCAGCACCGTCACGAACGCCATCAGAGGAAAGATTTTTCGCAAAAACAAAGCTCCGAAATGAGAGGTCATGCGGGACGTGGATCGAACTGACGCGAGGGTGGGGTTCATAGCTACGCCGGTCTTGTCTGACACTTGAACGTATCACAGCAAATCCACAGGAGTTCCGTCGCGTTCACCAAGGAATGCCGGACGCGGCGCGATCCCCGCAAAAGGATCGACGAGGGCGTTATCGACGCTGTTGTATACGAAAAATATATTGTCGCGCGGGTAGGGAGACAGATTCCCCGCCGAACCGTGCATCAGATTGCAATCGAAGAACACCACGGAACCAGCCGGCCCCTTGGGCGCCACGATCCCGCCGCGTTCTACCAACATTGTCAGCGCATCGTAGGATGGTGTGCCGTAACTTTGCTGGCGCAGCGACACCTTGTAATGATTCTCCGGTGTGTCGCCGACACATCGAATGTAGAGTTCATGGGACCGGGGAATAACCATCAAGGACCCGTTGAACTCGTTGTTGTCGGAAAGCCAGATCGCCGCGCTGACCGCCCTCATGCGCGGCATACCGTCTTCCATGTGCCAGGTCTCGAAGTCCGAATGCCAGAAGAACTCGCGCCCTTCGAAGCCGCGCTTGTAGTTGATCCGCGATTGATGCACGGAGACGTCGCTTCCGAGGATTTGCCTCGCGACGCCGGCAAGGCGATGATCCTTCACGAGACGCTTGAAGACAGGGCTCAAACGATGGACTCGAAACACTGAGCGCACGGTGTCGTTATTCGGCTCGATGACGACCTCTTCCCGGGCGCGATCGATGCCGCCATTGGCGAGACGGTCTGCCTCGTCGCGCCATGCTCGCACGTCATCATCCGAAAACAATTTGTCGACGAAGAGAAAACCGTCACGTTCGAAACGCTGCAGGTGCTCCGCGGGCAGTAGCCCTCGCCCATCGCCCCACAGCACAGGATCGGCCCGATCTCCATATCCCCACGCCCCCGATACACGGGAGAAGTAGGGATCGGTCTGACTCATCGTTTTCATGAATCCGCGCCCTCAGCGGCTAGTGGCTCGCGCCACCTTTATTTTGGGATTTCGATTTGTCCAAGTCTTCAAACGCTCCCGTTGGTCGCGAAAAAATCTACCCCGAACGATAGCCGTCAATGACCACTACCCCTGAACTTCGTTCACGAGCGGATAAGCGCCGGTTGCATCATGCACTTCCGCGCCAGACACAGGCGGGTTGAAGACGCACACCATGCGCATCTGTGTCTCCGCACGAAGAATATGACGGTCGTGTGCATCGAGCGCATAGACGGTACCAGGCACGATTGCATAGTTTTCGCCGGAATCCACATGGGTGATGCTTCCCCTGCCCTCAACGCAATACACCGCCTCGAGGTGATTGGCATATCGCATTTCGAGACAAGCGCCGGCATGCACCAGCGTATCGTGCAGCGAAAAACCCATGCCATGCTTGCGGAGAAGCAGACGCCGGCTCGTCCATCCGTCCTGTTTCACTTCGTGCTCGGTGCCGAGCACATCGTCAAGTGATCGCACGATCATGCCATGACCTCCTGAGTCCTGGTCGTACGGGGAGAATCCTTCCTTGCCGAAAGAACCTGATCGATACATGTGTCGATGGTGTTGAGCCCACGCTGTAAATCCGATTCGTCGATCGTGAGCGGCGGCAGCAACTTCAGCACTTCCCCCTGAGATCCGGATGTTTCCACGAGCATCCCGCGCGAGAATGCCGCGGCGGAAATCGCCGGCGCGACGGAGCTGTCGCCGAACGCCAATCCCTGAATCATACCCCTGCCGCGCCATTCGCCCCCATAGCGGCGCGCGCACTGCCTGAGACGATCCTCGATAATCGCGGCCTTGAGACTTACGGCGCGACTCAGAGAGTCATGGGACCAGAACAATTCGAGGGCTTTCGCCGCCGTTACGAAAGCGTGGTTGTTGCCACGGAATGTGCCGTTGTGCTCGCCAGGCTTCCAGATATCGAGTTCCGGCTTGAACAACGTCAGCGCCAACGGAAGCCCGAACGCCGAAAGCGACTTTGACAGGCAGATGATGTCTGGCTGGATGCCATACTCCTCGAAGCTAAAGAAGAGACCGGTACGCCCGCATCCCACCTGCACGTCATCAACGATCAACAGAGCCTTGTGCTTTCTTGCAAGCGATTCCAATTCGCGAAGCCACGACCCGGACGCTACGTTGATGCCGCCTTCCGCCTGCACGGTCTCGACAATAAACGCCGCGGGAGCGTCGAGGCCGCTACTGCCATCGCTCAACATCGTTTCGATCTGCGCGATGGTATCGACGCCTTCGCCGAAGTATCCGTCGAATGGCGCGCAGAACGTGTGGCCGAGCGGTACTCCCGCTCCATTGCGCTTCATCTCGTTGCCGGTGACGGCGAGAGAGCCGAGCGTCATGCCGTGAAAAGCGTTGGTGAACGAGATGACGAGGCTGCGCCCGGTGACCTTCCTCGCAAGCTTGAGTGCGGACTCGACGGAATTCGTTCCTGTCGGGCCGGGGAACATCACCTTGTAGTCCATTTTTCGCGGCTCAAGGATGATGCGCTCGAAGGCTTCGAGCAGACGGCATTTCGCGTCGGTCGTCATGTCGAGGGAATGCGCGATACCGTTTCCGGAGATGTAGCTGACAAGCGCGTCTTTCAGCGCCGGATGGTTGTGTCCATAGTTGAGCGACCCCGCGCCGGAAAAGAAATCCAGGTACTCGGCGCCTTTTCCGTCCCAGAGCTTGCTCCCCAAAGCTTTTGAAAACGTCGCCGGAAAGGTGCGGCAGTAACTTCGAACTTCCGATTCTCTTCGCGCGATAACATTCATGACAGTCCTTTCGTCGCTTCAAGGATTCCAATTCGATAGAGCTCCTCGGCCTCATGCTTTTCGTCGCCGAAATCATCCTCCGTAAAACCCACGGAGACTTCGAGTGACGCTCCATACCGCTCCCCAAACGACCTGAACAAGCGCTGCGATGGGAGATTGGAGGGAGTGACCGTGGCCTCGATGAACTTCAATCGCAGGTCACGCGCCCTTGAGGCGCACTCGCGCAGGAGACGCGTCGCGAGGCCCAGACCCCGCGCGCGTTCGGCTACAACCACCTGCCAGATGAAGAGCGTATCGCGGCGGCGCAGCGACGGCAGCGCCAGAACCGCGCCGGCAAGCTCGCTTTCGATTTCCGCTACGACGGACGTCGCGCCAAAGTGCTCACCGATCATGAGGTAGGCGTATACGGAATTTTGGTCGAGCACACCTGACTCCTTTACGAGTCTGTGCATTCCGGGTCCGTCCTTTGCGCGTGCCTCTCGAAATCTGACATCGGGTCGCGCGGCAGATTTCCCGCCCATGACGGGGTTTGCGACGACAACCGTACCGCTCGCTGGGTCAAGCATAAAACATCCGGGTTACGCCATTCGAATCGCGGCAAACACTCGCATCCTGATTCAAGAAAAAAATGATTCTATATAGAATCGTTCTAATTGAAAGTATTTGTTTGGCGTGATCGAAGAGCGGAACGTTTTGCGTTGTTTCAATGGTGATTCGTGATAGCGTTACCGTCCTTAACAGGCTCGACGATGAAGAAGCGTGCCAAGCCGAAATCAAGTGCTCTCGACCGGGTTGCGCCAGCGAACCGGCGGAACGAGATTCCGGCGTCAAAGCCGGACCTCCTGATTTTGCAAGCGCTTCGCCGCATCATCCGGGCGGTCGACATGCATTCACGAAAACTCACCCACAGCTATGGAATCACAGGCCCGCAGTTGGTGTGCCTCAAGACGCTCATTGACGAGGGCCCGATGTCGCTTACGACGCTCGCGCGGCGGGTCCATGTCGGCGGCAGCACGATCACGGGAATCATTGACCGGCTCGTCGCCAAAGGGCTCGTGCTGCGCGTCCAGGACGCGGGAGACCGGCGAAGAAGCGTCGTCAGCGCGACAAAGAAAGCGTCCGGTTTTGTGTCCAAAGCTCCGTCTCCACTTCAGGAAACGTTCGCCACACGCCTCGCCAAGCTCCCCGAGCTGGAGCAGGCGGCCATCGCCATGTCGTTGCAGCGTATCGTCCACTTGATGGAAGCCGAGGATATCGACGCGGCCCCAATTCTTCACGGCTCCGAACGGCTTGCGGACGATCCCGCGTAGAGACAGACAATCGACTATGCTCGCCAGCGACCCCTGTTGGCGGTCTTTGTTCGCGACCGGAAACGACTGTCACGAATGGCGTCAGGGCTTCCACGGACACCGCCATTCCCAAGCGTGGGAAGCATCTTCAAAAAAGCATCAGGGCGCGTGATTGGACCCCTTCCCCCCACCGAGATGCGCGACTCCCGAACTCTCCATCACGATATCAGGACTGCTGCAAAGTCCTCTTTTCCGTCATTCCCGCGACTCGCCTCGGCGAAGCGCTTTGGCGTAGCCGTGAGGCGGGAATCCAGAACTTACCCCGGACATTGCTTGGCTCTTGAGATTGTTAATGCTCGAAAATTCAGGGTTGCTAATTTTCATGACTTTGCAGCAGTCCTGATCACGATAGGGTGCGGTAACTGGTTGTCGGCGCTTCTTCTCCCTCTCCCTGCTAGGGAGAGGGCCGGGGTGAGGGTTTCATTGAAAAATCACCCTCACCTGCTCGCTGCGCTCGCTTCCCTCTTGCGGAGGGATTTCCAGCGTCATCGACAACCAGTTACCGCACCCATGTCGCATGTCTCGTTGACCTTGCTACCGGAATGAACTAGAGTTCACGTCCCGACTTCGAGAGTAGAGATGCTCTTTGACGGGCCGTAGCGCAGCCTGGTAGCGCACTTCCTTGGGGTGGAAGGGGTCGGGAGTTCAAATCTCCCCGGCCCGACCAGCATAAACCCGTGTGGCTCTTGAACTTGAGAGCCATGCGGGTTTTGCTTTTATCCCGCAAAAATCGTCGCGTCACCCAAAACGTCACCCATTCTTTCACTTTTTCGCAACCAAAGAGTCCATATTCAGGCGCACTTGCGGGAGTATTTCGGCCCAATCTGGCACACCGCATTGTCCTATAACGCGCCCAAGTCCGATAGAATGCTGGCTCATGTGGCAAACGACAGAATGAGAAATAGAAATGGGGAAGCACCTCGGCAGCTATATCGAACAGGAGCGCATCCGGCAGGGCCTGCGGCGGTCGGAGCTGGCCACCCATGCCGGGTGGCGAAGCACCAAGGGCTGCCGGAAAATTACGGCGCTTGAGCGCGGCGAGGAAGTTGACGAGGCGGCGCTGCGCCGCCTCGTCCCAGTACTGAACCTCAACCCTAGTGTCATCGAAATGCTCTTGGAGCGCGACCGGCAAGACTTACTCGCGGAAATCAAGCGGCAGGAAGTCGGGTTTCAACCCTACATGCTCATTCGGCTATTGGCTGCCGTATTCATGCGCGTCGAGATTCCCGTTGACGTAGAGCGCGACGAATTCCATTTGCGCGAGTTCGCCCGCGCTCACGCGGAGCACATCAGGCGGCAGGTCTGCCTAGCCGTCGGCCCCGTGCGCTGTGTCTGGATCAGCCCCGACGACCCGAATGAATGGGTGGAGGATGCCACGCCGCCGCGTCCGTTGTTTCGATAGGCCGAGTCACCACGATCAACCGGTTGCCCGCTCTGGAAGCCTGACAGACAATGCGGGCAACATGCTTCGAGCGCGACTGAAAAGAAAAGCAGAGCAATTGGAACTTCCGGGTCATCTCGGTCCCGGTGAAATTGCGAAACTTGTCAATAGCTCAAGAACGGCTGTTTCGGCGGCCATTCATCGCCATGCTTTGGATTATTACATCGGCCAAAAACCGGAGAAAGACGGTCGTGTTCGCATCAACCTGAAAGACTTTTCTTTCGCGCTGCGAAGAGCCAACCCTACTTTCGATTCTCAGGTTTATGCACTACAGGAAGAATTGAACATCAAGGCAGATGCTCTGGAGACGACACGTCAACGGATTGTGAGAGCAGCAGAGCGTTGTGGCGCTGTCGAACCATTCACTGTCACACAATGCGCTGACATTCTGAATATTTCAAGAAAGCTGCTCACCAAGACTCTCAAGGCCCATCAACCCCGATTGGTTACATTTGATCTTTGTCCGGTACTAACGCGAGGCCCAATGCCGATGGTCTGGAGCGACGAGCTTGCATTGTTCACCTGCCGGACGAATCAACCGCTACCGAAGTCCAAGGTGAGCGATTCGACAATCAGATGTCTCGATTGGATCAAGGGCACCCTTGTTTGTTGTGCGTCCCGGCACGGCATTCGAGAGCCATACACTATTTACGACGTTATGCGCATCCTCAAAATCAGCAAGCAAAGAGTAACTCGCCCGCTCTCGAACGGCGAGGCACCCTTGATCGCATTCGACGTTGGCACCGGCAGTCGCAGGATATGGCGTATCTGGAACGACGATCTCTCTTGGCACCTTATGCTCGGAAATCGTGACCGATGGAGGGATGTCGATGGACATTGAACTGCGCGAAGGTGATGTCATCGAGGACGTGCTGCGGTCACGAATTGAGCGGCTGAAGCTGAAAGAGCCGTTCACGACCGCGCAGGTCGGATCAATCCTCAGTATCCGTCGAGAAAGAGTTAATAATCTCCTATGGGGAAATCCTCCACGATTGCAAGCATCACGAGTCCCGACAGGGAGAAGCCAGTCTATCCGCTGCACAATTACGTTTCACGACTTGTTGAAGTACATGGAGGAAAACGATCCGCGTATTGCCATAAGAGAACGTCAGTATCGTGTCTCTGAAGCTATCGGTGAAGAACGTCTTGAAGCTGAGTATGCGCGACTAATGAAACTTACCAATGACCTCGGCTTTCATGAACCACTCACCGTACAGGAAGTCGCCAAACTTTTCGGTAAATCTTTACCGCGTGTGTATGAGGCGGCGCGTTCCTATGGACCGACTCGTTTGCTCCCTTGGTTTGACCCTACACCCGCGATTTTTGGGAAGACGGTTTACAGATTCTGGTTACGGGGTGTCGCATTTTACGCTTGCATTGCCCATCTGGACGAACGCGAACGACACGAAGCCAGTCGAAGAAAGAAGTTTGATCTTGCATGGCATAAACAAGAGCTTTCAAAGAGAGCAGCCGAACTCAGCTTCAGGGAGCCATATACTGTGTCTGAGGCAGCTACCATTCTTCGCGTCAGTCATACCATGATGCACAGAGCGGTAAGCCTTGGCTTCGATTGCCATCTCCGCTCCCACTGCTTCGAAGCGTAGTCGGCATCAATGCTGACGTTTCCGGCTCTCCGGGCGGCAAAGGCGCCACGGAACGCGCCCGCGGATTTTTGGGAATACATGGCACCTTCGAACGTTCTATAATTACAGAATCATGCTCGGCTCCGTTGCCAGTCTCGTCGCCTCGCTCACGCTCATCGTGCTCCCGGTAAGCGCACCGTGCGTGTGCCACAGCTTCACGTTCTTCGGCGGCCTGCGGTGTAGCGCTGCGGGCGGCGGGAATTGCGAGGAACAAGCGAACGAAGTGGAACAGCAATGCTGCAGTCATTGCGGGAATGCCGCTCAATCGAATGCGGGCTCAGACCCGGTTCCCTTGAGTTCAGGCAACCCGTGTGAACATCAAGGACATGCCCCCAATCCTCATTGCCCCAATTCGAAGCACCCGGAAATTCACAGCCTCACGCTTCTCCAGCCCGCGCCAATGGCATTGATCGACGTAACACGAACAACCGGCAACGATACTGCACGATTCGTTTTGCTGGTCTTTTCCGCCTCATTCTCTTCTCCCGTGACAAACGCTTTGCGCCATGACAGCGCGCGCATCCTCGCCCCGCCACCATTGCGATTCATCGAGCCGGTCCGGCTGTTAATCTGAGAGTCGGGTTTCTTTGGTCGCCGCTGCTGCAGTAGCGTCATGCCTATGGCATGACGTCTTTGAGCCTGCGGGGAAGAGAAGACGTCACGGCATAGCCGTGACGCTACAAGACTGGATTCCGGCTTACGCCGGAATGACAAGTGGTATATCAACAAGGATCAACCAATGACTCATCGTCACTGAATCGTCCGGGGGGCGCTGCTCCTCATCGCCGTGGCGGGTCTCGCCGCGAATCTCTCCGCCCATGAAACGCTCTTCGGGCGCGGGCCGCGCACCATGTGGAAGGGCGGCTTCGAACTGGAAATGGAGACCATGTTCGAGCAATCGAAGCGTTTCTACGAGGGCGACAACACCGTCGCCAACCCTGACAACATGCGCATGTATGAAGCCACGTGGTCACCAGGGATAACCTACGGTGTGACGCGAGACTTCGCCGTCAAAGCGGAATTTCCCTTCATGTACGGCGTGATGACGGGCGAGTCCATGGGCCGCCACTCTCTCCTGAGCATCGGCAACTGGGAGGTGGGCGCCGCCTATCGCATCGATCCTTTGATCTTCGGTGGACCGCTGGTGTTCGAGGGAGGGAGCTGCCAGCTTCGTCTCTTTGGAAAGGCCGAACTGCCGACGGCTCCGGAACGGGAGAACGGCATCAGCTTCGGCGAGGAGACCTTCACCTTCCTCGGTGGCGGCGCCATCGCCATTGGCACGGCGCGCCATTACTTCTGGGGCGAGGTGTCGGGCGACATCTCAACGGAAAAGGACGGCACGGGCATGGGTCCCGCGCTGCAGTCCCACGCCGCCTATGCCTGGCGCATCCAGGAGCTCAAGGACTACCGCGAGCTTGACATCATCCTGCTCTTTGAACTGGACGTAGAGGCGCGCTCGAAGGGAACGATGAACGGCGATGACGACCCGGACAGCGGGCATTTCACCACGTACCTCGGGAGCGGTGTTCAGGTCAACTTCACCAACCTGATCTCGCTCAAGACCGGCTACAACGTTCCGCTCTACCGGCGCTACAACGGCGTGCAGTTGGCGGATGATGGCACGTTCATGCTGATGTTCAGTTATTTGTTCTAGGCGTAGCGTCACGCGCCCTCGCGTGACGAACCAATCAAAAGATACAACGTCACGCGAGGGCGCGTGACGCTACGAAGAAAGACGCGGTCACTATGCAACGCTTTCAACATACGATTCTGATGGCCATGTTCATCGCCGGCTTCGCCGCGTGCATGAATATCTCCGTCGCGAACATCGATCCGCCCGCGGATCACAAACCCGTTACGAACGTGCCCACCGATCGAGACGCGATATACAAACTCAAAGTTAAGGGCGTGGACTGAGGCGAGTGAGCGACGGGCCTGATACAGGCTTTTGAATCCCTGGATGGGGTTCGCGAAGTTCGAACGGATATCACCGAGGCGATGGTCTATCTCCGCACGGAACCGGGAACGGTGCTTGTGTGGGAGGACGTCGCGACAGCCGCCGTGTCCTACGGTTATGGTCTCGCGGCGCTGGAGCTGGCCGACATCCCGTGGGAAAAGCTCTCGGGCGGCGAGTGACGGGGATGAGGACAAGCATCCGCCCTCTGGCATTGCGGGCCGGACGAGCTATCATTTCACCCCATGACCGACCGGGTGCTCAACCTCGTGATCTTTGCCGGCGTACTCTGCGTCGTAGCAGGCGGAGCTGCTGCCGTCGGTTCGCTTTTCGGCCCGGCGCGC
This sequence comes from Planctomycetaceae bacterium, assembly GCA_013360495.1. Classification (GTDB taxonomy): domain Bacteria; phylum Planctomycetota; class UBA8742; order UBA2392; family JABWBM01; genus JABWBM01. The sequence goes on from JABWBM010000029.1 coordinate 11,976, forward strand.
CGTGGCAAGACCAAAGAATCGCCCTACGAGTGCGGTTCCCCAATCCTGAACGAAACGCGCAAGAAGTTCGACGTGCGTTTCTTCATGCTGGCGATGATCTTCATCCTCTTCGACATCGAAACCGTACTCTTGATCCCCTACGCCGTTCAGTACGAACGCTTCGGCGTGGCCGGCCTCGTAATCGCCGGCATCTTCTTCCTCGGCCTCGTGGAATCGCTCATCTATGCCTGGAAGAAGGGCGCGCTGGACTGGAAATAGCGCCTGAAGCGCTTCTCAGGATTACCTTCGGATTTACGTTGCTCTCGCGCGTTTGGCAGGGGCGTCTTCACTTCATCAATCTGCTGCAAATCATCTCCGGAAACGCTCTCATACCGGTTCAATGAAAGAAATCGGTTCTTGCCGTCATTCCCGCAAAGGCGCAATGCGATACGATTAGCGGCAGGAATCTTGTAGCGTCACGCGCCCTCGCGTGACGGACTATGGAAAATGTAGCTTGTAGAGAAGACGCCATGCGAGGGCGCATGGCGCTACCTCCTTAATCGTATCGCATTGCCCGAAGCGCGTGGAAGCTCCAGCCCCGAAATCCTGCGGCCAGCGAGCGTCCATAGTCAACGGTGGCAGCTATCCACTCGTTCATACACGATCGTGTAATAACCTTCATGGTGAATGGTTCTGTCGCGGTGTTCATACCGGCCCGGAACCCACTCGCGACGAATGCGCCGCACTTCGACTCCGCATTCTCTGGTGATTGTGACGCGGTCTTCAAAGTGCCCCGGAATCCATACCTCTTCGCAAATCACTTCATCCCAGCACGGCACCCAAACCTTTTTCTCCACATAGCGCGTTTGATGACGGGATGAACTTCCGTGGTGATGGTGGGAACTCGATGTGAATCCCGCGCGCACGGAAACGCGCTGTCCGGCAAATACCGGTGCCGCGCCGGCGCAAACGAAGAGGGCCACGATTGACAGGGTGCGCAGTTTCATACGGATTCTCCTTCTCTCTCCATGGTTGGTAAGCGTTCACCGCATCGCTGCGGCGCTTACTACCATAACGCGGAACCCGGGCTTGCTCTCACGCATGACTGGATCTTCTCCGCCAGAGAACTGGCGGACGCGCCCGCGTCATTGCCGGTTCGTTGAGCCTAGATCGTTTCCAAGGTTGATTTGCAGAAGATTCACAGCGCGTAGCTCTTGTAGCGCCCTGCGCCCTCGCAGGGCGTCTTATTACTGGTCGGTCCGCCCCGCGGGGCGCGGGGCGCTACAAGAGCAAATCAACCTTGGAAGCGGTCTAAGGGCTGGAGATACTTTGGGATGCGTCCTCTTGCGGGAGCTTGAGCGCGAAGGTCACGCCGCCGGGGCCGTCGTTCTCGATGAACAAATCGCCGCCGTGACGTTTGGCGACGCTGCGGCTGATCGCAAGGCCAAGGCCCATACCGCTTTCGCCTTTGGTGGTGAAAAATGGCTCGAAGATTTTCTCACGCGCCTCGGCGGGAATCCCCTCGCCCGTATCGTGTACGCGCGCCCATGCGTTCGCGCCGTCCGCGCACGTGGCGAGCATCAATACGCCGCCGCCGGGCATGGCCTCCGCGGCGTTCAAGACAAGGTTGATCAAGACTTCGCGGATTTCCGACGCGCTTGCGACGATAAGCAGCGGTCGCGCGCAAAGCTCGAGACGCAGCTTGATCGCTCGTTCCTGCGGCCGTGCGTCCCATGTCGGGCGCGTCATCTCGATCGCGTCGCGGGCGAGATCGTTGAGGTCGACGGCCGCGCTCCCAACCCCGGCCCGCTCGCGCGCAAAGGTCTGGATGCGCCGCACGGTGGCGGCCGCCCCCTTGGCGGTGGTTTCGATCACTTTAAGCGCGTCGCGCACCTTTTCCTCGTTGCCCGCGTCGCGGTTGAGCACTTGCACGTAGCCGAGGATAGCGGTGAGCGCGTTGTTGATGTTGTGGGCGACGCCGGCGGCGAGCTGACCGACTGTGCGCATTTTTTCGGTTTCGCGGAGCGCCGCTTCCGCCGCGTGGCGGGCGGTGACGTCGCGGCTGTTGAGCACGAAGCCTTTGACGTTCGGATCGTCGAGATGATTGGCGCCGACCGATTCGAAATACACATAGGTGCCGTCTTTGCGGCGCACGCGATATTCGGCGTTGACGACGACGCCCGGTTTCTGAATCGCGCCGAAGAAGATGCCGAGCAGGCGCTGCACGTCCTCGGGATGCACGAGGTCAAAGGCAAGCCGCCCAACAATCTCGTTGTTGGCAAAGCCGAGGATCGCCGACACCGCCGGGCTGGCGAATCGGATGACGCCTTTGCCGTCGAGCACGCCGATCATGTCGGACGAATGCTGCACCAGCGCGCGGAATCGCGCTTCGCTCGATGCAAGCGCCTCATTCGTTTGCTTGCGCTTGATGACGTTGAAGAAAATTTCGCCCATCAGGCGCATCAACACGATCACATCCTCGGGCCATTCGTCACGGTCGTCGATGGACGCGAGGCCGACGACGGCATCCATCCGGCCCTGGTCGCGCACTGGAACAGCGACGAGTGAGCGCAGGCCGGCATGTTGCATCTCTTCCTGAGTTTGCAGCGCGTCGGGCGGGTACATCGACAGACGCGGGATATTGACGAGGTTGTTGCGTTCGAGTTCCTCGAAAAACCAGGGGAAGCGGTCGAGCGACATATTCTGGTGGCGTTTCCGGTCGGTTACGTGACGCCCTGAAGCCCAGCCGTAGGTGCTCGAATACTTTTCGTGATCCTGGTTGATGGTCAGAAGGAATACGGCGTCGACTTCGGCGAATTCGCCGATGGCGCGCAATGCCTCGTTGATGCCGTCATCGAGACGCGCGATATCTATGTTGATGAAGCGCGTCGCGATCGACGTGAGCAGGCGCTCGAACTCATAGCGCTTCTCGAGCGCTTCGGCGAATCGTTTCGTTCCGGACGCGCCGGGCGGATTCTTTGCGCGATTGGGCGCCATTGTGCCTTACATCATACATAACGAAGGCGGCGGGTGTCCGCCAGGATCCCGCCGCCCTGTGGTATGTGTGTACGTCCCGTACCGCGTTGTCTGGTTCGTGCACACACCGATTCGTAGCCCGTCCGTCACTTCCCCACGAAAAGCAGGTGATGACGTCCGTCCCCGGCCTCGATCGACCCTGCCAGTTCGGCGGGAAAACCGGGACCGTAAAAATTCAGATAGTGGATCAGGCTCATCGCGTCGCTCTGCGTCATGTTGCCCGGCGCGAGGTAGGCGCGCGCGCGTGTCAACTGGCTGAACGCGACCTCGCGTTCGCGCCGCTCGGTCTCGCGCGCGGAGTGTTTCAACCGGTCGAACTGTCCGTCGAGCTGGTTGGCGAGCTTGTCGAGTACGGCGGTTCCGCGCTGTTCGTAGCCCGCGAGGTCGAGATGATGCTCGAGCGCGAACACGCGATTGAGCAGCTTCTCGCGCGCGTTGCCGATGCACCCGCCCGCGTCCGCGGGGAAAAGTCCGGTGGCGAGCTTTGCGACCTGCACGTCATCGCCGAGCAGCGTTTCCGGGTCGATGCCGTATTTCGCGAGCCAGCGCTCCACCTTGCCCTCGACAATGGTGGCAATGTTCGCCGGGAAGGGGATCACCTCGCCGGCGAATGCGTCGGCGATCTGCGTATCGATCGGCGCGGTCTCGCCATACTCGGGGCGCACCAGGCATATCACCGGGATTTGCTCGAACAGTCGCGCGAGACGCGCGCGATAGCGCGCGCGCGGAGTCGCGGGCGTCGCCACCCTCGGCCCTGACGAAACCATGTCCTGCAACGAGCACACCACGCGCTCCCGCACGACGAGCGCGGTCAGCAGCCGCATTTTCCAGAGCATGGGAAATTCTATCCATGTGTCTTCGAGCGTGGCCTTCACCCATGGCGTAAAGCCGGTCTCCGGCAGCGCCTGGAGAATGCTCGCGATGGCTTCGTCCCTTTCGTCCATCGCGAAGCGTGTCGAATGGGCGTTGCCGTCGCGATCAATCACGAAGCGCGGCGTCACGTCCAGTTCCGCGGGAATTCCGGGCCAGAGCACGATGCCGCAGGGGCCGATGCTGCGAGCGTGGAGAATGTCCATGAGCTTTATCGCTGCGATCACGCGCAGTGTCTCAGCCATGCTCGGAATCGCTGAATCTTCGCTCAGTGGCACCGCGATGCCATACACCTGGCCGGCTCGCATCCCGTCAAGCATACGAAATGTTCCGCGAGGGGCAGAGCAGAGGCGCGAGACCTCGCGCAACATGGTATGGACCGAAGAAGTCATGCGGCGCTGACGTCGTGCAAGACGCTTGGAGGCAAGTTGAAAGTCTTGCAAACGCGCGCGCGGAGCGCTTCCCTTGCGGGAAGAGTCTTTGGCGCGGTTGAGTTTCCGGACTCGAAACATCGGTTTCTCCGGCTTCCATTGTTGCGCTGGCAGGGATGCTGGCAAGAGCCAAACGCCAGGACATGGGCTTCCCCTTCCTTAAGTGTTGATTTTAAGGGAATTTGGGTCGGTAAAAAATTTCCACGTGTCATTTGTGCGATTTCTTGAAAGCGTGTGGAAATGTTTTGTGGAAATCGTCGTAACGTGTTTCTATCAAACTAGTTATAACTCATTCGTGACACATCCGTCCGGATCATAACCAAGACGATTCGTCGCCTATCCTGCGAATTTGTCTCAAGCCCGAACTGCCATCGCGCCGATGACCCCGGCGGGGCGTACCGGCCCTGTTCACCGCATGAGCCGCACGAAAATGTTTGCTGCTATCGGAACATGAACAACGCACGGCACGCCGAAACACCGAACAACGAAGACAATGGAGTAGAAACGATATGTCGAAGAACCTCAAACTCCTCGTATTCGCCGGCGCCGCAATCGTCATGTTGAGCTTTGGCGCTCTCATGATCTTTTCGGACGGTGACGAGGGAAATTCCCCGCCGCCATTGACAGCGGCTCAAACCCAACCCGCGCTTTTGGTATTGCCACCTTCACCCGTGGTGACACCATTGCCGGGCGAACTTCCCGTTCCAACAACAGAAGGCACCGGCACCCCGAACTCTCCGGCGGGGAGAACAACGGCTCCGAAACCCGTGGAGCAACCCAAGCAGCCATCCGCTCCAGGGCAAGTCGTCAGCTATGAGATCCAGTCCGGAGACATGGTTTCCAAAATCGCATCCAAGTACGGCTGCAAACGCAAAGACATCTACGACCTGAACGAAGGTCTCAACGATCAGACGGCCACACGCTTGCAGGTCGGCCAGAAGATCAAGGTCCCCGACATGCGAGGCATCGGCGGCAACACCAAGGATGGTGGCAACACCGCCAATATTTCGAACAAGACATCAGACTCGACACCAACCGTCAGCACCCCGACTCCGCCGCAAGCGCCCGAACCTCCCGCGCTCACCGGCTCACGCACCCATAAGCTCAAGCTGGGAGATAACATTTTTGCACTAGCAACCTACTATTATGGCAGTCCCGTACACTTCAGACTTATCCGCAGCGCGAACCCTGATTGGGACTGCACGCCTGCCAATAGCGAAAGTGTTGGCCGCGAACTTGTGATCCCCGCCCTCAAAGGCGAAGGCAAATCGACCGTCAGCAACGAATCAACGTCGACCAGCCACAATCCAATCCCGTCGCGCGGTTAAGCGCCTCGGCGAACATAGACAACAAACTTCAAGCCCCGGTGTGTCGTCTATCGCGCCACCGGGGCTTGGTGTTTTTAGGCCGGTTTCATGCGAGGAATCGCCTTTGTACGATTCGCCGCTCATGGGCGCGCGAGCAACCTCGCAAGCCGGACTTCATCGCGCTTGATCGTCAGCGTCTTGAAATCGTTGAGGTACACCAGTCCGGGCTTGGCTCCCTTGGGTTTGCGAACATGCTTGCAGCGCGCGTAATGAACGTCGGCGCGCAAGCTGTCGCGCTTCGTGGAAAAATGCAGCGCGAGTTGGCCGCAATCGAGCATCGTCTCCAATGGCGGCGTCTGATCTTTTTTGTTCCGCAGGATGACATGGCTTCCCGGCGCGTCGGCGAGGTGAAAGAACCAGTCGAGCCCGTTGGCGATGCGCGTGGTGAGGTGATCGTTGGCGCGCGCGTCACGGCCCACGAGGATCTCCCACCCCTCGATGCTCGTGTACGTGCGCGGCCTGATCGCCCGGGGCAGCGAGGCGAAGGGGCCGGCATCCTCGCTCTGTCCCTTGGCGCCGGAGCCTTGCCGCGCGGGAGCGAGGATCGCCGCGATGTCGGGAAGCGCCACGAATGCTTCAAGCTCTGCATCAGGCACCGCAGCCATCCGTTGTTCGATGACCGCGAGCGCCGCGAGTTCGCGCTCGAGTGTCGCGATGCGCGAGGCCGCGAGCTGCACCCCGCGCTCGCCTTTGCGCGCCTGCAGGAAATAGCGCTCCATGTTTTCCTTGGGCGTGAGCTTGGGGTCGAGCGGCACGGTGGACGCGATGGTATTCCCCTGACTATCGTAGCCGGACAAGCTTGCTTCACTCGCGCCGCGCTTGAGTGTGGCGAGGTTGGTCTTGAGAAGTTCGCCGTGGGCGCGGCCGGCGACGAGCACCTCCGCGCGTGCGAGATCCTCGCTGGCCTTCTCCCGCGCGCGCTCGAGCTTCGCCCGCTGCCGCGCGATGGTGGCGGTTATCCGCGCCCGGAGCCCGGCTTCGGGGCTTGCGGCTTCGTTATTATCGGGATGATCTGCCATGACTATCGCGGCGGATCATACCAATCTTCGTCCGCCGAACCGCCTTCGCTGTAGGGTCATACCAAACCCAAAATGGTTGTTGGATTTATCCGTCATGCCGGCGCAAGCCGGCATCCAGCGACTATGAGAAATCGCTTGTCACGTCTGGATTCCGGCAGTATCAGGCGTGCTCGATGCGGCCGATGAAACGCTGATAGCGCTCGGTGAGTCTATTTCTTTTCTTCCGCCGCTTTGCTCTTCCACTCGATCATGATCACACGGTCGTTCTTCTTGTTGTCGCCGTCGTAGGTGGTGGTGGAGAGATAGAGTTTGCCGTCGGGGCCAAAGGCCATGTCCGCGATGCCTGCACCCGGCAAGCGGTCGGGGCTCGGCATCGAGAAGAACTGCTCGCGGCTCACCACCTTCGTGCGCGACTCATCGAGCGTGACGCGCCAGATGATCGAGCCGAGGTAAGCCGCCACAAAGAGTTCATGTTTGTATGCGGCGGGGAAGTTTACAGCCCCCGGTTCGAAGGCGATGCCTGTGACCGACGGGCAACGCGCCCACGCGTCGATCGGGTCAGCGTAGCTTCCGGGCGCGGGCTTGAAGTGTGGCTTCATCTTCGCGTTGTGGGGATCGTCCATGCGTCCGCGGACCAGCGGCCAGCCGAGGTTTCCGCCCCGCGGGATGATGTTGAGTTCATCCCAGTCGTTTGGCCCGTTTTCGGTGCCGAAAAGCGCGCCCTTTACGGGGTCGAAGGCGATGCGGTAGGTGTTGCGTAGCCCGTAGGCGAAAATGGATTTCTGTTCGCGACCGGCGCCTTCCTCGACAAAAGGGTTGTCGGCGAGCGCCTCGCCCGTTTGGCTGACGCGGGCGATCACACCACGCAGATTCTTGTAGTTCTGCGCCTCCCATGACTTGCTGGCGGTGGCGACCGTCGCAACACCGTCTTTGCCATTTTCGCCGTTGGAGAAGTAGAGCATGCCGTCCGGGCCAAAGACTATGCCGCCGCCGTTGTGGTTCCAGCCGGCGCTGAGGATGTCGCCCGGGATGACCACCTCGCTGGTCCCGGCCTTAAGCGTTTCGCCTTCACGGGTGATGGGGAAGCGCACGATCTGGTTCTTGGTGGGCTGCTTCTCCGCACCGATGGCTTTAAGTGTGTAGTAAATATAGAGCCATTCCTTGCCGCTCTCTTTGTCCTTCCAGCCGGTGAGGCCGCAGAGGCCGCGCTCGCAATATTTGTCGTCACTGGCGCAATCGGCGAGCGTGACGAGCGGCTCCGGCGCTGGTGTCCATTGGTCGTCTTTTCGTTTCGCCCAGAAGACCTTGCCAGTTTCCTTCTCGCCGTAGACCATCTCGCCGCCGGACAGGAAAGCAAGAGCGCTCAAGCGCCAGCGGCCATCGACAACGACTGTGGCTGTGAAGCCTTCGGGAAGGGTGGCTTTTTCGACGGGGCGGGGCGTCGCGAGCTCATTCTTGTTCTGCAAAAGAAGAAACGCGCCGAAACCCGACAGAAGCGCGATAACACAGACGAACGTCACAGTTCGGAGGGGTGGAAGGACGATGCGCATGACTGTGGCGCCTTTCATATGCTCTATTCTTCCTCCGCCGGTTCCTCGGGCAGATCGGCGTCGATCTTGGGCCATGAGGTGACGTCGTCGCCCCGGCCATACTGATTGATGCCGTCCTCACCGAGGCTCCAGATGCACCAGCTCCGGGCAGCCGAAATCTTTGTCTCGGGATCGACGATGTATTCGAGTAGTTTGTTGAGGTCGATCTGCTGGATCGCGCCCTCGGCGTTGGTGACGGCCATCGGCGTTGCGAGCATCAACGGGTCGTTCCGCGCCTCGTCGAGATTGACATAGATGAGAGGATGTCCCCAGCCGTCGCGGATTTCGAAAAGCTTCAACGCGCCTTCGACGTTGGCGAAGTTTTCCTGAATAGCGTCGTTATCGACGTTGGACTGGTATGTCTGGAGAAATTCGTTGTCAATCTTTCTACCACCTTCAATGGATTGGGAGCGCAGCGCCATGACCAGCGTTTCGATGCCGGTATTCGTGGAATTAGGGTCCATGATGACCGTGCCAGTGGCCATGTAACCCGACGTAAGCTTGTAGAGGTTCCCGGGCGGGAAAAACTTCATGTGGTCGTTGAAGCGTTTGAGTCCCGAATCGAGCGTTTTGATGGTCAGATCGGTCTCGGCCTCCTTCGATTTTCCAAAGACGTCGAATACCGCGATAGCCAGCACGCCTACGAGGATCGAGAGGATGCCGATCACCACCATCAGTTCGATCAGCGTGAAGGCGCGAGACGCCATGCGATTCCGGAATGTCATTCCCGCGCAGGCGGGACACGAAGTGCGCGGAGCAATCCAGTCCTCGCAACGGTTGTTGGTTAGCTCTGGATCCCCGTTGCATTCGGCGTAACGCTTCGCTTGCCTCATGTCGCGGGGATGACGTCGCGTAGCGACGGGTTCTATCGAACAAGCAGTCATCAATCCTGGTCCTCCCGGCGGGCGAGATTGCTATCCAGCACCCACTCGCATTCGTCGACTTTCAATTCACCCGTCGCCCCGGTCGCGCCATAGACATAGAAGCCGATGGCCATGACGCCCTCGCCATCCTCGGCGACGTAGTTGGCGTTGTCGAGGGGCTCGCGTTCCTCATTGCCCAAAGCATTGAGAAGATTGATGGAGATTCGATAGCCGTTGAGCTCGATTTCATAGCGGATCGTCGAGCCGTTGGGCTCGGGAACGAAACGGTCGATGGTCAGTTCGACGCGGTCGCCGGCTTTCAGCTTGTCGCCGCCGTATTGGCGTGGGTCGATGATGACCGGTTTGCCGTCGCGCATCAGCGAACGCTCGGTCTTCTCTGACTCCGCGCGCACTTCCCAGACGAGGTTATTTTCAGCGTCGAAGCCCACCATCAGCGACCAGTCGAATGCTCCGGTAAAGCCGCCCTCGGCATCCGCAAGCCGTGTGAGGTGGACGCCTCGCGTCGCCGACGAATCGCCGAGTGCTGGGATCACCACGCGCACGCTCGCCACCGATGCGAATTTTTCGCGCAGGCCCAAGCGCGAAACGCGCATGTCTTCTTGCTGGTTCCGAACAGCCGCGACCAGCGCCCCACCCTCGACGCGTGTGGCATCGACGAAGCCCTGATCGGCGCCCTGCGGGAAAAGCTGCCAGCGGTTGCCGAGGTTATGCGCCGTTCCGGTGCGCTCGAAGGTGTCGCGCTTCCTCACTTGACGCTCGTTGGCGGCTATCGCGCTCAGGGTTTCCATCGCCCAGCGGAAGCTCTCGGAATCCTTGAAAGCCTTCATCGCTTCGCCGTCGCCGAAGTAGCGCGGGTCCTGACCAACGGTCCTCACGCGCTCCAATGCGCGGCGCGCCTCTTCCAGCAGCGCCGCCTTCGATTCGCGTTTGCCGATTTCGTAGCTCGCGTAGGCATAAATGGTGAAAGCCTCCATCGGCGGGGCGGAGGCAGCGAGCCGCGCCGACTGCGCCGAGCCGGCCGGGCGTGGCGTCATGCCAAACTCTTCGGCGTCCTGCATCCCGCGTTGCGAAAGCTCGCGCGCACGGTGCAGGTAGCTCAGCACCAACGCGCCATCATTGGTCAGCCCGGCAAGCTGAACATAGAGGCCCGCAAGCCGCACGGTCACAGCGGGCTGGCTCGGGTTGACGTCGAGACTCGCCGAGTAGTGGGCCGACGCCTCGCGAATGCTGCGTGAAAGACCGAGCAATGCGCCCGTCAGAGCCGCGCGGCTTTCGTCATCGAGGGGCTGGTTTTGCAGGCTCTGGATTTCGGCGTTGTGAGCTGCGGCGCGTTCCATCATCAGGCCGCCAAGACCGTTCATGGCAGCCGCGAAACGCGGGGAGCCGCGCAACGCAGCGTTGTAGTGATTCTCAGCCATGTCGAGCACGCCCGCGCGCTGATAGAGCGAGCCAAGGGCGTAGTTGAGGCGCGGGTCCTTCGGGTTGGCGATGAGTCCCGCGCGGTACGAATCGAAAGCGTCGGGAAAGCGGCCGGCGATTTCATGGGCGCGGGCATCGGCGAGGAAAGGTTCGGCGCAGAGCGGGTCGAGCTGCTTGGCGTAGGCGAGCGCCGCGTGGACTTCCTTCAGGTCGCCCTGCGAGCCAGTCATTTCCGCGCGCGCATGACCCCAGAGACTCAGGACGCGGGAGCCAATGGGGGAATAGCCGATACTCCCCGTGAGCGCCGATGGCGCGCGAGCGGCAGCGAGCAACGCCTTGAAATTGGTGTTCTTTTCGATGGTTTGCAACGCCTCCTGATACTTCGAGCTATAGAGCAACATCGACGCGAGAAGATAGTCGGCCTCATCCATCGTCGTGGCGTCGCTCGAGAGCTGCGCGAAAGTATCGAAGGCCGATTTGAGTTGATCGCGATGGAGCAGGGCGCGCGCCTTGAAGAGCAAGGCGCGGTCGCGCGTGGCTTGGGGGTTGCCGTCGGGATAGGTGAGCACGGGAGCGCCGGACGATGAGTCGCCGTCAATGGCCTCGACAAAGCGGTTGGCAAGCTCCAGTTCCTGATCGACAAGGCCCAGCTCGCGATAGCATTCGATCTCGAGCAGCGTCGCCTCGGCGAATGTCGCGCCCGCGACCTGCAGGTGCGGGATCGCGTCTTCATAGAGCCGCAGGCGCTTGACCATGATCCGTCCGGCGCGCAGGCGGAACTCGAAGACGTCCGGCTCGGGCACCTCGTTACGAATTGCGTCAAGGTAGACGGAAAGCTCGGCGTCGACATTCTCTCGCCCCTGATGCAATTCCGCGAGGCGCATATACACCTCGGCGTCGCGCGGAGCGCTATTGCGCGTGAACGCATATTGGTTCTGATAGAACACCGCATAGGCGGATTGCTCGACGTCAGAGAAAGCGTCGGGCTGGGCGTCGAGATTTTCAATCTGGTCGCGGAAGGCAGCGTCGAACTCGATCACCCGCGCAAGGCGCTCGGCCAATGGCTTTGCGAGCACATACTGCTCCCAGATATCGACCCAAGTCTGCGGGTAGCGGAGAATTTTGAGCTGATCGAAGGAGACGGTACGGGTTTTGAGGCGGTCTTGAGCCGAAGGTAAATCCATCTGCTGATAATGGAGCACGGGTTTCCCACTCGCTTGCTTTGGCTCGCGGTAGTATTGAAGCATCTTGTCGTAGGCCTGTACGTCATATCGTTTCACCAGCTTCGATGTCGGCCAGCGTTCCAATTGACGTTGCAGGAAGCGCGCGGCCTCCGAGTGTCCGGGTATTCCGGCAAGCTCAACTCCCGTCGGTCTGATCTCGATGGCCTTGTCCGAATCGGGCGACTTGATCACCATGTTCCGGCAGGGTTTCCATTGGCCGCCCGGACCGAGCAGACGCTCGACCTCTGTTACCGGCTCGAGCATGGTGAGCGCGAGGACTCCGGAATCCGGTGCGCCGGAATCCTGCGCCGTGGAACGTCCGCCCGGCTGCGCGAGCAACGCAATGACTGATACGACGATCAAAAGTCCCCGGCGCATGTTTTAGCGGCCCTCCCGGTCGCGGAAGTCGTAGGGGTTCTTGCCCTCGTCGCGCACCAGGTCCACCGGGCGCTTGTCGCGCGGGGCTGCACGGTTCTGCAACTCAAGCGAAGGCGCGTCGCCCACCGTCACATCAAATCCGGGGACGTCGGGAATCGCCGGCGCGTCGAGGGAGAGCGGCGGCATGGGGAAAACGGCCTCGCCATCGCGGGCGAAGAGGTCACGCGCTGCAACAAGCTTAGCCAGGTCGGGGGCGGGGAGGCGCTCGTCGAGTTTCTGGCGTATAGCGTCGCTCTCCGCCGAGTCGTTGGCTTCCGGAACGGCCATCGCCTGCGAGAGAAACGTCGAGATGCCGCCCGCGTCGTACTTCCCGGCCATGTCCTTGATGGCGCGGTCGCGCACGACGTTGAAGTCGGGCGCGGTGTACTGCGTCGCGAGCGCGAAGTATATGGCGACCGCGATGGTAAGACCGAAATAGGTCTTTTCCCGTCCGGGGTAGAGGCGCTTGATATAGCTGACTCCCAGTCGCATAGCATCCTTCCTTTATCTGCGCCGCGGCGGGCGGTCCTTCGGGTTGGTTTCCTTGTCGCCGGTGCCGAAGGGGTCGTCCTCCTCCGGCTTTTCGCCCGCGTCTTTGCCCTCGAGGCGCGCGAGCGCCTGCTTGAGCGAGCGTTCGGGCAGTTCCGCCTCGGGTACCACGGAATACGCGACAAGCGTGACGTCGAGCGGGATCTGGCGCGTGTCGAAATCCTCGTTTTCTCCCTTGCTGAAAAGGTCTTCAATACCGATCTTGAAGTTCTCGACGGCGAGCCCGCGCCCGTGCATGCCGTCCTGTTCGTCCTGTTGCAGGTCGCCGAGGAATGCGAGCAGCGCAGCTTGGGTCCCCACCGCCTTGACGGTAAGACCGATGGTGCGAAGAGGCTGGGTGCCGCCGGTAGTTCCGGATGCGGTTTTCGCCCCGCGTTGGGCGCTCGGGATACGTTGTTCGAGAGTATTCAGCGCGCCATCGGCGAGGAAGGAAAGCTCGGTCACGCGCGAAACTTTCCAGCGCTCAGCGGCCCCTGCCACGCGCCGCAGGATGTCGAGGCGCAGCAGCTTTTGCTTGAGCGTCGTTCCGCCCTGACCGCCCTCGAGCGTGAAGTCAAAGCCCACGGTCGCTGGCTGACTCTCGCGGCCGATAATCACCGGCTCCCAGTACCGTGTATAGCGCAGGCGGTTGCGCACGTCCTCGAGGCGGCGCATGTAAAACTCCGAGCGCATGTCCTTGTCGGCACCCTCGCCGAGCGTGTCGATGTTGTAGTCGGCCGCCACCTGAAACGCGAGCGCGTTGGACTGCGCGGTGACCAGCTCGCTCATGGCGTTACGCTTGGCGCGCAACTTGACGATGGCCGCGTTGGCCGGCATGCCATAGGTTTCGACATCGGCGAGCACGTCGCCGATATGCTGATCGAGTGTGGAGCGGGCGCTCTGCTGGTCGCTCTTTGTCTGCGTCTTTACCGGATCGACTTTTTTATGCGCGTAGATCGCGAAGGCGATGCTGACCGTCAGCATCGCGATGAAGCGCCAGTGTTTGGTGAGGAGCCGCATCATGATCCTGCCTCCTCCGGCTGGGGTTCCCGCGCTTCGCCGAAGAGCTCTCCCGCATCGCGCAGCTTGACGGTGATGGTGGCGGTTTTTCCGCTGCCGTCGCTCACGTCGGTGAGGACGGAGGGCGTCACGCTCTCCACCAGCTCGTGGGCCTTGAGCGTGTCACGGATCGAACCATAGAGTTTCATGATGTCGGGCGAAGCGTTTGACAAAAACAGTTTGATCGTTACCACCGGCTCCGGGTTTGCCGATGCGGCTGCACCGGGAACCAGCCCATAGAACGTGAGCATCGCGTCCTTCGGCCAGCTCGCCGCGAGATCGTTATACAGGCGCACGGCGTCAAGACCGGGGCGGCGCGCTTCGCACAGTTCGTAGAGGCGTTGTTCGGCGATCAACAACTCGCGGTTCACCTCGGCCATGGCCATGACGCGATCCTGCACCGAAGCGCCGGGCGGGAGCGGGCGCGGCGCGAGGGCGAGGTGATGGGCGGTGTAGCCGGCGGCGAGGTCGCTTGCCTGACGTTTGACCTCGGAGGCCGCCGTGCTCGCATGGCTCGAGAACACCAGCGCGGCTGCAAGAGCGGCGACAAGCACGAGCATGCCCGCGTAAAGCCAAACTGTGCGTTGGAAAAAAATCCTGCGCAGAATCAGCGACGGCGGCTCGAACACCAGCGTTCCGGCTGCGCCATCGGCAGCGATGCGCGCGAGCCCAAGCGGGATGGCGAGGGCATAGGCGTAGCGTTTGAGCGTCGCGGCTGCCGTCTCGTCGAGCTTCGACGTATCGAGGCCGGAAAGCGGATTGAGCGTATCGACGGTTTTCCGGAAACGGCTCATCAGGAATTCGCGCATGCCGCGGATGGATGCTCCCGGCCCGCAGATGGCGATGCGTCCGGCGTCCAGCCCTGGCGCCTGTAATTGCGCGCGTCCCATGGTGATCACGCTGTTGAGCTGGGCGTAGAGGCGCGCGGCCGCGTCCTGCGCCGCGAGCACGACGCGATCGCCGGATACATTCTCGTTGGCCACGCCAGGCTTGATGTTCACGCGCGAGAAGAGCCCTTCGCGCGCCTGATGGTGGTCGGTGCCGACATCGGTGGCGATGCGCTCGACGATCGCCTCCACGCCGGTGTTGAGCGTGCGCGCCAGTATGAGATTTCCGCCCGACACGAGGATCACGTCGGTGCTGGTTTCGCCGATGTTGGCGACCATCATCGTGCCTTCGTAGGTCAGGTCACCCGACATCAGGTAGCACTGGTAGAGCGCCACGGGGTTCGGCACGAAGCCCACACAGGAGAGACCGGCGTGTTTGAGCGTTTCGGCATAGTGCTCGACAAGCGCCTCGCGCGCGACGCCAATCAGCGCCATGGGCGTGCCGTCCGGAGCCTCGATGCGTTGATGGGACGCGAGCATCTTCACGTCGCCGCTCGTCATGGTGTCAACTTCGAGGCGGACGATGGCGCGCACGGACGCCGGGTCGGACGAGCCGATGGCTGCCATGCGGAACATCACGTCGCGTCCGGGGATCGAAACGATCGCGCCTTTGCGGCGCAAAGACGACGGCGTGCCGGCGAGCGCCTTGGCGAGGTCGGTGGACGCACCGTGGGTGGCGGGGCTGTCGGGCGTATGGTCATAGCCGGGGAGGATGGCGGCGCGCCCGGCGTAGTATTCCATACCGGAACGTTCGATCTCGACCATGACGCCGAGGGACTTGGTGATGTCGATGCCGGCGCCGCTCATGGTTTGTTGAACTCCTTCGTCAATTCGCCGGCTGCCTTCGTGATCGCGTCCTCCTCGGCCTGCCATTGGTCGAAGGTCACGGGGAAGGACGCCGCATCGCGCAGGCTCTCGCGTGTCTGTCTCGGCAACTGGGAACTGATCGCGAACCCGGTCAGTTCCTCGCCACGCCGCTTCAGCTCGCCGGCGATCTGCATGAGGTTCGCGCTGCGCTTGTCGAGGTAATCGGCGAGTAAATTGCGCGCCACATCGAGCAGGCGCGCGCGTGCAACCGTGGCGCTATAGCTGTAGGGATAATCGCGCACGATGCTGCGAAGTTTGAGCTCAGCCTGCGCGAACTCCGCGCTGGCGAGATGATCGAGGGCTGAGGCGAGCTTGCTCTCGGATTCGAGCTGCTGGCGCGTGGCGAGCAGTTTCAGGCGCGCCTGTTCGCCCTTGGCGCCGATGGCCGCAAGCGTGTCGCGCGTCGCGCGCAGGCTCTCGAGCGATGCGATGATTTTCGCGAACGCGTCGCGCGCTTTTGCGTGCGAACGCGGGCTGTTGAGCGAGTCGCCGAGATTGTTCGCCGAGATCGTTCTGTCGCTGCTCGCGATCGCCTCATCAAGCGCCACACGCCATTCGTTCACATTCGTCACCGAGCGCAAGAAAAGATCCTCGCTGCCCGCGAAGGTGCTGCCGTGGGTCACGAGGTCGTTGAGCTCGATCTGCTTCACGCGGCAAGCATTGGCGGCGTTGGCGAACGCTTGCACCGCGATCACCGCGGGCTGCTCGTCGAACGGGTGGCTTGCGAGTAATTCGAGGGCCGCCAGCATCTGCTGCAAGGGCGCTGCCTGTGTTCCGGTGGCTGTCGCCAGCAGGTTCTTGTAAAGGTTGTCGTCATAGTCCGCGAGGTGGAAGGTGACGCCGATCTCCGGGCTGTGAGAGAGGAAGCTGAGCGTCCCCCCGCTGAGCATCACATGCGTGTCGGCGCTGAAGGCGTAGCGGTTCTGGGTGTCCGCGCAACGGACCATCTGCGCCACGTTGCTCGTGACTTCCCTGCCCCAATGCAATGGCCGGCCGTCCTGCAGCACGACGACGCCTGATGGAAGGAAGCGGTCGCTCGCCGCGCCCACGAGACGCAAGGCCGAGAGCGATGAGCCGAGCGGATCGCTTGCGGAGATGGCGATCTTGCCGTCACAAACGACGGTGATATCGCGCGCTTTCTCGGATTCCGGGTCGAAGACGTGGAAAGTGATGGACAGTTTGCCGTCGCGCGCCTCCGCGACCGGTGCGTCCACCAGCCATTCGTGGTGTGGGACCGTTATTCCCGCCATCGACGGCGTCGTCAGCTCGATCGCCACCGACGACAGCATGGGCGAGGCTTTGCCGCCCCGCTGGTCGAGGAACGCGAGCGTGCCATCGTCGGAGAGTTTCACCTGCAGCGGATTTCCAGAAGCAAGGGCGAAAGGCTTCGCCGCTTCGTTCTTCACCACCTTGGCTTGATCGAAGAGCACCACGCCCGCGCGTCCGGTGACGCCAACGCCCATGCGACCGAGCCTCGCGCCCGTGGGCGGGACAAAGGTCGACGTGATCTGCGTCCAGTTGCTCAAACCGCTGGTGTAGCCGCGGCAGTCACGGCGCATGGGCAAGATGTCCTCCTCGCTGACGAACCATTCCACGAAGAGAAATGCGCTCGCGCCATCGCGGGGAGTCTTGGCCCAGACACTCACGTCGAAGCCGCCGCTTTGGGGCACGAAAAACGGTTCGCGGCAGACCCAGAAGGTGCGCGAGCGTGATTGGGTGAAGCGCTCGACGCGCATCACCTGACGTCCGCCCTTGCCCGAGTCAGCGACGCCGACGACGCTGTCCTCTCGGGCTGTCACGAGCGATTGCCAGTGGTTGATGCGCCCTTCGCTGCCGGGCTTGCCATCGGTTTCAAAGCTCGGGTTTTTGGCAAGCAGGCCGCCGGGCAGGACGGGCAGGGTATTGTCGCTTCCGCCGACGCCACCAGGGCCGGCGGTCGTTTCTTTGCCCGCGAGCACGACGAAGGCGCCGATGGCGCCGAGCACGACGAGCGCGCCCGCGATTTCCATGATACGCACCAGCAGTTTCCCGCGTCCGGTGCCGGCAGTATCCACCTCGATCTTGGCGATGCGTTCTTCTTCGTTCTCGGCTGGCGCTTTATCGTCATCCGTCTTTTCTGGGGCGGAGCCGGATTCCAGCTCGACATCTTTGACGTCATCAACCTGTTCGCCCACATCCGCGTCGTCATCTTCGAGCTTGATGCCGCTGTCAGAACCCGGAAGCGAGAAGCGAAAAATCTGGCTGCCAATATGGATGCGTGCGCCATCTTCGAGCACCATCTGCTCGATGCGCTGGCCGTTGACCTTGGTGCCATTGGTGGATTGAAGGTCGACGAGCACGATATCGCCGTCTTCGTTGCGCTCGAAGCGCGCGTGGCGGCTGCTGGCCTGCTTGTCGTCTTCCAGGACGATGGTATTGCCGGGCTTGCGGCCGAAGGTGATAGGCAGGTTGTCGAGCGGGATGAGCACTGAGCGCAGCGTTCCCTTGAGCAATTTAAGGCTCGGCACCGTGGTTGGCGGAGCCTCGCTTTCGGTTTTGTTTTTGACTTTCGTGTTCAGCGTATCGGCAAAGGCGGGTTCCGAGCCGCCATCGCCTGTGGAAAAACGCAGCTTCAGGCCGCCTAGTGAGATTTCGTCGCCATCTTTGAGGGCAGAGCGCTTGATGGGTTTGTCGTTCACCTTCACGCCGTTACGGCTCTCGAGGTCTTCTATAATGTAAGCGTCGTTCTCCCTGAAGATGCGGCAATGCTTGCGCGAGAGGCGCTTGTCGTCGATTGCAAGGCTCGCGTGGTCGGCGCTGCGCCCGATGACGATTTCGTCGTCAAGCGGAACGGGCGGGTGGTCACCTGTGGGATATTCAAGCTGTGCCATAGGTGAATGGAGTCGAACATCGGGGCACTACGAACCGTCTCAACGTCATTCCCGCGGCTTGCCCCGCCGTAGCTTGAGCGAAGGCGAGAGGCGGGAACCCATCTTATCTTTGCAACCTCCAAAATGAGCGTGATAGGGTTCGTTCCTAATAGCTCGTTGCCGTTTTCCAACCCTTTGGGGTCTTTTATGGTACGCGCCGCCGCTAGCTTGGGCAACGGTTTTGCGTGTGGATGCGGATATGGCGGCCGGAAACTACAAGATCAATTTCGAAGAATGTACATGCTGAGGTGAACCCCCACATGCGGACTCCGTGAGAGTCCAGATTATCGAAGACGGCGTGATTGACCTTGGCAGACGTTATCTTCAGCAGCTCGATATCATTGTTGGCCGAATTTTCGCAGGTAGCGAGACGCTTAGATATCCAGATATTCGATTCGTTAACGGAGAAACGAGAGAGCCAATCATATATTGGAACCATCTTGTCGGGCCTGATGGAGATTTTGAAATCCGACTTTTTGATCTCGAGGATGTTGTGCAATCGACGCAATTATTCGGATTGTTTGTCAAGCCGGGTGTCAATTCAGGACTTGACGCCGAAAGCGCGGAAATAGCCATTGAAAAATACTTCGACATTACAGACAGCGCTGTCAATCGTCATGAGATCGAGTTGGACATTGGCCCAATCAAGTAATTGGTGATTGCTGTATCCGCTGTTACCGGCTTCTGCGGCGCGGGATGGGGTTGTCCCTACAGTTCAACAAAAGGCAGCGCGGTCACGCTTTCGCTCAATGGGAGCGTGATGTCTCCCGAGTGAATGACATACCCGTGCGCTGCTACCCCGCCGAAGTCTTTTTGGAATGCATGGATCCCTTTCGCCATCGCCGGTATGGGTGTCGCTGAAAGTTTGACTTCAACCGGAACGAGTTGGTTCTCTGTCTCGATGACAACGTCTACCTCCATGCCCGTCGACGTTCGCCAGAAATACATTCGTGGAACAATGCCGCGGTGAACCAGCGCCTTGCGAATTTCCATTACAACGGCCGTTTCCATGATCGCCCCACCCAGCGGTCCGGCTGCCGCATGTTCGGCCGACTGCAAGCCTGTAAGGTAGCACAGCGTTCCCACATCGGTGAAGTAGACCTTCGGAGCCTTGACCAGGCGCTTGCCGAGGTTGGCGTGATAGGGGCGGAGGATAATCACCTGAAACGACGCTTCGAGCACCGAGAGCCATGCCTTCACGGTGTTGAGGGCGATGCCGAGGTCGCGCGCCAGGTCAGCCAGGTTCAGGAGTTGGGTACTCCGCGCCGCAAGCGCCCGGAGGAAGTTTTGGAATTGCGTAAGATCGCCTACCTGCCGCAGCGATCGCACATCGCGCTCCAAGTAGGTTTGCACATAGCTCGCATGCCAGAGGCGGCCATCGCGCTTGGGATGCGCTACAAGTTCGGGGAAATTGCCACGCAGCAAACTTTCCCATAGACGACGGTATGAAAGGGGACGTTCCGGGGGTGTTTGTGCTGTGCGCTTCCTCTCCCACGGGAGGGAGCGGTTTGGCGCCGATGCGGTCTCGCGCTGTGAGAGCGGCAAAAGTTCCAGCACTGCTGCTCGCCCGGCGAGCGACTCGCTGACTCCCTCCACCAGAGCGAGATTTTGCGAACCGGTGAGTAAATATTGTCCGGGTGTTGCGCGGGAGGCGTCGATGCGCTCCTTGATGTATGCAAGCAGTTCCGGCGCATATTGGATTTCATCAAAAATGACCGGGGCTGGGTTGAAATCGAGGAACGCGCGAGGATTTTCAACTGCGGCGATCCGAACGTCCGGCGGTTCGATTGAAACGTAGCGATGACTCTTCCCAAAGACGTGCTTGAGAAGCGTGGTCTTCCCGCTTTGACGCGGCCCCGTCAGGACGAGCGCTGGGAATTCCCTTGCCACGCGCCGTGTCACGGGCGCGATGGTTCGTTCGACATAGCTCTGCGTCGCCATAGAACGTTGCAATTATGCATTTAAAATGCATTTTTGCAAGACTTTGAAGATGGAAAAAGGAGCGAGTACAGGGCTTTAACGACTTCTGCGACGCGGGACTGGCTTGAGGCGCTTCTCGCTGCCGCCGAGAGAGGCAAGGCGTTTTGCTGCCATGCGCTGAACGCCATTGATCTTTTGCGCGGGTTTCTTCGCCGATGCGCGCGGCTTTGCTGAAGTTTTGGATTTTCCGGGGACGCTGGGGCTACCCGCTGACGCCGGCGGCTCAATGATACCCGCTGTTGCGAAGGTCTTGAGCATGAAGTCGAGCTGATACTCGGCGTCGGCCTGGGCGTCGTGGGCCTTCTTGTTCTTCTTCACGCCGAAGAACTCGCGCATGTCGGTCATGCTCGAATCGATATGCTCCTTGGCGCGCATACCGCCCCACCACGACTTGAAATCCATGCCCGAATAGTGACAGGGCCAGTCCACGCGGAACTGATCATAAAGCAATTGCACCCGCGCCCAGTCGAAGGTGATGCCGTGGCCCACGAGGATCACCTTATCCACGCCGGGCCTGGCTTTCAGTCCGACGATCCAGTTATGGAAACGCTCGACCCACTTGGCCGGCGGCTCGCCGAACTCGCAGATCGTCTCCCACGCGATGCCCGCGACCTTCAACGCGTCGGGGTCGGGCGCGCCGTTGAACTGAGGCGCGATCAGGTTGCGGGGCAGATCGGGGCGTGGCTGCCACACGGGAAACGCCTCGCGATACTCGAGGTTCTTGCCCCAGACTGCGACGGCGCCGAACTGGGTCATGTCGTGATGCCCGAGCCGATGGCCCGAAGCCTCGACGTCCATCATTACGTAGCAGTCTTTACGCGCGCGCATAATTCAATCCAGAGTTGTTAACGGTAGAAAAAGGACGACGGCTTTTTTACCACGGAGAAGACGGGGCAACAGGGGGAAAGGCGAGGAATTTGCACAAGGCCAATCCGCGTCTCTACGTCACGTGCAAAGTCCTCGTTTCTTGCGTAGCGTCACGCCGCCGCCTGCCCCCGCGAAGGCGGGGGGCGTGACGGACCTACCATTGATAGTGCAAGACTACAAGAAAAAGCGACTTTGCACGTAACGTGCCCGCGCCTCCCGTAGCCTTGACCGCGTTCACGGGATGACTAGGCTACCCGGCGCAAGCTTTCCCCCTTTAAGAAAGACCAACCATGAAACCCATATATATCGCGCTCTTGGCGTGCATCCTCGCCGCCTGTGGAACCAACGGGGTGAATACCAACACCGCGTCGAACGCCCCCGCCCAGCAGCCGCCCGCAAACCCCCTCGCCACGTCGAGCGCCGACGCCGCCAAGTACCATGGCCAGATCGTTACGCTGCGCGGCGCGTTCGACCGGGGGGCCGAGCCCGGCGTTCGTGGCCGCTACGCTTCCATTGCCGGCGTATTCTTGGGCGATGGCGTTCCTGTGGAAAACCACGATGAATGGGTGGAGAAGGCCAACGGCAAGACGGTCGAGGCCGTCGGACGCATCATCAAGTCGACGCCAAGCGAATACGACCCGGACAGGCCCGAATTCACGCGCCAATGGATCGTGGCGCCTCACCTGATCGACATCACCGCCATCAAAATCGTGGAATGAGTCCAACCCAACCGTTTCGAGCCGGAGAAGGCGTTGATCCTCCGCCGCATTCTGGTGGGAATTCAGGCCTTTTTCCATTCAGCCCCCACCCCGTCCCGCCGATCAGACGATGGATACGGGCGCGCGCCCGTAGACAACCTTTGGCGGAACTTTGAGGGACAGGAGAATATTCGATGAACCGGATTGGATTGTTAGCACTTGCCTCGGTCGCGGCCACGCTCGGAATCGGTTGCGTGAGCACGACCGCCCATGACCACCTTGTCGAACGTGTCAACAACGAACAAGATCTTAACACCGCGATGAGAGAAGAATTGCTGCGCGTACAGAATCAGCTCGCCGATGCCGATAGGCAAATTCTCGAATATCAGGAAGCTCTCAAGGCTGCTCAAGCCAAGCCTGCCGACACCTCGCTCGACGTCAGCGCACTCGACGCCCTGATGGCAGAGATCCGCAAGGAATTGGGTGGCACGACGGGTGGCTGGGACCTCGCCTCCAACGGCGCCGTCGGCACGCGCCTCGACGACAACAACGAATTGCTCTTCAAGTCGGGAAGCTGGACGCTCAACGACACCGCAAAGAAGAGCCTCGACAAGATCGCCGGCGACATCAAGAAGTTCCTCGAAGGCCGCCCCGATTTCGTCGTGCGCATCGACGGCCACACCGACTCCGACCCGATCAAGAGCCTCAAGAAAGAGGGCATTGAGAGCAACCTCGAGCTTTCCTTCAACCGCGCCAACGCCGTGCTCAAGCACCTTGTTGCTGCCGGCGTTCCGGAAGCGCGCTGCTCGGTGATGACCTTTGGCGAACACCGCCCGGTGGCCAAGGAAAAGAAGAACAACCGCCGCGTGGAGATCTGGGTCTCGACGCCTGAAGGCTTTAGCTATAGCAAGAGCATGGCTGAAGGTGGCTCAAGCACCGTCAGCAGCAAGTAGTATTTCCCCTCTCCGCCAGAGTGAAGAAGGCCGCCTATCCGGGCGGCCTTCGGCGTTTTAGGACTACTTCGCGTAGCTTGAAAGCAGTAATTCAAGATTGATGGCCAGCAGCTTCTGCCAGCCTTTGAGCATGGCAGCCAACTTCACGGGGTCATCCTTCACCGTCGAGGCCAACACTTCAGAGATCCAGCTTCCGATCACGCCGACCGTGGCGATGAACGCTGACGCAGGAGGCCGCGGGTTGACGCGGTCGGGCATGCCCGCCACGAAGGTGCAATATTCATCGCTGAAGTTCCCTGCCGACGACTTCATCACGAAGTCCGAGAGCTGCACGCCGAAGCTCGCCGATGCGTCAGGATCGTCGCCGAAGAGATGCTCTTCGCCTGCACCCTTGAGCAGATTGTTCTGCACCGCAGCCATCAATGAGCCGATATTACCGACGAGAATCATCATGCTCGCCTGCACGGCCGCAACGTCCGCGTCGGTATAACCAAGCACGGCCTTCATAGCTGCTGCGCGTTGTGATGGTGTCTGTGCCATGGGACTGCGGATACTATGTCTGTCCGCCCCCTCGCGCCACGCTTGATCGTCGGTGCATGCGACGTGCCTCGGAGACCCGAACGACACGGAGCGCAAAACTCCCAGCGAGCGGCGCGTGCTTCGCGACCGAGAGTAATCATAAAATGCAGATTGGACTGCCAATCGTCATGCCCGCGTAGGCGGGCATCCAGTCTTCTCTTTGGCTCTGATTCCCGCGGGAATGACGGGCCCGAAATCCCGGTCGATCGCCCGAGCGAATTCGATGCGGCAAGCAGGCGTGAAATATTTTCCTTCGACCAACCTGTCGCGGCGTCATGTTATCATGTTCGATTTGCTATCACGGTGACAAGTTTTCGGATCGTTTTTGCTCCAAAAATCAATTTGTTCGATCGAGCATAATTTCCTTAAAAGTTTTTTCTGTGCATATCTTGATCTTCATCACAACGAAGCCATTATCCCGCCCTGTTGGGTAAACCTTGGCTATGGGGTGGGTGGTACTCCCCGAATTATTTTTGACGACTTCGCTGCAGGAGCGTTCCCATGCGTTCACGTATCGCGCTGTGCCTCGTTACGTTTGTATCTATTTCACTCAATGTGCTGATCGCGCAGACGGTTGATAGCGTCCGTGATATCGACGGCGCGACGCCCGCCGGTCTTGGCGGCACATGGAATGTCGAAGGCGACGCGCGCGCGTCGTGCGTGGTGGGGGATGTGCTCTACCTCGGCGGCTGTTTCACCAAGGTGAACGGCATCGCGTGCAAGAACCTCGCGACGATCAACTTGAAGACCAAGGTCGTTTCAAGCTGGTGCTCGCATGTGGACGGTGAGGTGTATGCGCTGGCATCCGACGGCGAGAAGATTTTCGTCGGCGGAAAATTCGCGTGTTCCTTTAACACAGGCGGTGGCGACGCTGCCACCGTCGTCAAGCGCAACAATTTGATCGCTCTTAATAAGGATGGCACAGCCGACCTGCGCTGCCCGGGCGTGGGCGGCGAGGTGAAGGCGCTCACATGCGCGGGCGGCATTCTCTATGTCGGTGGAAGCTTTCGCCGCGTGGGGAACCAGCCGCGGCAAAATATCGCGTCGATGAAGTGCTCGGGCGATGCGAGCGAGGTGATGAAGGTGACGGAGTGGGCGCCCGCCGTTGACGGCGCGGTGCATGCCATCGCCGTGGACGATGAGAGCGGCGACATCTTCATCGGCGGCGCGTTCGACGCGGTGAATGGTCAGGCGTGCGGGAAGATGGCGGGCTTTACGGCGAGCGGCGCGTGCAAAACCTGGGATCCACAGTTCGACGGCAATGTGCATGCGATCTGCTTTGGCGGCGATGGCGAGAAGCGCGCGCTCTACACCGGCGGCGAGTTCACCCATGCGCGCGGAAAAGAACGCAATCGCCTTGCGGCATTCGTCCCGGGCGAGGAGCGGAGCGGCTGGGCATTGTCGGAATGGAATGTCGGCGCCGATGGCCCGGTGTACGCGCTCGATACATATGAAGACGGCGTCGCTATCGGCGGCGATTTCGACGAACTCGGCGGCGAGCCTGTGGAAAACGCCGGCATGGCGCAAGGCGCCTCTTATGGTTCCTCGGCTGCGACGTCGTCGCCCTTCGCGCCGACAACACTGCCGCCACCGGTTGTTCCTCCGACGGTTTCGTCGCTGGTCATCATCCCCGGCGGCACGATTATCATTGCCGGCGGGCCGACCGTAATCGCAGTGAGGGTCATCGTATACCCCTTCGGGAAAATCCTGCGGGTTCGACTGAATTCTCCGACGGGGCCGATTCTCGTCTTTAACGCAACGCAGGATTTCGGCACGCTCAACATTGGACAGACGTCGGCGCCGAGACGTTACTACCTCGTCAACGAGTCCATCTCGAACCAGAACATCAATGTTTCGAATCTTATCAAGAACGGTACGAACCCCGGCGATTTCATTTTGAATACAGGAACGTTCGGCACAGGCGGCGTCATTCCCTGGCAGCAGAACAGGTGGTTCGAAATCTCCTTCGCACCGACGGTCTCCGGTTTCCGAGAGGCCAATGTTCAGTTCACCCACGACGCATTCACGCCGTCATCGCCGTTCAAAATTCATCCGGTGGGGACGGGGGCTGGAACTTCGGGAAACATAGTCGTTCATGAAACCTCTCCCACAGGAACGATCGTCGTCAATGACTCTCCGCCGGCCAACGGGCGCATCATCGACAACATTCCCGTCGGGACGTCGAGCGCCCCACTGCGCCTGTATATTGTGAATAGTGGCGCCACAACGCTTGGCGCATGGGGCTTGCAACTGTCGGGCTCAACCCAATTTTCACTGAACTCGGGCACCTTTGGTGGAGACATTCCCCCCGGCCAGAACAAGTGGGTAGAAGTGACGTTCAGTCCGATCAATACCATAACGCAGACGGCAACTGTACAGTTCTTCCACAGCGCGGGGAACACATCGTCGCCGTTCAAGATCAATCTTTCAGGGACGGGCATCATACCGAACCCGGGATTAGTGGTAACGAGCGATGAAACCAATCCGCCAACCGTCATTCCCTACAACGCACCCGCGACGGGCGGACGGGATTTCGGCCAGTGGGCGATCAACATGGGCTCGACGCCCTCGGTCACTTTCACCATAACGAATGACGGCACTGGAACGACGACGGTGGGCGTGCCTGCAATCAATGGGGGCAGTGCGGAGTTTCTTATCTCAGCGCAATCGTTCCCGGCGACGCTTGCGCCAGGCCAAAGCGCATCGTTTACGATCAGATTTCATCCTTGCGACCCGACGCCGGTGCTGACCAAGTCGGTGGAGTTCACGCACAACGCCACGAATATCGCTCCTTCGCCTTTCAAATTCGCGGTGAGTGGTCAGGGTGTATCGCCAACGGGCGGGGCCGGCGGCCTTCCATCGAGCTTCTTTTCGACATTTTCAACCACGTCGGCAGGTGGGGAGCTTGGCACACACGTGATTAAAAGGGTCGGCGATATCATTTACGTCGGAGGGAATTTTGGGGGAACGAATAATCTGTTCGCCCTTGACGTTTGCGCAGGCGGACTTCCGGGTTGGACATCACCGTCGATTGACGGCCCTGTATACGATCTTGTGGTCTTTAATGGCCGCGTCTATTTCTGCGGGAGTTTCTTATGGATCAACGGCGAACTCTCTCCGAATCTCGCGTGCGTCGACGCAAACACCGGCGCTTTCGTTCCATGGATAGATACGGGCACATTGCTGATTTTAGGCGGCGGTGCCGGCGGGACGACGATCTCCTCGTTAACAGCTTCCGGATCGTATATTTATGCTGGTGGACAATTTCGTTGGACAATTCCTAACTCCGGAATTTTCTGGGATGGTTTGCTTAAGGTGGATGCTAATACTGGTATTCCGGATTTGAATTTTCCATCAATGCCCTCGCCATCGTTAGGAAATTGGGTTAACGCCATGACGTTAAGCCCATCCGCGACAGAGTTATTCATCACCGGACGTTTCAATATTGTTGGTACCACACCAAGACAAAACCTCGCAAAAATCACGCTCTCCACCAATGCCGTCAGTACGACCTTTCCGGAAATCATGACCGGCGGCGAAGGCTTTGCGGTTTCCTATCTCAATGGAAAAATCTACGTCGGTGGAACATTTACGGATGTCACCGGCCCTGTTGACCCGAGCGGACTCATAAAAATCGACCCCGCCACTGACACCGTCGAAAACTGGAACGCGAATCTCGGTGGAATGCAGACGGTCAAAGCGATTAGACGACAAAGCGGGATGATCTTTATTGGCGGCGATTTCGATTCCGTGGGCGGGCTGTCCCGACTCAATCTCGCAGCGGTGGACGAAATCGACGCATCGCCGGAATACTGGAATCCGGAAGCCACCGGCGGCGCGGTCAACGCGCTTGAATTCGGGAATGCAGCGCTTTTTGGCGGTGGACACTTCACCGACATCAATCAGAATGGTCCCGGTGGTCTTGCAAGATTTCCGTTTCTTTACCCCATAGACCAGCACGTCTACGAAGATACCGCGACAGATCCAGAGATAGTCAATGGAGCGATGCCAGCGAACGGCCGCGTCTTTGGGACTTGGAGTCTTGACGATGGCCCGACCCCAGCACTCGCTATCGTGGTGAAGAATGAAGGGCTAGGAAAACTCGGGTTAAGTATGCCAATCATCGAATCGGGGGACGCGGCAGATTTCGTTCTCGATACGACCAGTTTCCCGCAGTTTCTTAATCCGAAATCTTCGGCGTCGTTCACGTTAGCGTTCGATCCACAGTCCGCTGGCTCCAAGCTTATCACCGTTCGTTTTGATTTCGGTGATTATAACAATCTTTCACCATTTACCTTCCAAGCGAGCGGCACCGGAGCGCTGCCGACGATTCAGGTGACCGACGCCAGTATGAATGTAGTCGTCAACGGGAGCGCCCCTGTCGGCGATCGCGATTTCGGCGATGTCAATGTCGGTTCGCCTTTCTCTCAGACCATGATCACGATTAAAAATACCGGAACCGTTCCGTTGCAGCTTGGCGATCCCCAGTTGGATGGCGGAGACACAGACGATTTCGGTATTAATCTATTCGGATTCCAGACGCCGCTTGATCCATCGGATATAGCGGTATTTTTCATGAATTTTGATCCTCAAACGGTAGGCGCGAAGCTCGTCCAAGTTACATTCACGCACAATGCTTCCAACACGACGACGCCTTTCCGCGTGCTCTTCGGCGGCAACGGTATCGGTCCCGCGGTTCCCACACTCAACACCATTGGCAACAAAACAACTTCGGAAAATACGCTGTTACAGTTCACTGCATCAGCCAACGATCCCGATTCGGGCGAGATTCTCCGCTACACAGCAGATGACGGCGCGGGCGGGCCGCTACCCGCAGGCGCCAGCATCAATGCTTACACCGGCAAATTCACCTGGACGCCCGATTTCAGCCAGGCGCAGGGCAGCCCATACACCGTGCGCGTAACCGTCACTGACTTTGGTGGCCTCTCGGATAGCGAATCGTTCACCATTTCCGTCAACAATGTGAATCAAGCACCGGTGATCAGTTCAAGCGGCAATCGTACCGTCATTGTCAATCAATTGCTGCAGTTTGACGTGACGGCGAGCGACGCCGATCCAGGCAACGCTCTCACGTTCTTTTTTAGCAACTTGCCCTCAGGCGCAAGCTTCACGCAAACCGGACCAACGTCAGCGCAGTTTTCGTGGACTCCCATCGCCGGGCAGGTTGGTGTTTACAGCTATGTCGGTTTGAGCGTTACCGATGACGATCTGTCATCGCCGCTCGATGACACCGACATCATCGCCATCACCGTCACGACGACGCCGAGCACCGTGATCGCCGCGTCAGGCTCCGGCCAGACGGCCGCAGTGGGCGAGGACTTCACCTCCCCCCTGCGCGCGCAGGTGGTGAACGTTAACTGCGATCCCGTCGCGGGCGAAACCGTGACCTTCACCGTCACCGGCGGCGCTGCCAATTTTGCGGGGGCATCGTTCACTGCAGCCATCACCGACCTCGGCGGCTATGCGACCGCTCCAAGCCTCACCGCGGGTCCTGCGGCAGGGGCGGTCACCGTGACCGCTTCCGTCTTCGGCGGCTCCAGCGACGACTTCAATCTCGTGAGCGGTTCGGCCACGGGCGTCGCCGCGCGCGCGACGATCACCAGCGGCCCCGTCACCGTGGGCAGTCCGGTGAGCATCGCGTTGCAGGCCGTCGACGAGGGCGGCAACGACGTCACCGACTTTATTGCTACCGTTGACGTCGTCATCTCCGGCGCGGGGAACTTCACAGACGAGGTCACGTTCATCGCCGCCGATAACGGCTTCAAGGCGCTGACCGGCTACGTCACCTTCCTCGTCAGCGGCAATCAGGAGATCGTGGTCACGCCTCAGTTCATCGGCGGCATCGTGACTCAAACCGTCGTCCCCGTGTCAGTTTCCGGCGCGAGCACCATCCGCATTATCGAGGGCGGTGGCGAGGACGTGGCGCGTAATTCCGTGGCCGCCACGTTGCCGCGCTATCAGGTGATCGATGCCTATGGCAACGCGGTTGCGGGCGCATCGGTGACGGCGCAGGTGATCGCGGGCGACGCGCAGTTCGCTGAGCGCGACACAGGCGGTCTCAATTTCCTTGGCACGTCCTACACCACGGCGGCAGATAACGACGGCATCCCGGAAGCGTTCTACATCTACGCCGAGGATGGCTATGAGCCGATCGTCGTCGAGCTTTCCTGCCCGGGAACGTCGCCCGTCGAGATGGAGTTCACGCCGGTGGACGCGTTCCCCTCGCCTTACGGCCTGCGCGATGGCGCGACGTCGACCATCAGCAGCACGTCCTTCGCGTGGTACAACGGCGCTGCATATGACTCGATCGAAGTCCTCGACCCCGACAGCGGTAACGTGATCGATACGCTTGGCGGCTCGGCGGAGAGCTACGTCGCGGGTGGGCTCGAACCCAACGAGCCGGTCGCCATCTTCGTGCGAGGCGTGGTGGGCGGGGTTCCGTCTATAGCATCCGGCGTCAATACGGCCTTCGCGCTCTGCCCGACGCCCAGCGCCGCCAATGTCGAGATCGTGCGCGTGTATGCCGACAAGGTGGAAATCCGCATCAGCAACTTCCCCAATGCGTTCACTGGTTTTGGAACCGTGGGCGTCGAGCGCGCCTATGAGTCCGACTTTTCCGACGCCTTTGACTTCGGCTATTTCAATTCGACGCACATTGTCGACGACCTCGTGGATCCCGCGAAGGAAGCCTATTACCGGGTGCGATTCAAGAACGGCGACGACATCGTCACCGCGACGTATACGGCGGGTTCCGTTTCGCCCGATCCGCAACCGGCGGGGATCGTCACACCCACGGGCGAGGACATGCTGCTCTCGCCGGGCCAGCAGCTCGGCCCCATCGACGTGCAGGTGGTGGACGAAATCGGCGAGCCGTTCCCAACGGTGACGCCGCTCACCGTGACCTTCGCGGTGGTCGAAGGCTATGGCTCCGTCATCACCGCGTCGGGTGGTCCCACGGTGGTTACGCAGACTGATATGAGTGGCCTTGCGCGCCTGCCCTTCATCACGGGCATCGCCGATGGCGAATTCGTGATCGACGCATACACCATACTCTTTGGCAAGATCGTCAACCTGCGTTTCCACGGCCATGTAGTGAGCGGCCCAGTGAGCGTCGAGGTGATCAGCCCGGGCCCCTTCGCCATGGACGTCGGCCAAACCTTGAGCGGCATCGAACTGCAAACCTATGACAGCCAGAACACACCCCTCGGCCCGGCCCTGATCGATCTACGCCTCACGCTGCCCGGCTCGGCCTTCGACACCAACCACCCCGACGTCATCGACGACACCACGGCGCAGGTGACCGCCGACAGTTCAGGCTACGCGCAAGTTCCCGATATCATTGGGCAGACCCCAAGCGCCGGCATGCTGGTGGCGACGCTGATGCACCCGACAGAGCCGGGGCTGCCGCTCGACACGCTGCCCATTAACTACAGCGTACTATCGACGAACATGGCTTCACCCGCCGTGACCAAGCTCGATGGCGACGGCCGCAAGGTGCCGTTTCAGGAGATCGAGGACGAATCCGGCGAGTGCGAGGGCGAGCACGCGGGTGCTACGCGCCCCATCGAGGTGCAAGTGACCAACAGCCTCGGCCAGCCCATCGCAGGCGCGACCGTCCATTTCTACGGCTGCGACGCCGATGAGGCGCAGCCCGAGCGCAACCCCATCGTTCGCCAGCTTCCCTTCGACGCGGGCGAGGAACCCGACGAGCGCGGCAACGACCAGTCCTATCTGCTTGGCGGCTTCAAAGTCAACGGCGCAGCGTACCCGGTTGCGTATGCCAAGGCTGTCGCGCTCCCCGACGGCAAGGTCGCCGTGATCGGCGGGACGGGCAACGCGAGCAACCCAACCGCCGACCTCAAGGGCACCGTGATCATCGACGCCATGGACTGCTTCCTGAGTGCCTATGAACTGCACGATTGCGCGAGTCTCGCCCTCGTGCCGCGCTATGGCCATCAGGCGCTCTTGCTCGACGACGAGCGCATCCTGATCATCGGCGGCATCGACTCAGCTGGCGGGCCCGCGCCGACGCTGATCTGGGATTTCGTCGATAACATCATCACTCCCGTGCCGTCACTCAACGCCGACTGGTCCTTCGGCTCGGCGTTGGTGTATGACAGCGGCGACAAGGCGCTGCTCGTCGGCGGGCGCACGGCAGCCGGGGCGAACCTGCCATTCGCGGTTTCGATCGACATTTCCAGCGGAACATTCGGCAACGTGGTGTCGCTCACCTCGCCGAATATCCGCCGCGAATCGTCGATTGTGTACGACGAATTCAACGACATGGCCTACGTAATCGGCTCGACCGTGGGTTCGACGGATCTGCACAACGTCGCGCGCATCAACCTCGCGGGCGGTACAACCATTTCCATCACGAACCTGCCCGGTTGGATCCCGCA
>JABWBM010000205.1 GCA_013360495.1 Planctomycetaceae bacterium
CCATCAGATTCTCGAGCGGGCTAGCGGCCGGATCCGTGGTCGTCCATCTGCCGATGCCGGGGTTATATTCGCGGTTCCAGGCGTGATGGGAGCCTGAGCCGGAGTTGCCTAACCCCGTCGTCGCGCTCGATAGCGGTGGCATGTAGCGATAACCGGCGAAGAGATAGCGCGGGCCGCCGGGATACTGGTCAAGCTCATCGCAGAGCGGCAAGCCCGCCGAGTCTATACCGTTCAATGCCGGCGGCAGGAAGAGTTTGAAGGGCCTATTCCCGCCCCCCACGGCGGTAGCATCTCCATTAACGGTGACCTGGTTTCCATTGGAAGAAATCACGTCCATCGACGTAGGGGAGGTTGTCCAGGGAAGGATTTTATTGCCCTCCACGTTTGGCGGAATATCGGAGTATGGGTCGGCGGTAAGCGTCGTCGTATCGCTGCCGGAATCGTAGCTTGCACTGCTCCAGCGGCCCGCCAGAGCAGGCGCATCGGTGTTGACGCGGTAGCGGTCTCCAGCCTGCGCGATGGCCGTGATGTCGCCGTTGACCGTAACCGTGATCTGATCCACAACGGTAATGCTCACCTCCAGGGCGTTGGTGATATCCGGCTTGCACGAGTTGCCGTTGATATCGACGTCCTGGAACCTCGCGTGATTGTCGATCAGCGTGGTCTTCATCGTGCCGCTATTATAGCTCACGCTCTCCCACACGCCTTCAAGATATCCGATGTTGAACTCCTCCACACGGAAATCCACGGTTCCGGCGGCGTTCAGGAAGTTCTGAAGTTGATTGACGGGATCGATGATATCCAGCGCCCCCGAGACAGCGTCGATACCCGCAATCGGCGCGGAAATCGTGCCCTGACCGTTGGCATGGTCAACAAAGGTGGCGGTATCGCCAATATCGTTCGCCCACGTGAGTATCTGGCTCAAGCCCGTCACGCGCACATAGGCGCCCAGATCGGTATGGGATGGGTTTTCATCGGGCATGTCCCGCGATATGGGCTTGTGCATCACCTCGCCGTAGGGCGTGTAATCATAGACGTTCGTGATGTTGCCGTCCTCATCGGTGGTTCCCAGCAACGAGCCAAGTTGGTCGTGGTGCCAGACGCGGACATATTCCGCCCAGATTTCACTGCATTCCACGGTGACCGTGATGCGCTCTTCCTTGATGCCATTTCTGCCGCAGTTGGCCGCGCTATTCGGCATAGCCGCCGTCAAAGGATGGGTTCCGCCGCCGCCTCCAGCGCCCGGAACGATGCCGTAGTCATATTGCACCAGTTCACAGACACAGTTGTTATCGGGATCGAGCGCGAATTCCGAAGTCTTGTCGTCGCCGCCGCCACCGGAGCAGCCGCAGCCGGCACAGGGGATGCCACTGACCATGATGGTCTGGCCGAGGCTTTCGAGGCCATTGCCGATATCGCCAAGGGCCTCGGTGTTGAAAACCTTGCCCTGGTTGTCATACATATGCACGCGATCCGGCATGTCGATGGTGCCGTTCGGCCCCGATGGCGGCAGCTTGGATTCAGCCACAAGCTGGCCTTTGTAGTCGTAGGCCATGTAGTTACCAGTTTGCGGATCGCGGGTCATCTGCTCGATAGCGTCGAAATCAAAGGTTTCGCCGTCCACAGAGCCATAGAGGTTCATGTTGTCGCTGGAAACGGCATAGTTGGTGGACTTAATGGTGGTTCCAAACTGATTGGTGACTTTGGTTCCCTCCGCGCCCGTTCTGTTTCCCTTGGGATCAAGGCTGTACGCGGTTTTGCTGGAGAATACCGTTGGCGTGCTGCTTTGGCTCGCGAAGGTGTCGAGGTTCGCGCCGTTGAGATTCACGCCGCTGTAGCTGGCTTCGAGGCGATAGATGTCATCGTAACGGAAGACATTACCTATGCCGCCATCCTGATCGTGGCGCTCGGCGGTAACATTCCCGAGGATGTCGTACCGTCTATCCGTGCCGAAGAGAGAACGGCCATTGGCATCCACCGAGGCTACGCGCTCGATAAAGTTGGTGAAACCGCCACAGCCGCAGCCAGCCGATTCGTACTCGTAGGTCGTGATGGAGCCGTCGGCGTTGGTGGCCTGGATCAAGCGGCCCGGGCCGGAGTAAACATATTCGGCGATCAGGTAATCGTTGGACTCATCGTAGGATGATGCCAAACGGTTGAGATCGTCGCGCGTATGGCGGATGCGCCTGCCGTCCCAATCGGTTTGCGCCATCACGAAGCCGGTTTCATCGTATTCATGGCGGGTGGTGAAGGAATTATAGAGCGTGGTCAGGCCGGTGTTGGGGTCAAGCGTCTGCACATCGACGATATCGCCGAAATAGCCCGCGATCGTTTGCGTCTGGCTCTCAGGAAGCGATAACGTATTGTATTGCCATTGCGTGGATGAGATGAACTTCTGGCCCT
The DNA here is from genome assembly GCA_013360495.1 of Planctomycetaceae bacterium. GTDB lineage: Bacteria > Planctomycetota > UBA8742 > UBA2392 > JABWBM01 > JABWBM01. The sequence goes on from JABWBM010000205.1 coordinate 2,404, forward strand.
CGTGATTGCTCTGTGCCACAAGCCTGCCCAGCCCATCGAACGCATAGTCCTCATCCGTGACTCCCATGATGCCGAGGCCGCGCTCGATATGGCGGGTGACGATCAGGTTGCGTTCATCGTAAGCATTGATAATGCGTGTGCCGAGCGGGTCTTCCGTGGAGATGACGTTACTGTTGGCATCGAAGTCCATCTTCCAGATGTCGCCGTCGGCCCTGCGTGTTGCGAACGCTCTGCTACGTTCATCGAAGTCGTAAGACGTTTCCTGCCAGCTTGTGAGCGTCTGCGGATCGTTGGCGATGCGCCGGATGGTCACGCGGCTATCGTCATCATAGAGCGTTTCGGTGATGGCCCATGTCGCGGGATCGGTCGAAGGCTTGCGCGTGCTCCTTACCGAGCGCGAGAGCAGGTCATAGGTCATGGAGACCTGCACATCGGCGGCGTCGATGCTGGTGGTCACTCTGGACCAGCCGTCATATTTGGTCTCCGTCTCCGTGTCGAAGTTAAAGGTGACATAATCATAGCGCGTATCGCGGAACCTGAGTCGGCGGTCAAGGAAGTCGTAGTCGGACTCGGTATGCGCGATCTCGATGGCGCCCGTGAGGCCGTTGACCTCGCGGATGATCGTCTTCACGTTGTTGCTGTTGGCGTCGTACACATATTCCATCTCGTTGCCCAGGTTGTCGCGGCTCACTACGGTGCGGCTCACAGCGTCGTAGAATTGATGGGAGAAAAAGATGCCCCTGACGCGATTCCTACGCCGGATGACGAAAAACCCTGATGCGATATGGCTTTGTTGGCGATAGTGGCCGGCGGAAAGCAGGAGCCGGCTAAAAAAATCCCTGGCGCGGTTTTCGAGGTGAAGGGTGAAAAAACGCCAAGGCCGCCATGCTATGATAAGCGACCATGCCACCGTTCTCAGCCTTCGATCATCAGGATTTATCATCGCTCACCCAGCGCGACATCGAGGCGTTGATGGTGGACAAGATACTTGAGGACGAGCGCCTTGACTACAAGCTGGATCTCAACCTTGGCGAGAAAAGCAGTGGATCCAACGGTGCGAGAGAAAAGGCGAAAGTTACGCTCTGCAAGGAATTGTCATCCTTTGCCCATGCCACTGGCGGCTACTTGATCTTCGGTGTCGATCCGGAACAGAAAACGGTCGACAAGCAGGTAGTCGGGATTGATTTCGACCAAGATACCGAGGAGCGGCTTAGAAGCGTCATGGACGCAAACATCGTTCCCAAGCTCAGATCCCTCGACAAGCACTGCATCCCATTGAGCAACGGAAAACACGTACTCGTGATTCGGGTGCATAACGATGGCGTCCTGCATCGCGTGGAGCAGGATGATCGGTTCTATATCCGGCGTGGCAGTAGCAGTGTACCCATGACCGCTGACGACATCAGCGAGGTGCTCAAGGGGAAAAAGTTCAATGAGCGCCTCGATGACGGGACGGCAGAGCTTCGCCGGCGCCTTCGTGCGCGTTTCCCCGACTACGCTATCTTTTTCCTTGGCCTTCGCGAAAAGATGCATTACATGTGGAAATGCGTCAAATCGGGTGGTGGCAATGCGCCGCATATCAAGCAGGGGTGGCCGGCGTTGCAGACCGTGTTCGAGAACCATTGGACGAAGCCGCACGCACGAAGCATTTTCAGTAGGACGAAGGGGCCGCATCGCACCCTCTATGACTACTGGGAAAAAAGTGGTGATTTCACACGCGACGCTCAGTTCGCTCGCAACATCCGTGTGACGGCGCTCCGCGATCAATACAAGGAAACGTGCGAGGAGATCATCACCGGTTGGCGCGCTGAGTGCGATACCATTCGTGATCAGTTTCTCCGAGAACTACGCGATTCGGTTGAATCCATCAGGCCCAAGGATGCAGACATCGCCGAGCGGCTGGATGTGACTTTTCGGGACGAGATCGAGCGGCTTGAAGCGGAAATTCGCAGACCCGTTGACGAGCATTTCGATTTCTTCAGCCACGGTACGTCCGATACGCCGGACCTTTAGCCGTATAAGCCTGCCTATCAACGATATGCGTCCTTGCGATCCTTGACCGCTTCAATCGTTACGGCCTGTTCATTGTCGTCAATGGAGAACAACACGCGGAAGTTTCCGCTTCGTATGCGGTATGCGTCAACGTCTGTGAGTTTTTCGGCGCCAGAACGGCGAGGGTTATCGGCAAGGCTCAAGATGACCTCATCAATCCTCAGGAGGTCGGCCTTGCTGATCGACTTCTTGAGCTTCTTGAGGTCACGCGCGGCAGCAGGACTGACAATAAGCGCGTAGCTCATTCGTCAAGCCCAAGCTCCTTACGAACCGCGTCGTAGGGTTTCCGTTTACCCCTTTCCTTACGCGAGTCCTGCACCAGTTTGCTGTCGGCGGCATCATCCACAAGCGACCTTTCGGTAATCGTCACGACCACCTCTATTTTTTCTTGATGCCATTTTCCGCCGCGATCCTTATGCCGCGCCGTTCCATCAAGTTTCTTGTCCAGTACGTTTGACATGGCTATGCCTCCTTGCCACGAGTCACGATCAACGTTGTGTTTCCGATGATGTGCTCGCTCTTCTTTCCGCCTATGTGCCGCACGGTAATGTCATATACCCCGTAGTCGGGGAAGATGCATTGCACCGGACAGCCAAGCTCCACGAGTTTCGCCATCGCGTGTTCCGTCGATGACGTCCGCAGTTCAATCTCGGCAGACCACAACTCTTCCTTTTCCCCATTGTCTCCATTCGAGCGCGAAATGTCCATCCTGAGCCGCCCGCTGGTATGCATATCGGCCACGCGCACATAAATCTGAAAGTGATGCAGAAAGGGAACCTGCTTGGGCATGATCGCGCTGAAAATGCCGATCAGATTCCATTTCCCGGTCGATACGGCCGCATCGCACAGGAGCACGGCATTGAGGTTGGGGCTGTCCGGCATGGGCAGCAGTATAGCAACGTCTTCGGGCCAACAAACAACCCCGCCAGAGGCCCGAAAGCAAGTCCAGCGGGGAGCAGATACTCGTGTCTTATCGGCAGCACTAGGGATGTCAACCAGCGAAAATCACGTAGAATGGCGCGCATGACCGCAGGGATACGAACC